>NZ_CP109487.1:7027500-7348750 GCF_036227605.1 Streptomyces sp. NBC_01439 | reverse complement strand
GACCTGCCAGGAGCAGCCAACATGACCACCAGCACCGGTCCCTTCATCGCCGCGATCGATCAGGGCACCACCTCCTCCCGCTGCATCGTCTTCGACCGCGACGGCCGTATCGTCGCCGTCGACCAGAAGGAGCACGAGCAGATCTTCCCGAAGCCGGGCTGGGTCGAGCACGACGCGACCGAGATCTGGACCAACGTCCAGGAGGTCGTCGCCGGAGCGATCGCCAAGGCGGAGATCACCGCCGCGGACGTCAAGGCCGTCGGCATCACCAACCAGCGCGAGACCACGGTCCTGTGGGACCGCCACACCGGCGAGCCGGTGCACAACGCACTGGTCTGGCAGGACACCCGCACCGACGCCCTGTGCAAGGAGCTCGGCCGCAACGTCGGCCAGGACCGCTTCCGCCGCGAGACCGGCCTGCCGCTGGCGAGCTACTTCGCGGGCCCGAAGGTCCGCTGGCTGCTCGACAACGTCGAGGGCCTGCGCGAGCGCGCCGAGGCCGGCGACATCCTCTTCGGCACCATGGACTCGTGGGTCATCTGGAACCTCACCGGCGGCGCCCAGGGCGGTGTGCACGTCACCGACGTCACCAACGCCTCGCGCACCATGCTGATGAACCTGCACAGCCTGGCCTGGGACGAGAAGATCGCCGAGTCGATGGGCGTCCCGCTCAACGTCCTCCCCGAGATCAAGTCCTCCGCCGAGGTCTACGGCCACGTCAAGGACGGCGTCCTCGCCGGTGTCCCGGTCGCCTCGGCGCTCGGTGACCAGCAGGCCGCCCTCTTCGGCCAGACCTGTTTCGCCGAGGGCGAGGCGAAGTCCACCTACGGCACCGGAACGTTCATGCTGATGAACACCGGCGACAAGGTCATCAACTCCTACAGCGGCCTGCTGACCACGGTCGGCTACCAGATCGGCGACCAGAAGCCGGTCTACGCGCTGGAGGGCTCCATCGCCGTCACCGGCTCGCTCGTCCAGTGGATGCGCGACCAGATGGGCCTGATCAAGTCCGCGGCCGAGATCGAGACCCTGGCCTCCTCGGTCGAGGACAACGGCGGCGCCTACTTCGTGCCGGCCTTCTCCGGCCTCTTCGCCCCGTACTGGCGCTCCGACGCCCGCGGTGTGATCGCCGGCCTCACCCGGTACGTCACCAAGGCGCACATCGCCCGTGCCGTCCTGGAGGCCACCGCCTGGCAGACCCGCGAGATCACCGACGCCATGACCAAGGACTCGGGCGTCGAGCTCGCCGCCCTCAAGGTCGACGGCGGCATGACCTCCAACAACCTGCTGATGCAGACGCTCTCGGACTTCCTGGACGCCCCCGTGGTGCGCCCGATGGTCGCCGAGACCACCTGCCTCGGCGCCGCCTACGCCGCCGGCCTGGCCGTCGGCTTCTGGCCCGACACCGACGCCCTGCGCGCCAACTGGCGCCGCGCGGCGGAGTGGACCCCGCGGATGCCCGCCGACCAGCGGGACCGCGAGTACAAGAGCTGGCTCAAGGCCGTGGAGCGTTCCATGGGCTGGGTCGACGACGAAGACGCCAGCTGACCGCACCAGCTGAGTCAATCGACGAGGAGCTAAGAGAGATATGAGCAGCCTGCAGAGCGTGACCGCACTGGGCACGCACCCGACCGCCGGTGCCAACGTCAGCCGCGCACAGACCCGTGAGCAGCTGTCGAAGGCCACGTACGACCTGCTGGTCATCGGTGGTGGAATCCTGGGTACCTCCGTGGCGTGGCACGCCGCGCAGTCGGGCCTGCGGGTTGCCATGGTGGACGCCGGCGACTTCGCCGGCGCCACCTCCTCGGCCTCCTCCAAGCTCGTCCACGGTGGCCTGCGCTACCTGCAGACCGGCGCGGTCAAGCTGGTCGCGGAGAACCACCACGAGCGGCGGGTGCTGGCCAAGGACGTGGCCCCGCACCTGGTCAACCCGCTCACCTTCTACCTGCCGGTCTACAAGGGCGGTCCGGTGGGTGCGGCCAAGCTGGGCGCGGGCGTCTTCGCCTACTCCGCCCTCTCGGCCTTCGGCGACGGCATGGGCAAGGTCATATCCCCGGCCCGTGCCGTCGCCGACAACCCTGGTCTGAAGACGGACAACCTCAAGGCCGTGGCGGTCTACTACGACCACCAGATGAACGACTCCCGCGTCGCCGTCATGACGGTCCGTGCGGCCGTCGAGTCGGGCGCGGTCGTCCTGAACCACGCCGAGGTCACCGGACTACGCAAGACGCGCGGCCGGGTCACCGGCGCCGAGCTCAAGGACCGTCTCGACGGCACCGAGTTCGGGGTCGACGCGCGCGTCGTGCTCAACGCCACCGGCCCGTGGGTGGACCACCTGCGGCGCATGGAAGACAAGCACTCCATGCCGTCGATCCGCCTCTCCAAGGGCGCGCACATCGTCATGAAGCGCAAGTCGCCGTGGAAGGCCGCCATGGCCACCCCGATCGACAAGTACCGCATCACCTTCGCCCTCCCGTGGGAGGACCAGCTGCTGCTCGGCACCACCGACGAGGTGTACGAGGGCGACCCGGCGGACGTGCGCGCCACCGAGTCCGACATCACGCAGATCCTGGACGAGGCGGCCTTCTCGGTGAAGGACGCGGACCTGGACCGCTCGCTGATGACGTACGCCTTCGCGGGCCTGCGGGTGCTGCCCGGCGGCCCCGGCGGCGTCGAGAAGGCCAAGCGCGAGACGGTCGTCTCCGAGGGCGCCGGCGGCATGCTGTCGGTGGCCGGCGGCAAGTGGACGACGTACCGCCACATTGGCCGTGTGGTCATGGACAAGCTGGCGAAGCTCCCGGGCAGCCCGCTGACCGAGGACATGGAGCCGGTGAAGTCGCTGGTGCGCCGGATCGCGCTGCCCGGCGTCGCCAACCCGAACGCGGTCGCGCACCGACTGCTGGTGGACCGGGAGCCGGGGACGCGGATGGACCCGCTGACGGCCCGCCACCTGGCTTCCCACTACGGCTCGCTGGCCTTCGACATCGCGCGCATCGCGAACGAGGACCCCGCGCTGGCCGAGCGGATCCACCCGGACGGTCCGGAGATCTGGGCGCAGGTCGCCTACGCCCGTGACAACGAGTGGGCCGAGACGGTCGACGACGTGCTGCGCCGCCGTACGACGGTGACGATCCGCGGCCTGGACGACGACTCCGTGAAGGCCCGGGTCGAGGAGATGCTGGCCCGCAAGGCATAGCTCTTGCGCAGGTGGGGAAGAGGGGCGGTTCCGAGGGGAACCGCCCCTCTGTCGTGGGCTGTGGCCGGTGCCTCATCAAGGCTTAGGCTGACCCACGTACGCAAGGGAACTTCGGAAGGAGACCTGGGTGATCGAGCTTGAGGGCGTGCCCGAGCTGATCGACCCGGTCATGGTGGCCGCGTTCGAGGGCTGGAACGACGCGGGTGACGCGGCCTCCGGTGCGGTCGCACACCTGGACCGGGAGTGGAAGGGCGAGGTCTTCGCGGCGCTCGACGCCGAGGACTACTACGACTTCCAGGTCAACCGGCCGACGGTATGGCTGGACAACGGGGTACGGAAGATCACGTGGCCGACGACGCGACTGTCGGTGGTCCGGATCGGCGGTGCCAAGCCGCGGGACCTGGTGCTGGTCCGGGGCATCGAACCGTCCATGCGGTGGCGGTCGTTCTGCAACGAGATCCTCGGTTTCGCGCACGAGCTGGGCGTGGAGATGGTGGTCATCCTGGGCGCGCTGCTCGGGGACACCCCGCACACCCGGCCGGTGCCGGTGAGCGGGGTCACATCGGACGCGGACCTGGCGCGGACGATGGACCTGGAGGAGACCAAGTACGAGGGCCCGACGGGCATCGTGGGCATCTTGCAGGAGGCGTGTACGCACGCGGGCGTCCCGGCGGTGTCCTTGTGGGCGGCGGTGCCGCACTACGTCTCCCAGCCGCCGAACCCGAAGGCGACGCTGGCCCTGCTGAACCGGCTCGAGGATCTGATCGACATCCGGATCCCGCTGGGCGAACTGCCGGAGGACGCCCGGGCGTGGCAGTTGGGCGTGGACCAACTGGCCGCCGAGGACAGCGAGGTGGCGGAGTACGTCCAGACGCTGGAGGAGGCGCGGGACACGGCCGACCTGCCGGAGGCCTCGGGGGACGCGATCGCGCGGGAGTTCGAGCGGTACCTGCGGCGGCGCGACCCGGCGGCGGGCCCGGCGGCGGAGCCGGGCGACGGCTCCTACCTGCGGGACACGACCGGGGGCCTCCCCCGTCCCCCGAAGCGCAAGCCGGACCCCTCCGGGGAGGATCCCGAGCCGCCGGCCGCCCCGTCCCCCGGCGAGGACGACGCCCCGGACGCGTAGGCGCGCCCTCCCGCCGTCTCCCGGGCGCTGCCCGGTTTCGGGAAGGGGCGGGGTGGGGGAAGCTCCGCGCAGCGGCCGGCGCGTCCCCGTCCGACGGCGGAAAGGGAGATGCCCCCGGCCCGGTGGGCCAGGGGCATCGGTGTCGCTGCGGCCGGGTTACAGCGCCACGCCCAGGAGGGCGTCCACCGTGCGGGAGACCAGGCCCGGGGCAGACTCGTCGTCGCCGTCGGTGGCGTTCTGGAGCTCCACCCAGCGGTCCACGGCCGCCAGCGCCGCAGGGGCGTCCAGGTCGTTCGCCAGGGCTTCGCGGACCTCTTCGAGCACGGCGTCCGCCGGGATGCCGTCCGGCCGGGACACGGCCGCGCGCCAGCGCTCCAGCCGGGCCACGGCCTCGTCGAGGACGGCCTCCGTCCACTCCCAGTCGGCCCGGTAGTGGTGCGAGAGCAGGGCCAGGCGGATCGCCGCCGGGTCCACCCCGGCGCGGCGCAGCGCCGATACGAAGACGAGGTTGCCCTTCGACTTCGACATCTTCTCGCCGTGCAGTGCCACCATGCCCGCGTGGACGTACGCCTTGGCCATCGGGAACTCGCCCGTCAGCGCCTGCGCGTGCGACGCACCCATCTCGTGGTGCGGGAACGCCAGGTCGGAGCCGCCGCCCTGGATGTCGAAGCCCATGCCCAGGTGGTCCAGGGCGATCGCCACGCACTCGATGTGCCAGCCCGGCCGGCCGCGGCCCAGCGAGCCGCCGTCCCAGCTCGGCTCGCCCGGACGCGCGGCCATCCACAGCATCGGGTCCAGCGGGTTCTTCTTCCCGGGCCGGTCGGGGTCGCCGCCCCGCTCGGCCGAGAGCAGCCGCATCGCCTCGGCGTCGAGGTGGGAGACCCCGCCGAAGTGCGGGTCGGCCTCGACCGAGAAGTAGGTGTCGCCCTCGAGCTCGTACGCCGCGCCCGCGTCCCTCAGCCGCTCGACCAGCGGCACGATGCCGGGTATGGCCTCGACGGCTCCGATGTAGTGCTGCGGGGGGAGCATCCGCAGGGCCGTCATGTCCTCGCGGAAGAGTGCGGTCTCGCGCTCCGCCAGCTCGGTCCAGTCCTGGTTGTCGCGCAGCGCCCGCTCCAGGAGCGGGTCGTCCACGTCCGTGACGTTCTGGACGTAGTGGACCTGCCGCTTGGTGTCGAGCCACACGCGTTGTACGAGGTCGAACGCGTTGTAGGTCGCCGCGTGACCGATGTGGGTCGCGTCGTACGGAGTGATGCCGCAGACGTAGATACGGGCGACGGGACCGGGGGCGAGGGTGATCGTCCCCTGGGTCGCGGTGTCGTGGATCTGGAGGTCGCGGCCCTTGCCAGGAAGGGCGGGGACCTCAGAAGCGGGCCAGGCATGCATGTCTCGAGCCTAACCGGACGGATGTTCCGGAAACGAACTGGACCTGCACTGTTGTCTTGATCGGCACTCTTGCGGTCTGGCCGATTCTGTGCGTACGACCAATGGCTGATTCAGACCGGTGGCCAGGGGATCGACGGCCACTGCCCGGACGGCCGGGGGTGGGTTCCGGTGCGCAGCAGGTGCCCCACCCGGTCCCGTACGGCGGCCAGCTCGACCGGCGTGATCAGTGCGGCCAGCCGGGTGGCGAGCGGGGCCCCCTCGGCCAGCCCGTCGGCGAGCGCGGCCAGCACCTCGCGCGCCTCGTCGGTCAGCGGCTCGCCCGCCCAGCCCCACAGGAGGGTGCGCAGCTTGTCCTCGGCGTGGAAGGTCACGCCGTGGTCGATGCCGTAGAGCCGGCCGTCGGGCGCGGGCAGCAGGTGGCCGCCCTTGCGGTCGCCGTTGTTGATCACGGCGTCGAGTACGGCGAGCCGGCGCAGTCGGGGGTCGTCGGCGTGCACGAGCAGCGCGGTGCGGCCTTCGCCGACCTCGGCGAGGGCGACGGCCTTCCAGCCCTCCCCTGCCTCCTCGCCGTCGACGAGTCCGAGGAGCGCTCCCAGCGGGGCGTCCTCGTCCGGCTGCTCGGCGTCGATCCACTGCTGGACCATGCCCTCGCCGTACGGTCCGTCGCGCAGCACGGTGGCGGGGACCAGGCCCCATCCGGTGGCCTCGGAGATCAGGTAGGCGGCGACCTCCCGGCGGGCGAGGTTCCCGTCGGGGAAGTCCCACAGCGGCCGCTCGCCCTTGACCGGCTTGTAGACGCAGTCGGCGCTCACGTCCCCGTGCGTGACGCTGCACAGCAGGACGGCGTTGGACGCGTCGCGGATCCGGCCTATGACGGTGAGCTCGCCCCGGGCGAGCAGTTCCTCCATCTTCTCCCCCGTGTCCCTCACGCCTGGCGCCGGTAGCCGTTCTGGCGCGGGCACACGTGCCCCTCCGGGTCCAGCGGGAGGCTGCACAGCGGGCACGGCGGGCGGCCGGCGTTGACGACGTCCAGGGCCCGTTTGGCGAAGGCCCGGGCCTGGGAGCCGGTGAGGCGGACCCGCAGCATCGGCGGGCCGTTCTCCTCGTCCTGGAGGAGCCGCTCCTCGGCCTCGGCGAGGTCTTCGTCGGAGTCCGCGTCGAGCTCGACGAGCGCCTGGGCCTCGACGATCATGCGCTGCTCCTCGCCGTCCCAGGCCAGGGCCATGGTGCCGACGCGGAACTCCTCGTCGACCGGGACGTCCAGCGGCGCGGTGTCGGCGGCCTCGGCGGGGGCGACGGCCGGGACCGGCGCGTTGCCGCCGGTCCGCCGTACGACCTCGTCCAGCAGCTCGTCCATCCGCTCGGCGAGCGCCGCTACCTGGGTCTTCTCCAGGGAGACGCTGGTGACGCGGGGGCCGGCGGAGGCCTGCAGGAAGAACGTACGGCGTCCCGGCAGACCGACCGTGCCGGCCACGAAGCGGTCCGGGGGGTCGTAGAGGAACACCTGACGGGGCACGTCCAGTCTCCAAGTCTCGGCGGCAGGGGCAGGTCTGCGCCCTTGTGTTGGCCCGTCCACCCTACTGCGCCGGGCGATCAAGCCGCGCCCGCGCCGCCTCCCACGACGGCGTTCCCCGCGTCTTCGGTGTCCTTGTCGGAGGCGACGCTCTCGGGTGCGGCGGGGCGCCGGACGAGCGGGCCGAGGTCCCCGGTGTCGCCGAGCCGGAACACGAAGGGCCGGGTGGCGGTGTACCGGACGGCCGTCACCGAGCAGGGGTCGACGTGGATGCGCTGGAAGAGGTCCAGGTGCATGCCCAGGGCGTCCGCGACCAGGGACTTGATGATGTCGCCGTGCGAGCACATCAGGAAGACGGCGTCGCTGCCGTGCTCCTGCTCGATCCGCGCGTCCCAGTCGCGTACGGCGTCCACGGCGCGCGCCTGCATGGCCCGCATGGACTCGCCGCCGGGGAAGGCTGCGGCCGACGGGTGCTGCTGGACGATCTTCATCAGCGGTTCGTCGGAGAGCTCGGACAGTTTGCGGCCCGACCAATCGCCGTAGTGGCACTCGCCGATCCGCTCGTCGGTGTGCAGTTCCAGCTCCGGCCGGGCGGCCATCAGGGGTGCGAGGGTGTCCCGGCAGCGCTGCAGCGGGCTGGTGACGGCGGCGGCGAGCGGCACCCCCGCCAGCCGGCCGGGCAGCGCGGCGGCCTGCTCCGCGCCGCGCTCGTCGAGGGCCACTCCGGGGGTCCATCCGGCGAGCAGCCCAGCGGTGTTGGCGGTGGACCGCCCGTGTCGTACGAGGATCAGCGTGGCCATGGGGCCAGCGTATGCGCTGCCGCACGTGTGCGGGCGGGCCGTGGGCAGGGAAGAATGCCCGGCGTGATTGTGGACTGCGCGATTTACCGGGACGGCCGCCGCACCGAGGGGCCGGACGATTTCTCGGACGCCCTCGACGAGGCCCGGGCGGCCGGTGACGCCTTCTTGTGGATCGGCATGCACGAGCCGACCGCGAAGGAATTCGACCACGTCAGCCAGGAGTTCGGCCTGCATCCGCTGGCAGTGGAGGACGCGCTGACCGCGCACCAGCGCCCGAAGCTGGAGGTGTACGACGATTCGCTGTTCGTCGTCCTCAAGCCGGTGCTGTACGACGAGGACGCGGACACGGTGACCGCGGGCGAGCTGATGGTGTTCATAGGGGACTCGTTCGTCGTCACGGTCCGGCACGGTGTGGGGGCCCCGCTGGCGGCCGTGCGCCACCGGCTGGAACAGGAGCCGGACGTGCTGCGGCACGGCCCGACGGCGGTGCTGTACGCGGTGTCCGACGCGGTGGTCGACCACTACATCGAGGTGGCGGCCGAGCTGCAGGCGGACCTGGAGGAGCTGGAGGCCGAGGTCTTCGCCCCGAACGCCTCGGACACCAAGAACACCGCCGCCCGGATCTACGGTTTCAAGCGGCAGGTGCTGGAGTTCCGGCGGGCGACGAGCCCACTGCTCCAGCCGATGGACCGCCTCGCCTTCGGGGAGGTCCCCTTCGTCCACGAGCACGCGCAGCCGTTCTTCCGCGATGTCGCCGACCACTTGACCAAGGCGAACGAATACATCGAGGGCCTGGACCGGCTGCTGTCGGACGCGCTCGCCGCGCACCTCGCGCAAATGGGCCTGCGGCAGAACGACGACATGCGCAAGATTTCGGCCTGGGCGGCGATGGCGGCCGTCCCGACGATGGTGGCGGGGATCTACGGGATGAACTTCGACCACATGCCGGAGCTGCGGCACGCCTGGGGCTACCCGGCGGTGCTGGTGGTCATGGCGGGTGCGTGCGTGGGCCTGCACCGGATGTTCAAGCGCCGGGGCTGGCTCTGAGCTCCCTCTCGCGCGGGGCGTGGGCGGGCCCGGCCGCGGCGCCCGGTGCGCCGCCGAGGGCGTCCAGGCGCTCGGGCAGTCGCAGGTTCACCATCCGGTGCCAGCCGCTGAACCGCTCGTACGCGTACATCGCCCGGATGCCGGCGGCCAGCGAGGCCGCTTTCGGGGCCGGCCAGTGCAGCAGCCGTCCCATGTGGCTCATGACGGCGAGGCTCACGTCGCGGTAGACGGAGATCTCGGCGAGCGCGCTCTCGCGGAGCACCCGCTGGATGGTCCGGCCGTAGCCGGAGCGGGCCAGGCGCAGCAGTTCCTCGTGGCAGTAGGCGAGGTGGTTGTCCTCGTCGTGGCTGATCAGGTGGATCGCCTTGCCCACCTCGGGGTGGTCGCCGAAGTACTTGACCAGCATGTCCATCTGGTCGGCGGCACGCTGTTCGGTGACGCGGCTGTGCGCGAGGTAGACGACGATGTCCTCCTCGCTCAGCGCCACCTCGCGGCGCAGCTTCTCGTGGGCGAGGCCGATGCCGCGGCGCTCCAGCAGCATGGTGTAGTCGGTCTCGGGGGGTACCGGGACGGCGGGCAGGCCCCGCTTGCGGAGCAGCGCGTTGAAGATCCGGCCGTGCTTGTCCTCGTCGGCGCCGTGCCGGGTGATCTTGGGCGCGAGGTGGCGCATGCCGTCCGGCACCAGGGCCGCGATGCGGGCGTTCTCCCAGCCGCCCTGGGTCTCCCCGCTGGCGGCGATGGAGCAGAACAGCTGGAAGGAGTCGTCGTTGTCCACGATCTCCTGGAACAGGCTGCGGGCAGAGAGCATGGAACGAGTCAAACTCCGGTGGGCGGGGCGGGCAACCGATGGGTCGCACTACTCGTCCGAATGAACGAAATCGGGGGGTGGGCCGCCGTGCGTAACCCGGTGGGCGTTCCCGGCGTTGTTCGCTGTGTCGGCCGTGGCGGGGAAGACCCCCGAGCCCCCACCACGGCCGCGAAGGCGTCCACCGGTGCCGGCGTCCGCCCGCCGGCACCGGATCAGCCGGTCGGGCGGGGGGCGATCAGGCCAGGCCCGCCAGCTCCATCGCCTCGGTACCGGCGCGCAGGGCCGCGATCCGCTCGTCCAGGGTGAACCCGGCCGGGGCGAGCGTGAGGGTGGTGACCCCGGCCTCCGCGTAGGCCCGCATCCCGTCGGCGATCCGCGCGACCGGGCCGAGCAGGGTGGTCGAGTCGATCAGCGAGTGCGGCACGGCCGCGGCGGCGCCGTTCTTGTCTCCCGACAGGTACTTGTCCTGGATCTCGGCGGCTTCCTTCTCGTAGCCCATGCGCTGGGCCAGCTGGTTGTAGAAGTTCTGCTTCCGGCTGCCCATGCCGCCCACGTACAGGGCGGTGTAGGGGCGGAACATGTCCGCGAGCGCGTTCACGTCCTCGCCGAGGGCCAGCGGCACGGTCGGACAGACGTCGAAGCCCTCCATGGTCAGCCCGGCCTTCTCGCGGCCCGCCCGGATGTGCGTGAGGGCGGTGGCTTCCAGGTGCTCGGCGGCCGGGAAGATCAGCAGGGCGCCGTCGGCGATCTCGCCGGTCTGCTCCAGGTTCTTGGGGCCGATGGCGGCGATGTAGAGCGGGATGTGCTCGCGCTCGGGGTGCACGGTCAGCTTGATCGGCTTGCCCGGGCCGTCCGGCAGCGGCAGGGTCCAGTGCTCGCCGTCGTAGGAGAGCCGCTCCCGGCTCATGGCCTTGCGGACGATCTCCACGTACTCGCGGGTGCGGGCCAGCGGCTTGTCGAACTTGACGCCGTACCAGCCCTCGGAGACCTGGGGTCCGGAGACGCCGAGGCCGAGCCGGAAGCGGCCCTTGGTGAGCGAGTCGAGGGTGGCCGCCGTCATGGCGGTCATGGCGGGCTGACGGGCCGGGATCTGCATGATCGCCGAGCCGACGTCGATGCGCTCGGTCTGGGCGGCGACCCAGGCGAGCACGGTCGGGGCGTCGGAGCCGTAGGCCTCGGCGGCCCAGCAGACGTCGTAACCCAGGCGGTCGGCCTCCTGGGCGACGGCGAGGTTGTCGGCGTCCATGCCCGCGCCCCAGTAACCAAGATTGATGCCGAGCCGCATGTATCGTCCCCTTACCGGTTTACCGATCAGTAACGTTGGTGTGCGGGGACTGTAGCGCGCCAAGGTCCTCCGCGTCAGCGCCCCAGTAGTCTCAGCGCTCATGGAGCAGAGGCATCTCGGCCGCACCGGACTGCGCGTCTCCCGGATCGGCCTCGGCACCCTCACCTGGGGCCGCGACACCGGTGAGGACGCCGCCGCCGAGCAGGTGAAGACGTTCTGGGAGGCGGGCGGAACGCTCGTCGACACCGCCGACGCCTACGGCGGCGGCGAGGCGGAGTACCTCCTCGGGCGGCTGGTGGGCGGGCTCGTCCCGCGCCGGGACCTGGTGATCGCGACCAAGGCGGGCAGCGTTCCTGACCCGGACCGCAGGTTCGACGGCTCGCGCGGGCACCTGCTCGCCGCCCTCGACGCCTCGCTGGACCGGCTGGGCACCGACTACGTCGATCTGTGGCAGGTGCACGCGTTCGACCCCGCGACCCCGCTGGAGGAGACCCTGCAGGCGCTGGACCTGGCGGTGAGCAGCGGCCGGGCCCGGTACGCGGGACTGGCGGGCTTCTGCGGCTGGCAGCTGGCGAAGGCGGCGACCTGGCAGCTCGCGGCCCCCGGGGTGCGCACCCGGATCGCCTCGACGCAGATGGAGTACTCCCTGCTCCAGCGGGGGGTCGAGCGCGAGGTGCTGCCGGCCGCGCTGGACCTCGGGATCGGCCTGCTGCCCTCCTCGCCGCTGGGCCGCGGGGTGCTGACGGGCAAGTACCGGGACGGCACCCCGGCCGACTCCCGGGGCGCCTCGGAGGCGCTGGCCGCTCTGGTGGACCCGTACCTCGACGAGGCGGCGGGGCGGATCGTGGACGCGGTGGCGACGGCGGCCCAGGGCCTGGCCGTGACCCCGCTCCAGGTGGCCCTGGCGTGGATCCGGGACCGGCCGGGGGTGGTGGCGCCGATCGTCGGCGCGCGGACGTCCGCGCAGCTCGGGGCGGCACTGTCGGTGGAGGCCCTTAGTCTTCCGGAGGAGATCTGCCGGGCGCTGGACGATGTTTCGGCTCCGGTGCACCGCTACCCCGATCAGGACTGGAGCACGCTGTGAGTACGGACCCTCAGGCCGACACCGCTGCCGCGGAGGACCCGGCCGCCCCGGAGGCCGACCCGTCCGCAGCCGCCGAACCGGAAGCGGCCCCCGAAGCCGCTCCCGAGCCCGGGCGGGCGGACGCCGGGTCCGAGGCGGATGCGGGCGGTGCCGAGGACGACGGGGTCGCCGCGGGCGAAGACGGGGGCCCGGGGGCGGAGCCCTCGGTTTCGGGAAGGGGCGGGGTGGGGGAGAGCCCCGCAGGGCCCGAGGCCGGGACCGGCCCGGAGACCGCCCCTGCGGCAGCCGATGACGCGGCCGGATCCGAAGCCGAGGCCGACGCCGATCCCGGGGCCGACCCCGAGGGCACCGCCGAGCCGGCCGCCGAGGCCCAGGTGACGCCCGCGCTCTCCGAGGCCCAGGCCGAACTGGCCGCCCAGAAGATCGAGCGGGAGCGGATCGCCCGACGCAAGGCCGAGCGGGAGGCGCCCGTCGAGGCCGGTGCGAAGCTGAGCGGGAGGGCAGCCGACCTGCTGGCCGCCGTCCGGGCCGTGGAGAGCGGTGCGAAGCCCTCCGCCGTGTACTTCGACGAGGCCCCGGCCACGCCCCGCAAGGCACCCGCCGCGCCCCCGGCACCGCGCCCCGTCACCCCGGCCGTGGCGGCCGCGCCCGCGCCCTCCGCCGACAGCGTCGAGGGCGTACGGGCGGTACTGGCCCGCGGTGGCGCCCCCGAGGCCCTGGCGGCCAGCGCCGCGGCGGCCCTGGGCGAGGACGCCGCCGGGCAGCTCACCGAGAACCCCTGGCGGCTGCTGGCGCTCCCCGCCGTACGTCCGGCCCAGGCCGACGGCTTCGCCCGGACCCTGCTGGGCCCCGAAGCGGGTCCCGGGGACGAGCGCCGCACGACCGTCCTGGTGGGCTGGCTGCTGGCCCAGGCGGGGCTGAAGGGCCACACCGCCCTGGAGGCCCCGGTGCTGGAGAAGGCCCTGACCCAGTACGGCGTACCGGATCCGACCGAGGCGCTGGAACAGGCCATCGCCGAGGGCTCGGTGCTGGTCTTCCACGAGCCCCTGGGGCCGCCGGTCGGCGCGGACGCCAAGGACACCGAAGACGCCGAGGACGCAGCGCAGCCCGTTCGGTTGCTCGTGGGCCTGGAGGGTGCCGCCATGGCCGAGGAGAGCCTGGCCGACGGCCTGGCCCGGCTGGCCGCCGGCACCTTCGACGCCCCCGGGGACTGGGAGCGGGCCGCCGGGTCCGCGCCGAGTCCCTCCGCCGCCGAGCTGATCCGCGCGGTCGCGGGCCACGGCCTGGTCACCCACACCGGTGGCGAGGCCGCCCGTGCCGAACCGGTCGCCCTGGCCGTCGCGGCCCGGGAGCTGGGCCTACGGGTCTGCGTGGCCGCGCACGCCCCCGGCGGCGGCCCGGACCCGGTGACCGTGGCCGGGCTGCTGTCCGGCGCCGAGGGGCCCGGGCGGGACGCGGACGGCCAGTTCGCGCTGGACCTGCTGGTGGTGCTGGACGCGCCGCAGCTGGACGTGGAGACCGCGGCCGCCCTGGTGGAGTCCGTCCCGGACGGGGCCCGGCTGGTGCTCTCCGGGGACCCCGGCGTGCTCGGGTCGGCCGGGGCCGGGCGGGTGTTCGCCGATGTGCTGGCGGCCCGTACCTGCCCGCAGTCGATCTCCCGCACCCCCGACCCGGGCCCCCTCGGCGAGCTCGTCTCCGGGATCGGCATCGGGGAGCTCAACCAGGTGGACGCCCCGGGCAAGGAGGTCGTCATCGTTCCGGTGAAGGACGCCGGGGAAGCCGTGCACCGGGCCGTGCAGCTGGTGGCGGAATCGGTGCCGCGGGCCTTCGGGATCCCGGCGGACCACGTACAGGTGATCACCCCAGGCCACGGCGGCTCGGCGGGCACCAGGGCGCTGAACGCCGCCCTGAAGGAGCGCCTGAACCCCGGTCCGGGCCGCTTCGGCGGCTTCGACCCCGGTGACCGGGTCGTCCACGTGCCGTCGGCCGGACGGGCGCTGGCGGCCCGGGTGGTGTCGGCCGACGCCGAGGGCCTGCACCTGGACCGGGCGGGCGCACGGATCGTCGTGCCGAAGGAGCTCGTCGAGTCCCGGGTGCGGCACGGCTGGGCGGTGACGGCGCACCAGGCCGTGGGCACGCGCTGGCCGGCGGTGGTCGTCGTACTGCCAGGTGACGCGGCGCAGGCGCTGTCGCGGGACTGGGTCTACACGGCGTTCGGGCGGGGCGAGCGGCACCTGTCCGTGGTGCACGGGGTCGACCAGGCGCTGCCGCACGCAGTGGCCGAGGTGCCCGCGAAGCCGCGTACGACGCGCCTGACGGGCTTGCTGACGGCCCTGGCGACGGCGGGCGCGCAGCAGCCGCAGTGAACCGGCCGTGGCCCCCGCCCGGGAGGACGGGGGCCACGGATCGGGGGTGGGGGTCAAGGCCGGGGGTCAGGCCGGGGTCAGCCCCGGCTCCGCGGCCTCGTCCTCGTCGAACTCGTCGGCCTCCTCGTCGAAGACGGAGCTGACGTCGAACCGGTGCAGCACGTCCTGCGGGTCGATGTGCCCGAAGGGCGAGCCCAGCCACTCCCCCGGTTCCGCCACCTCCTCCGAGGCCGCGATCCAGAGCGTGGAGTCACCCTCCTCCAGCCCGAAGTCCTTGTAGCGGGAGGCGATCTCGTCGGGCTCGTACTCCCCGAAGAGGACGCCCAGCGCGTCGGCGCTGCCGCCGTCGCCCACGAATTCGGCGTCCCGGTCGTGCGCGGCGACCCGTTCGGCCTGGGCGATCAGCCGGGCCGGTTCGACCACGGCGTAGTCGCGGCGGATGAGCACGCTGAAGGCGGCGGGCTCGGCGGGGCCGGTGTACGGGACACCGTCCTCGGGCGTGGGGATCTCAAAGGGGGTGACCTCGTCGTACCGGTCGTAGAGGAGTTCGTCGTACACCTCGGCCGCGGCGGCGAGTTCGTTGAACGCGGCGTAGACGTCCGGGTCCTCGTCCCCGATCCTGTGCTCGACCGCGGCGAGGTGACGGTCGAGCGCGGCCTTGACCGCCTCGGCGGCGGCGCGTACCTCGGCAACAGTGGGCAGATCGGCATCAGACATAGGACAGACGCTATCCGTAGCAGGGCTCTGCCCGCACAATAGATGCGATGCCGGAATACGAATTCGTCGACGTGTACGTGCCCCGCGGTGTACCTCGCAAGGAGGCGACCCGCCTGTTGACCGACCATGCCGAGTACGGGAACTGGGAACTCGACCGACTGAGCCTGTACCGGGACGGCAGCCGCCGTGTGCGACTGCGCCGCCGGATCATCCGTCAGGTCCGCGCGACCTGGTGACGCGGGCCCCGGGGACGGGGCCCGCGCCGTGAACGTCCGTCAGGCGGCGTTGCGGGCCCGCCGGTAGAGCACGGTGCCGGCGAGCAGCAGGCCGCCCGCGAGCGGCAGCCCGGCGGTGAGCACGTCACCGGACCCGGTGGCGGCGAGACCGGGGGTGTTGCTCCCGGTTCCGGGCCCGGGGTGCGTGACGGGGGTGCCGGTACCGGGGTTGCCCGGGTTCCCGGGGTTACCAGGGTTGCCGGGGTTGCCCGGGTTCCCGGGGTTACCAGGGTTACCAGGGTTGCCGGGGTTGCCCGGGTTCCCGGGGTTACCAGGGTTGCCGGGGTTGCCCGGGTTCCCGGGGTTACCAGGGTTGCCCGGGTTCCCGGGGTTACCAGGGTTGCCGGGGTTACCAGGGTTACCAGGGTTACCGGGGTTCCCAGGGTTACCGGGGTTACCGGGGTTACCGGGGTTCCCAGGGTTACCGGGGTTACCCGGGCTGCCCGGGTTGCCCGGGTTCCCGGGGTTGCCCGGGTGGTCGTCGCACGGTTCGTCGTCGCCCGGGTGGTGCGGCTTCGGCGGCTTCGGGGGCTTCGGCTTGGTGTGGCCGGGTCCGTTGGCGCAGTGGTTCCCGAAGGCCGGGTTGAGAGCTCCCACCACCGTGATCGTGTTCCCGCAGGCGTTCACCGGCGCGTCCACGGGCGCCTGCAGGTTGTTCCCGGACAGCAGGCCCGGAGAGTTCGCGGCGTGCCCCGAGGCGGCGGAGTCCGCGTGTGCGTAGCCCCCGCCCATCGCGAGGACACCCCCCGCCGCCGCCATCGTGATCAGGGTCTTCCTGGTGACCTGTGCCGGTCGTCGCATCTGTACTCGTCCCCTGGTGTGTGCGTTTCGGCCGTCGTCCGACGGCCCGGCCCACCTGGCTCCCCCGCCGGTGCGCCGGAAGTGAAGGAAATTCGGGCCTGAAAGCCCGGTGGCCCCGGAGCGCGGGATGCGCTCCGGGGCCGAAGACTTCAGACGCGTCAGGCGTTGACGCAGGTGTTGCCGAAGGCCGGGTTCAGCAGGCCGATCACGGAGATCGTGTTGCCGCAGACGTTCACGGGGATGTGAACGGGAACCTGCACGACGTTGCCGGACAGGACACCGGGGGAGCCGATGGCCGCACCCTGCGCACCCGCATCGGCGTGGGCCAGGCCCGCACCCGCGAGAACCAGGCCACCGGTGGCAGCCACTGCGGCGACAACCTTCTTGATCATTGTTCCTCCTAGTAGGCAATGCGGTCCCAGCCGCGGACCGCAACACCTGTAACGAGGAGGGTTCACCGGGGCTACGAGCGTATGAGTGCATTCACTCTTCTCAGTGGAATGCGCACACCTTCTCGAATCTCAGGCGTTGTCGATGAACCGGTCGAGCACCCGCACACCGAACTTCAGTCCGTCGACCGGCACCCGCTCGTCCACACCGTGGAACATCCCGGCGAAGTCCAGCTCCGGCGGCAACTGCAGCGGAGCGAAGCCGAAGCAGCGGATGCCGAGGTCGTCGAAGGACTTGGCGTCCGTACCGCCCGAGAGCATGTACGGGACCGCCCGCGCGATCGGGTCCTCGGCCTTCAGGGCGCCCTGCATGGCGTCCACCAACTTGCCGTCGAAGTCCGTCTCCAGCGCCTTGTCGCCGTGCACGTCCTCCCGCTTCACGCGCGGGCCGAGGATCCGGTCCAGGTCGGCGAAGAACTCGTCCTCGTAGCCCGGCAGGAAGCGGCCGTCGACGTGGGCCGTCGCCTGGCCGGGGATGACGTTGACCTTGTAGCCGGCGCCGAGCATCGTCGGGGCGGCCGAGTTGCGCAGCGTCGCGCCGACCATCTTGGCGATGCCGCCGAGCTTGGCGAGCGTCGCGTCCATGTTGTCCGGGTCCAGGGGTGTCCCGAGCGCGTCCGAGAGCTCGTCCAGGAAGCTGCGCACCGTCTTGGTCACGCGCACCGGCCACTGGTGGCGGCCGAGTCGGCCCACGGCCTCGCACAGCTCCGTGATGGCGTTGTCGCTGTTGGTCATCGAGCCGTGGCCCGCGGTGCCCTCCACCGTGAGCCGCATCCAGTGCATGCCCTTCTGGGCGGTCTCCACGAGGTAGAGCCGCAGGTTCTCGTTGACCGTGAACGAGAAGCCGCCGACCTCGCCGATCGCCTCGGTGACGCCCTCGAAGAGGCCGGGGTGCTTGTCGACGAGGTGCCGGGCCCCGTAGATGCCGCCCGCCTCCTCGTCTGCGAGGAAGGCCAGCACGATGTCCCGCGGGGGCTTGCGCCCGCTGCGCATCCGGTCGCGCACGACGGCCAGCGTCATCGCGTCCATGTCCTTCATGTCGACGGCGCCCCGGCCCCACAGGCAGCCGTCGGCGATCTCGCCCGCGAAGGGGTCGTACGTCCAGTCGGCGGCGTTGGCCGGAACCACGTCGGTGTGCCCGTGGATCAGCAGCGCCGGCCGCGAGGGGTCCTCCCCCTCGATCCGCGCCACGGTCGAGGCGCGCCCCTTGTGCGATTCGAAGATCTGCGGCTCCAGCCCGACCTCGGCGAGCTTCTCGGCGACCCATTCCGCCGCTTTGCGCTCCCCGGGGCCCGAGTGGTCTCCGTAGTTGCTGGTGTCGATCCGGATGAGGTCCCGGCAGAGGTCGACCACCTCGTCCTCGCCGGAGACGGTCCTGCCCGTGCTCGACTCGCTCACGCTGCTTCCTCCCACTGATCAGTACCGAACCCCCATCCTCCCGCTCCGGGCCGCTCTCCCCAAGGGCGATCCTCGGTCGCCGGGGGGTGTGATCGAGGACCCCGGAATGTTTGGTAATGTTTTCCACGTCGGAACGGCCCGCGAGGGACGCGAGACAGACACCTTGTCCGGGTGGCGGAATGGCAGACGCGCTAGCTTGAGGTGCTAGTGCCCTTTATCGGGCGTGGGGGTTCAAGTCCCCCCTCGGACACCAGCTAAGACCCCACTTCATGTGGGGTTTTTTGCTTTTCCAGGCAGTGGCGTGACCAACCACGTGACCAACGGCCCAGAGATTCCCCAGGTCAGACCAGGGATGACAGGCCGAGTCGGCCCGCACCGGAGGCGGCGAGCTTCCGCGCTCCGTCCTTACGTGAGTGCCCGTACCGGGCCATCGTGTAGCCCGGCGAGTGGTGCCGGACGTTCGCAGAGACCTCTACGGGGTTCTCCCCGGCCTCCAGGTCGTTCGTGACCTTGCTGTGCCTCCAGTCATGGATTCGGAAGTCCTCCGGCAGGTGCAGGCGCGTCCGGAGGGTGCGCCACCGGGCAGAGACCTTCTCGGGGTCCTGGGGGCCGCCTGCCTCACCTCGGTAGAGCTTGAAGCCGTCACGGGCGAACACCAGGTCATGATCAACCCACGCGGGTCCCAGTCGTTTCCGCTCCTCGTCCTGGCGCTGCTTCTGCCACTTGAGGACGTTCATCACGGACTGATCCACATAGATCCGAGCGTTGGCATCTCCGTCCTTGGTCAGCTTCCGCAGCCGGTAGGCGTTGCCTTCTTCGACCACCACCCATCCCAGTTCGATCGACCCTTCGTCCCAGTTCACGAGGGACCACTTCATACCCAGAGCCTCACTGCGCCGGACGCCAGTCGCGGCGTAGACGGTCCACAGTGGGGCGTCCCGGAGGCAGTGGTGAGTCAGGCCGCCGTCACAGGCTCGGTTCTCGCACGGCTCCCACACCGACCCCAGGAAGCGGGAAGTCTGCCCGTCGTTCACGGTGGGGAAGTCGCGTTCCTGCTTGCGGATCTCTCGGGCCGTGGGAGGGTGCGCGGTGGCCGCCGGGTTGGC
Organism: Streptomyces sp. NBC_01439; assembly: GCF_036227605.1. Classification (GTDB taxonomy): domain Bacteria; phylum Actinomycetota; class Actinomycetes; order Streptomycetales; family Streptomycetaceae; genus Streptomyces. The sequence continues at coordinate 7,329,393 of NZ_CP109487.1, read as the reverse complement.
GGGTATCAGCTTGGGCACAGCAGCGCCGAGGGCACCCGACAGGATGTTGTGCACGTGCCGGACAGTCTTGGCCCCTAGGGGCTTGCCCTTGTTCGTCGGACACGGGACGGATTCCAGCAGCCGGTACAGGTCGTCAAGGGTGTCGTCCGTGACCTCGCACAGCTTCACGCCGCCGATGTGCGGCTTGATGTGCAGACGGATCTTCGTCTCATATCCGGCCACGGTCGTTCCCTCCTTCCGATGGTTACTCAGCCACTTGTCGAGCCAGTCACCCAGCTTCATGTCCGAGCGGGCCGCGATCTTCCCTGCCTCGTGGTCGGTGTGCCACTGCCGCAGCGCCTTCTCAGCCTCGGTCTTGGTCTTGTACTCCCGGCCTATCCAGTAGCGCTCCTGCTTCCCCGTTGCTTTGTTGAAGTGGAGGGGCGTTCTTACGCCCCAGGTGTTCGGTCGGCCCTTGCGCGGGATCTCCACCGGAGTCCCCCCGAGCCCGTTACCGCGCTTTGCCACGTGGGTCAGTTGCCTTCCTGCTCGCGCCACCACTGGGTAAGGAGGGCTGTCGCCTTGTCCGTAAGCCGCTGTCCGTCCCAGAGGCCGAGTTCCTTAGATCGTTTGATGCGCTCGGACATGGTGGCCTTGCCGATCCCCAGACGGCCGGCCAGCTCTCCTTGGGGGGCGGTGGTGCCGGTGGCGCGCATCCGGACCAGCTCGGCCACAAGGAGGGTGTAGTCCTCTTCTGTGCGGCAGCGTGCCGGTACGGGGTAGGACTCGTTCATGGCCCGGTCATCCTGCGTGGCGAGCGCCGCGCGGGCCCCTGCCTTGATCTCCGCTAGCGGGATCTGACGGAGAAGGTTGGCGGGGATGCCGTCTGTCTCCAGAGCCGCGTCCATGCCCTCCTCGACCTCTCGGCCACTGCCGCCCACCGCGAGGCGAATGGTCAGCTCGGAGGGGCCGTTGAACGGCGCTGCGACGGGGCAGCGGGCTTCGACCCGCCACGGACCGTAGAACCTCGTCCAGACGATCTCCGACCCGTCACGCTGCCACTCCTGGCCTGCTTCGTTTGATGTTGGTGTGTTCACAAGACCGACCCTACCAGAATCCGAACAGCGTGCAGCCTGTTCGGAAAGTGTGAGGATCGCCACGACCCCGAACGCAGCGCAGCAGGTTCGGAATGAGCGATGCTGGTTCCGGCCGGACGGCAACAGGGCGAAGCGGTCGCCCACCGGCGAGCAAGGGAGCCCGATGCACTCAAAGTTGATGACCGTTGACGACGTGGCCGACTACCTGAACGTTCCCGAGTCGTGGGTGTACGGGAACTGGAAGGCCCGGGGAATCCCCTTCCGGAAGGTCGGCCAGTCCCTCCGGTGCCGCCCGGCGGACCTGGACAAATGGCTAGACCGCCAGAACTGAACAGAGTGACCACGACGCCCCCGAGGCAACCGGGGGCTTTTCTGTTTCCCGAGAGGACTATGTGAACGAGATCATCCCGCCGTCCGGCGAGTGGGAGCGGGCCAGACTGGAGCGGAAGGCGGATGCGCTCCTTGAGGCGGCTGGCGAGGAAGCACGGAACGACTGGCCTGCCTGCTGGCCACGCCGGGAGGAATCGGAGTTCGAGCGGATAGCGGCTGCGCATACCGGAATGGTTCCTTTGGTAGTGACGCCCCTCGTCGCAGCACTGCCCAGCTTCGACCCGGAAGCCGGCTGCCAAGCGATGCGAGGTTTGATGCAGGAGCGTCCGGGAGCGGAAGCGTCGGACCTCCTTTCGGAAATCCTTGACGAGACCGCAGAGGGAACCTCCCACGGTTCTGGCTTCTCGATGGAACGCAGGAGCTTCCCTCCGGAGCGGTGCAGATGGCATCGCTGCAACGAGCCGTTGTACGCCGCTGGAGCGTCGTGCAAGCCTGGCAGACCCCGCAAGTATTGCGACGGGCACCAGAAGCCCGCCAAGGCTCGCACTCGGCGCCTCCGGCGCAATGGCGTCAACGTGGGAATGAACAGGAACCTGGTCTATGACTTCGTCGGCTTGAAGGAGCAGGAGCTTGCGGGCTACCGGCAGATATGGGCCACGGTCAACTCGGCCCGCACATGACTGATAAGGGGGCGCTTCGGCGCCCCCTCCTGTCGTGTCGCATTAACTCAGAGCTAGTGGAGGGGTTTCCCTCCGGGGCCATGCACACTCGGCGGTGTGCCTCTGGCACGGCCTACGGGCCGGGCAGTTCCTAAGTCGTTATGAGGCTCTGCGGACACCTCCCTGTGAGGGGACAACGTGGAGAAAGACTCCTCCCCTTATCGCCTGCTGACACGTCCACAGCGGGGGGTAAGGGGGGCAGTGTTTCTCTTACGTTGTCCTCTTGTGAGGTTAGAAGGCCGCCCTTGGAGCGGCCCTTACTTCTTCCCACTTGATTAGATTCTGAGGAGGTGTCGCCTGTGAGCGACGCACAGACTGATTCCCATTCTCCAGCCCAGGTGCTGGCCGACGGTTCCGAGACCGTCCGGGCCGAGGTGCAGCGCGAGTACGCCACCAAGCTCGCCAAGGCCGAACTCAGGGTCCAGGCCGCCCAGGCCGGCATCAAGCTTGGTGACGGTTTCACTGACTACCTGGATACTTCCAAGCTCCTTGACGAGGACGGAAATCCATCGGCCGAGGCCATTGGTCAGGCCCTGGCTTCCCTCGCTGCGGCGCAGGAGCCGCAGTTTCCCCAGATCGCCGGAACCGGCCATTACCGCAACGGCCCGCCCCCTGCCCGCCGCGTTTCCCTTGACGTCCGTCAGCGCTAACTAGGAGTACCTATATGACCTTTGCTTACCAGTCTGCCGCTAGTCACTCATTCGTCCCGGAAATCTGGGATGCCGACCTGCTCACCCAGTTTGATCCGCTGCTGGTTTGGGCTTCCCCGGTTGTCTCCAACAACAAGTACGAGGGTGAAATTCGAAAGAAGGGCGATGTTGTCCACATCAACTCGCTTCTGCGGCCGACCGTTGGGGAGTACAAGCTTCCCGATGGCATGACGGCACAGCGGCCGGAGACCGTAGATCAGAAGCTTCCGATCACTGAGGCGCGATACCTCCAGGTCCTCATTGAGGACGCGGAGCGTGTCCAGGTTGCAGGCGGCCTCAGTTCCCCGATCAACCAGCAGATGATCCGTGCCCTCGCCCGGGAGGCCGACACGTTCATGGGCGGCCTCATCGCCAAGGGCGCCACGGCTCTCCCGAACGTCAAGCCGACCGCAGGAAACATCCCTCAGAGCCTCTACAGCACGATCCTGGACATGATGCTGGCCCTGGACGACAACGACATCCCGGCAGGCCGGTACGTGGTCGTCTCGCCCCGCGTGAAGCGCTACCTGGTGGAACACCCGGCCGTCGCCAACGCTGCGGCCTACGGTGAGGGCGGCGTGACGGCGAACGGTGTTGTGGCGCGTCTGGCGGGCTTCACGATCCTGAGCACCACGGCCATGCCGACCGGCGTCGACATCGTGGCCGGACACAAGGAGTTCGCCACCTACGCTTCCCAGTTCTCCGGCTTCCGTGAGGGCCAGTCGGAGAAGTACCGGGCCGACTACATCGACACCCTCCACCTGTACGGCGGCAAGATCGTGCGGTACCCCGAGCTGGATACGAAGAAGTCGGACCAGACCTTTGATGAGTCCAAGCCCACCAAGGGAATCGTCAAGGCCGCCGTCGAGTGGCCCACTGCGGCCTGATCGCCCGAGCCGTCCGGGGCCCCTGCCAGCACAGGCAGGGGCCCCGTTCCGTTCACGCTCCGCAGCGCCGGCCATCCACTCCCCGTGACCAGAACCGGAGGACACCACCGTGCCCAAGCCCCGTAACCCAATCTCACCCCATTCCCGATACCGAGAGGCCCAGAGGATTACGGTCCTGCCGATCGACCACTGCCTACCCGTTCCAGACATCCCGAAGGGGCGAGAATGGTCCGAGCATGAACGGGCCTATTGGGTTGAATTGTGGGAGACGCCGCAGGCTTCGCAATGGGACGACGCCACGGCGGGAATCGTGGCCGCTGTCGTCGTCCATTGGTCCGCGACCCTTGAGGGCCGGGCATCCAGTACCCAGCTCATGGAATTCCGGCATCTGACGAAGGCTCTGGGACTCACGCCGGAGGGTCTGCGGGCGCTGGGGTGGGTGATCGGTGATGAGTAAGAAGCTCGCCCGTCGCAGGGCTCAGCATGGGTCCGAACCAGGCGGGAGTCGCGACCAGGGCGACGAAGCAGAACGCTGGCTGACCTGGTGTCTTCATGTCGCCTGGCTGGCCACGGACGGGGCGGCGGAGCCGTGGAGCGACGGTCGGCGGCACGACACGGAAACATGTTCCGAATGCACGGAACCGAATGGGAATGACCCCGATATTGATTGACAAACAAACGATGGAAGGAACGCACCCCCGGCGGGTCCTTCGAAGGAAACTAAAGGCATTACCCCCCGTATTCATGGAATTAGAGTTATATGTTCGTTATCTGTTAGTTATCTTCCCGAGATACGGAATGGGCAATGTTGATCACGTCGCACCGAGGAGTGCGGCAGCCGTAAGAGCGATGCTCCGGCCGGTCGATTTTCTGCCTTGCAGATCCCGAGTCAAAGGATTCCGACGTGCGTAAGACTGTGCTCGTTTCCGTTCTCAAGACGCTTTGTGACGCCCACCTGGCGAAGGATGGGAGCGAGCAAGAGGCCACGGACACGCTGACTCTGGGTGCCCGTGAGTGGGACTTGTGCGGGTCTCACGCCGAGACCTTCGGTCTGTACCTCGTGGATGCCCTGGGGGCGCCGGAGGGTGCTCCTGCGGAACCTGTGCCCGTGGGTGAGCCGTCGCCCGTTGCGGCGGAGCGGGAAGCGGAGGGCGTGAGCGAGGACGCAAGCGAGCCTGTCCCCGTGCGGTCCGTGATGGTGGCTGGTGAGGTTCCGGGCTACGACTGGGAGAGCGCGCGGGAAGCGGTGCGGAACCTGGGCTACGAGGTGGTTGGCCGCGCCGATGACAGCACGGTCCTGCTGATCCTGGGTGAGGGTGGGGATCGCAACGGGTCGAAGCTGCGGGACGCGTCCGAGCGTGGCATCCCGTGCATGGATGTTCGGGCCCCGGGCCGCTTCAAGGGAGCTGTCTGCGCTGGTGAGTTGGTCGGTGGTGACCCGCTTCCCGAGCCTGCCAAGGTGGACCGTTCCGAGATGAGCACGCGGGAGCGCAACCGCGTGATCCGGGTCTGGGCGAGGCAGAACGGTTGGCCGAACCTCCCCGTCCAGGGTCGTGTCCCGATGAACGTGCGCCATGCGTTCGAGCTGGCCCACAGGGAGCCTGTCCAGGGAAAAGCGGTAGCGGCCTGAGCGTCGCGCCCACGGTGACGGCCGCTGACTGCGGCCGTCGCCCCGGGGCCCGTGACCTGAGCGTGTGGAAGAGCGCCAAGGCGTACGGGGCCGAGTCGAAGCCATCCAAGGGCGACTGCACGCCCGGTTCATGGGTCACCTGGACCACGCCCAAGGGCAGGCAGCGTACGGGGATCGTGAGCAACGACCCCGCCACGGTGGCCACCGTGAGGCGACATGTCCCCATGGACAAGGTGTCCCGCTGTACCGCCGTGATCATCCCGGCGGACGGGGGCGACGTGCTCCCACTGCTGCGCAAGACAGCCAAGGAACCCAGCGCGCAGACCAAAGAGGGGCGCCGATGGCGGTCCGTCGCCCCTCTCAACCGAACCAACTCTCAGGAAGCGAAAGCAGCATGAGCACCCCCGTTCTCTACGGTCCGATCGGCCGAGCCGTCCGCAAGATCGCCCCGTTCCTCGAAGCTGACGCGCTCGGGGTATACGTGGCGGCCCTGTCGATGTGGTCGGCCGCCATTGGCGGAACCGTCCAGGTCTCCTCCCGTGGCTCCGCTCGCCCCGTTCTGCTGTGGTCCGCTCTGGTGGCCGGTACCGGGCGCGGGAAAGGGACCGCGCTGCGGGCAGCGCTTCACGTCCTGGACGCTTCCCTGGGGCGGTTCCTCGCCACGCACACCACGTCAGGGATCACCTCCGGCGCGAGCCTCGTCCATCACCTGTGGGAGCAGCAGGAAGCGACCACTGAAACCGAACGGGGTCGGGATGTCCGGGCCTTGGTGGTGGAAGAGGAATGGACGGAGGTCTTGAAGCGAGTCAAGCGTGACCCGTCGTTCACGACCAAGCTCCGCGCTGCCTGGGACGGGGCAACTCTGCGCAACACCACCAAGGAGGAGGCCCAGGAAATCCGCGATCCCGCCATGGTCCTTCACTCCCACATCACTCCGTCCGACTGGGCCAAGTACGTAGGCGAGTCGGAGGCGGCCGGAGGGTCGTATAACCGCATCCTGCCCTTCCTGCTCGGCGCCGTCCCGATGCTGGACGACGACCGCGTGAGCCTGCCCAAGGTGGATGGACGGGAGCTGTCCGACGCTTACGGATGGGCCACGGCCCGACCCCGTGTGATCACCCTTTCCGAGGACGCCCGGCCCCTGTGGCGGATCGTAAGGCGCTACGCCCGCATCCTGGGGGAGACGCTCCCCGAAGGGCAGGCCGTGTTCATCGAACGCACCGCAGAGCAGACGCTCAGGGTCGCGGCGTGCCTCGCAGCGTCCGAGTGCTCCGAGTCCATCACGGAAGAGATGCTGTCGGCCGCCTTCACCCTGGTACGCCGTTCCGTCCAGGACGCGGTACGGATCACCACGGGGGCTGACGCCCCGAGGGCGAAGCGGCAGCCGCTCAGTCTTGCGGACAAGGTCCGGGCCCGGATCGAACTGAACGGCGGACGGGCCACCTCCTCCCAGGTCCTCCCGTACGTGGGGGCAACCGCCGAAGAGGTCAAGGCATTGCCCGGAATCGTCTTCACCGTGGAACGGTCGGGGAAGACAGGCCGACCGGCGACGGTTTTCACGCTCCGCGGTGACACTCCCGTTCACACAGAGCAGCCGAACGAGGCTCCCACCCCTCAGCCGGCCAGCGCGGAGCGTGACGTGAAGCGCGCCACGGTCGTCCAGATGGACGCCTACCGCCCGACCCCGAAGCAAGCTCCCGTGGGCATGCCGGTGAAGCGGCCTATCGCTCCGGTTTCCGGTTCCAACCCGTTCCGCGCGCTGCTTTGAACGGTTGACCAAACGAATCAAGCCCCGGCCAATCGGCCGGGGCTTCTTTCGTTGCTTCGACTACTCCAGCGGGCAGGGCAGTTCGGGACTGGAGCGGTTCGGGGAACAGGTCACCAGGGCGACCGAATGGAAGAGTGTGCCGTTCAGGTAGTGCCCCAGTGACACATCCCCGCCCCACGTCAGCCGCTCCACCGCCGCCTTCACCAGAAGGACCAGCCGGGTCACTTCCCGGTCCGCTTCCGAGGCGAACCGGGGCGCGGCCTCCGCCAACTGGAGACCGAGCCATTCCCCGGCCTCTTTCGGTTCCTCCCACGTGCCCTTGACCGTCCCGGGTGGTTTCATCAGCCAGTGAGCGGTCTGCATGGGCGGGAGGCCCGTCACACTGAACTCCGCGACCACTTCCCGATACCGATCCACCAGCCGCTGAGCAGCCGCGTCCTCCTTGGCCGCTGGCGGGGGCGGATTGGGATGTGGAGGCCGGCGCAATGCTTCGTTGTCGAACGCCTTCTTCTCTCCGACCCATGCGTAACCGTGGTGGTGCACTGCCGCTCCGTTTCGGGGAATGGCGACGGCCCCGCCCGTCGGCGTGTGGGCAGGGCCGTCAGTCAGGTGGTGCTCAGGGATCAGGCGGAGAGGTCGAACCGCGCGGGGTCGATGCCCGCCGCGTCCAGCTCCGCCGTGGTGAACCGCAGCGGCTCGGCGTCCGGCCGCTTGCTGTCACCCATGGCCCACGCGTCCGGGCCGATCTTGGCGAGGGTCACGCACGCCTCGCCGTCCGGGTGGGTGTTGCCGCCGCACGCCTTCGAGAAGGCGACCGCGTCGATGTTGAGCGCGTACAGGTCGGTCATCGTTGCCCTTCCTGATCATCTGACGGCCCGCTGAGGGCCGTCCCCCGCCCTCAGTGGGCGGAAGTCCTCGTGGCCCTCATGGCCTCGGCTATCTGCTCCACCACGTCCGCCGGGAGCATCCCCAGGTGCACGTAAGCGAGGCCGTTGTAGGTGACCGTGGGCCGCATGCCGCTCCACGCGGTTTCGGGGACACCGAGGGCCGCCAAGGCTGCGCGTAGGGATTCGGCGGCGTCGGTGGCCCGTGTGTGACCGTCTCGCCAGGTCTGCATGTCCATCACGCGGCCACCGCGCGGGCGGGGCACTCGTTGTGCCGGTAGACGGTGGCGGGCGCGCCCGAGGTGCGGTCGATGGCCCCTCGGAGGGCGGGCTCCAGGGCCCCGATGGGCCGGTGGCAGGCGGAGCACTCGTGTCCGGGCGCATAGGTGAGGTACTCCCACACGTCCCGATCGAACTCCGGGGCTTTCGCCTTCTTCGCCCTTGCCATGTCGCGCCCCTAACCGCACACGCACACTGTGCGGTGCTCGCCGTCGCTCGCTATGAGGACGACGTTAGGGAGGGTGCTGGCGAGGCATCCACGTTCTTGCATGAACTTGCACACGAACTACCCGATGGAGTTGATCGCTTCCGAGATCAGAGCCCGAGCAGCAGCCCCATGAACGGCGATTTTGGACAGCTCAGAGAAGGCTTTCGCGTACGTGGCCACTTCGCTCGGCGCCGAGACGTTCACGGCGGCCGTCAGCAGTTCGACGCTTGCCTGTCGACTGTCGAACAAATAGAAGGCTTCCAACGGCCAGACGCGCCGCTGAGCCGTGAAGGGGATCACTCCGAGGCTCACGTTCGGCAGGGCCATGACCGCTAGCAGGTAGCCGAGTTGGCCAGCCATGGTGGCATCGTCCCCGATGCGGTAGCGGAGCACCGTTTCTTCCAGGAGCAAGGCGAACCGGTGATCGCCTTCATGCAGGACACGTGAGCGCTCAATTCGGGAGGCGGCTGCCGTTTCCGAGTCGTCCGGGGTGCCCTGGAACGCGGCGATCGTGGACAACAGGGCCGCCGCGTACGCCTCCGTCTGGAGCATGCCTGGGATCACGTTCGAGCAGTACACGCGGAAATGGCGGGTTCCCTCGTACAGGGGAACGACTTCCTCCTGTGCTCTGCGCATCCCGTGGCGATGGAGCTTCTGCCAGTGCACGTACATCTGATCGGCTTGCCGATTCGCGGCGATCAGGTCGGCGGTCTGATCCTCCGCTCCGCACGCCTTGCACCAAGCGCGGATGTCGGCATCGGAGGCGGGGGTCTTGGCCCGCTCGATGCGCGAAGACTTGGCTGGACTCCAGCCACACCGAAGAGCCAGCTCATGCCCGGTCAGCTCCGAATCTCGACGGAGAGCCCCAAGGCGGGCAGCGAGGGCTTCGCGGGCGGCCTGGGCACTGGATGACGGGGACGCGGACATGAGTTGGCTCTTCTATGTTTCGTGAGGTCAGACCGAGTACTTCTCGTGCGGGATGCCGCGCTCCCAGACCGCTTCGAACGCGGCCGACGCCATGTGAGCCACGGCCGGTTCAGAGCGAACCTCCCAGCCCGGCTCGGACCAGTTTCCATCTCCGGAGAAGTGGTTGAAGAGCGCGATCTCTCCGTCGAATACCCAGCAGTCGTTTCCGGGAAGCGCGATGTCCGACGCCTGCCGCCTGGGCAGCCAGCGGACTTGTTCCCCGGCGTGGAGATTGACCACGGTGCCGGCGTGCTCGTACCGGATGTAATCCGTGACCGGTTCCGAGACAACCCGAGCGCGGCGGACGACTACGCCTCGGGCCACAGTGCCGCGAATCAAATCAACCCACGGTGCCCAGTAGGCAGACGCCGGGTCCACGTCGCGCTGGCTCGTGCGCTTCCAGTGCTCGTAGTCCTCCGCCTCGTCGCCGACACCGTACGAATCGCGCATCTCCAGGTGCACGGCCGAGTGCTTGGCCGCTGCCAAGAGCTCGTTAAAGCCCGGCTCGTTCCGCGACATCACACGCCTCCCTGAGCATCGGCACCATGCGGGCCGGAATCCGAATCACGGCTTCGTGCGGAGGGATGCCCGGGGCATGTCCGGGAGCTTCGAACGCCGCACACTCAGCCTCCAGCTTCTCGTCTGGCTTCCAGCCCTGAAGCACCAGCTCCCCCTTCTCCTCGTCCACCCAAACGGTGGGGGAACCCTGCTGCCCGGTGTCTGGATCAATCCCGATGAACCGTAGTGCCATGACTGCCTCCGGTGTCGAGTGGCTTACGCCAACTTGCACGAGCTTCGTCCTGAGAGCACTGCGACGTCAAGGTTCGCGAGCCTCTCCACGGCCGCTGTAGAGCGGTTCTCAGCCAGCCTGGAGGCCCTGCCGTAAGGAGGAGCGGACCGGGATGGTCACGTGACCAACGCATGACCAACAGCGGTCCGAAACAGGCAGAAACAGCAGGTGAGGGTGACCAACCGTGGTAGGCCCTGGACAGCCTCCACAGGGGTATTCGTGCAGGTCAGCTAACTAAGAAGCTGGTGCCCGAGTGGAGAGTTCAAGTCCCCCCTCGGACACCATGGTCAAACGACCTGGAAGAGCCGGTCAGAGTGATGTGAAGTCACTCTGGCCGGCTCTTTCGTTGTCCCCTGCCGGGCGGCGCCCCGGTGGAACCGGCCGTTCCTAACGGTGCCGGTCACCGGGGGCGCACCGACTCAGCCCCGGCCGTCCTCCAACCAGGGGCGGAGCTTCTCCGGATTGCGGACCGCCCAGATGCGGGTGACGCGATCGCCGCTGAGCTCGAACGCCGCCACGGTCACGGTGACCCCGGTGTGCTGGGCGACCAGGCCGGGCCGTCCGTTGACCGAGCGTTCGAGGAGCTCCAGTCCGGGAGCCCTGTCGGCGATCTGGATCAGGTACTCGGCGATGCGCGCACTGCCCTCGACCGGACGCAGGGCGGCGCCGACCAGCCCGCCGCCGTCGGCGATCATCGCGGCGTCGGGTGCCAACAGACCGACGAGGGCCTTGATGTCCCTGGCCTCCCACGCCTCCTTGAAGTTCCGTACCAGAGGGGCCTGTCCGGCCGTCGGGGCCGTCGGGACCTGCGCGGCGCCCACGCGTCGGCGGGCCGACGTCGCCAGTTGCCGGCAGGCCGCCGGCGTCCGGCCGACGATCCGGGCTATCTCGGCGAAGGGGTAGCGGAAGACGTCGTGGAGGACGAAGGCGACGCGTTCGGCCGGGGTCATCGATTCCAGTACGACGAGGAAGGCCATGTTGACCGACTCGTCCAGGGTGACCCGGTCCGCCGGATCGACCGGCCCGGCCCCGCCGCCCGCCGGCCCGCTGATCCACTCCGCGCGGTCGGGCAGCGGCTCGGGGACCCATTCGCCGACGTAGCGCTCGCGCCGCGCCCGCGCCGAGCCGAGCAGGTCCAGGCAGATGCGGCCGGCGACCGTCGTCAGCCAGGCGCCGGGCGATTCGACGGCCTCCTGCTTCTGCTTCGGCATCGCGTACCAGCGCGCGTACGTCTCCTGTACCGCGTCCTCGGCCTCGGCCAGCGAACCGAGCAGCCGGTAGGCGAGGTTGGTGAGGTGCGTCCGCTCCCCGACGATCACGTCCAGGGCCGGATCGGACCCGGCGCCCCCGTGCGTGGACGACGTACTCATGCTCACGACCGCTCCCCCGGCCCGCCTCCCGGTGCCCCGCCTCACATTGTGCGGGCCCACGTCGTCGGACTACCGAGACCCTATCGATCTACGCCGTGAGGCAGAAGAGAGGACCGCCACCATGGCCACTCTGACGACGGAGCAGCCGCGTACCTTCACTTTCCTGCAGGTCACCGTCGGCCTGCAGACCCTGGCCATCCTCTTCCAGGCGGTCACCGCCGGGGTGCTGCTGTCCTCGGCCCACGGCGAACTGCTGCACGGCATCGGAGCGCGCGTGATGTACGGGGCGACGATGCTGTACGTGATCGCCGCGGTGCTGGCGTGGCGGCCGGGCGGCGGGTCGCCCCGGCCGATCCTCTACTCGTCGGGGTTCCTCGTCCTCGCCTCGGTGCAGGTGGTCCTGGGCATCGCGCGCGTACCGTCGGTCCATGTCCCCCTGGGTGTCCTGATGTTTGCCCTGAGCCTGCTCGCGCTGAGCCGCAGGCCGTCGGCCCACCGCTCCTGATCCGTGCAACAGGGCAGGTCAGAGCGACGCGATACCGCCCTGACCTGCCCTTTTGCTATGTTGGGACCACATCGTAGGGGCAGACCGGCTGAGGGAGGTCCCGTGATGTGGGCTGAGGGTGCCGGCCCTCGTCCGCTGTTCGGCCAGGACGTGGACGAGGTGGTCGCCGCCGCCCTGGCGGGCGATCCGTCCGATGTGAACCGACTGGTGCGCGAGTACCGACTGCTGCGGCAGGTCCTCGACGGGGCCCGGGCGGGAATCGCCCTGCTCGACACCGACCTGCGCTACCTGTACGTCAGCCCGCACATGGCCGTGATGAACGGCCTGCCCGCCGAGGCGCTGCTGGGGCGGACGCTGAACGAGGTGCTGCCGGACGTCGAGCGCCCCGATGAGGTGCTGCACGAGGTACTGCGGGACGGGCGCCCCCGGGAACTCGTCCTGGAGGGCCGCACCCTGGCCGATTCCCCGTACGAGTCGCGGGTGTGGCGGGGGACCTACCACCGACTGGAGGAGGACGGGCGCGTACTGGGGCTGGCGGGCATCGGCCTGGAGGTCAGCGCCCCCAGGGAGCGGCAGCGGGAGCTGTCGCGCACCAACCGGCGCCTGCTCCTGCTGGACACCGCCGCGGTGCGGGTCGGCACCACCCTCGACGTGGACACCACCTGTCGCGAGCTGACCGAGTTCCTGGTTCCCGGGCTGGCCGACGCCGCGAGCGTGGAGCTCATCCCGCGGGAGGGGCCGGGCGGGGGGCTGCCCGCCGGCGGGGCCCTACGGCTGCGCCGGGTCGCCGTGGCCTCGGTACGGGAACTTTCGCCGCGGGTGCGGGTGCTCGGCGCGGCCGGGGAGCACGTGGACTACCAGCCCGGCTCCGCGGTCAGGCAGTGCCTGGAGAGCGGTGAACCGTGGCGGGGCAACTTCTCCTCCGACGAGGCCTTCAGCCGGGCGGCGCCGAGCGCGGACCGGGTCTCCGCGTACCGGGAGGCGGGCATCCACTCGGGTGTCGTGGTCCCGCTGATCGCCCAGGACCGCCCGATCGGCACCCTCACGCTGGTGCGTGCCGGGGATTCGCCGGCCTTCGGGCTCGAGGACGTCGTCGTGGCCCGCACCCTGGCGGAGCGGGCGGCCGCCAGTCTCGCCAAGGCGGAGCGGTTCGCCCGGGAGCAGGGGATGGCCCTCGAACTGCAGCAGGCGCTGCTGTCCGAGCCCACCTTCCCGCACGACGACCTGGAAGTGGCCTCCCGCTACCTGCCCTCCGGCACGGGTGTCCTGGTGGGCGGGGACTGGTTCGACTGCCTGGCGCTGCCCGGCGGCCGCACCCTGCTGGTGATGGGCGACGTGATGGGCCACGGGGTCGAGGCGGCGGTCGCCATGAGCCACTACCGCTCCCTCATCCGCGCGCTGGCCGCGTCCGGGAACCCTCCGGCGGACATCCTGCGCGAGGCGGACCAGGTCGTTTTCGCGGGCGGTCTGGACCGGGTCGCCACCTGCCTGCTCGTCCTGGTCGACCGGGCCGCCGGGACGTGCGTCCACGCGAGCGCCGGGCACCTGCCCGCCATGGTCATCGGCCGCGGGCAGGGCCCTTTCCTGGCACCGGTCCCGGTGGGCCCGCCGCTGGGCACCGGCTACGGCCGGTACGAGGACGCGTCCTTCGAACTCAAGCCGGGTTGTGTCCTGATGCTCTTCACGGACGGCCTGGTCGAACGCCGGGGCGAGGACATCGAGGCTTCCCTGCAACGGCTCACCGGCATTCCGCTACCGGTGGACGGGGCCCTGAACGAGGTCATCGACACGGTGCTCGCGGCGCTGCGGGTCACCGACGCGGAGGACGACGTCACGGTCCTGGCCGCCCGCACCGCCGCACGGCGGGGACACTAGGCCGATTCCTGGGCCGGCGTGGCGAAGCCCCCGCACCGGACGGGTCCGGTGCGGGGGCTTCGACGGTCGTGGGATCAGCGGCGGGTGGTGGCGAGTTCGGCCACCCGGCCGCGGACCAGGTACCAGCCGCCGACCAGGGCGGCGCCGATGACCGGGACGAAGAGGACCGTGGTGCGGCCGACGCCGCCGTCGCACCACATCAGGACCAGCACCGTGAACAGGAAGACCAGGGTGACGATCTGGGTGTACGGGGCCCAGGGCAGGCGGTACGAGGGGCGCTCCACGAGGCCCTGCTGGGCGCGGCGCCAGAAGAACAGCGAGCAGATCATGACCATGGCCCAGGTGCCGAGGATGCCCAGCGAGGCGAAGTTCAGGACGAGCTCGAAGGCGTCCTTCGGCATGAAGGCGTTCAGCCCGACGCCCGCGAGGCCGAAGGCGGCGGTGAACAGGACGCCGCCGTAGGGGACCTTGCCCTTGTTCATGACGCCGGTGAACTTGGGGGCGGAGCCGGACAGGGACATCGAGCGCAGGATGCGGCCGGTGGAGTAGAGGCCGGAGTTCAGGCTGGAGAGGGCGGCCGTCAGGACGACGAGGTTCATGATGCCGGCGGCGCCGGGGACGCCGAGCTTGTCGAAGACGGTGACGAAGGGGCTCTGGTCGGAGCTGTACGCGGTGTAGGGCAGGAGGAGGGCGAGGAGGACGACCGAGCCGACGTAGAAGAGGCCCACGCGCCACATGATCGAGTTGATCGCCTTCGGCATGATCTTCTCGGGGTTCTCGGTCTCGCCGGCGGCGACTCCGCAGAGCTCGACGGAGGCGTACGCGAAGACGACGCCCTGGATCACCAGGAGCATCGGGAGGACGCCGGAGGGGAAGAGGCCGCCGTTGTCGGTGATGTTGGCGAGGCCGGGGGTGGTGCCGCCGATGTCGTGGCTGGTGGCGACGAGCCAGATGCCGACGATCAGGAAGACGACGAGGGCGGCGACCTTGACGAGCGAGAACCAGAACTCCATCTCGCCGAAGTACTTCACCGAGATCAGGTTGGCGGTGAGCACGATGGCGAGGGCGATGAAGGCGAGGACCCACTGGGGGACGTCGGTGAACAGCGACCAGAAGTGCGCGTAGGTCGCGGCGGCCGTGATGTCGGCGACGGTGGTCGTGGACCAGTTCAGGAAGTACAGCCAACCGGCCGTGTAGGCGCCCTTCTCTCCCATGAATTCACGGGCGTAGGAGACGAAGGCGCCGGAGGAGGGCCGGTAGAGGACGAGCTCGCCGAGGGCCCGGACGACGAAGAAGGCGAAGACTCCGCACACCGCGTAGGCGATCGCGAGGGAGGGGCCGGCGCCGGCGAGGCGGCCGCCCGCGCCGAGGAAGAGGCCGGTGCCTATGGCCCCGCCGATCGCGATCATGTTGATGTGACGGGACTTGAGGTCCTTGCTGTAGCCCTCGTCGCCGGCGTCGACATGGCGGGTCGGCGCCGGTGCGGGTGCCTCGGTCAAGGTGCGGTCACTCAGGTCACTCATGTAGGACTTCGCCTTCGTGGGTGGGACAAGGCAAGCCCGGGCCGCCGCGCAGGGGAGCTGGGTGGTGTCCCCTGTGCTGCGATCCGGGTGGTTTGGTCGCAACAGGAGACCATGAGGCTCCGCTCCCCTCCAAAAGCACCCCCTACATACCGAAGCCCCCGACGACCATGGAAACGGGTGCCGGAGGCTTCGTAGGGGCTGGAAAGCGAGGTCAGTCGCCGGGGGTTCCCTCTGCCGCCTGGTCGAGGCGGAAGGCCTCGTTGCCGAGGCCGATGCGGGCGTGCACCTCGGGGCGGCTGCGGCGTAGCAGGGCTCCGTAGGCCAGGCCGATCACGACGGCGGCGCCGATGATGCCGGGCAGCACCCAGCTGAGCGCGGAGCCCTGCTCGGCGCTGACCAGGACGCCGAAGTCCTTGACGGTGTAGACGGCGATGGCGAGCAGGGCGAGGCCGGAGGCGCCGGCCGCGACGAGGCGCCAGACCTGGGCGCCGGCGGTGCCGCGGCGGACGAAGAAGGCGATGACGGCGAAGGAGGCGGCGGCCATGAGGAGGGTCACGCCGAGGGCGCCGACGCTGCCCATCCAGGTGAACAGGTGCAGTACGGGGGTGGTGGGGTCGGGCGGCTGCACCGCGACGGCCGGGTCGGCGGGGGCCTTGTCCTCGGTGAGCGCGAAGGCGATCACGACGAGGGCGGCGACGCCGGTCTGCAGCAGGGAGCCGGTGGCGGGGGCGCCGGTGCCGGCGTTGGTGCGGCCGAAGGTGGCCGGGAGCAGGCCCTCGCGGCCCATGGCGAAGGCGTAGCGGGCGACCACGTTGTGGAAGCTGAGCATGGCCGCGAACATTCCGGTCACGAAGAGGACGTGCAGGACGTCGGTGAAGGTGGTGCCGAGGCGGGCCTCGGTGAGTTGGAAGAGCAGGGTGGGGCCCGCCTCGGCGGAGGTCTTGACGACCTCGGAGGGGCCGGTGGCGACGGTGAGGGCCCAGGCGCTGACGGCGAAGAAGAGGGCGACGAAGCCGACGGCGAGGAACATCACGCGCGAGACGACGATGTGCGGCTTGCTGGTCTCCTCGGCGTAGACCGGGGACTGCTCGAAGCCGACGAAGGCGGCGATGCAGAAGCAGAGGGCGGTGCCGAAGCCGGCTCCGCCCAGGGTCTCGGGGTTGAAGGCGTGGAGCGAGAGGCCTTCGGCGGCCGGCTTGGCGATGGCGGCGACGTCGAAGACGACGACCAGGACGCACTCGACGAGGAGGAGGACCCCGAGGACCTTCGCGTTGAGGTCGATCTTGAGCCAGCCGAGCGCGCCGGTGGCGGCGACGGCGAGCAGCGCCGGTATCCACCAGGAGAGTTCGATGTCCAGGTAGGTGGCGAAGAGGCCGGATATTTCGAAGCCGAGGATGCCGAAGACGCCGACCTGCATGGCGCTGTACGCGACGAGGGCGACGAGGGCGGCGCCCGCGCCAGCGGTGGGGCCGAGGCCGCGGGCGATGTACGCGTAGAAGGCGCCGGCGTTGTGGACGTGGCGGCTCATCTCGGCGTAGCCAACGCTGAAGAGCGCGAGGACGGCGCCGAGGATGACGAAGAGCAGGGGCTGGCCGACGATGCCCATGACCCCGAAGGTCGTGGGCATGACACCGGCGACGACCATCAGGGGCGCGCTGGCGGCGAGCACGGACAGGAGCAGCCCTGCGGTGCCGAGGCGGTCGGCGCGCAGGGCCCGGTCCTGGCCCTTGTACGTACGGATCTCGGCCGGGTCTTGGAGCGTGGAGGATCTGCCCGTCGGCATGGCGGCGTCCTTTCGGGGGGCGTGGTGCTCGGGGGATGGGCGTCTTTCTGGGGGGGCGCTCGCGGGTGTCGTCCGGCCGGTGGCGTCCGGCGGGCGGTGCTGGTCAGGCGGTGCCGAGGGCGACGCCGCGGGCGGCGAGGAAGGCCTCGTGCGGGTCCCGGTCCGGATAGGACCAGGGGGCGCGGGTGGCATGGCTGCCGATGCGGTGGAAGAGGGCGGCGGCCTCGGCGGGGCGACCCTCGCAGAGTTTGGCGTGCGCGAGGAAGTTGAGGTCGACGCGGTTGCGGGGGTGGTCCTCGCGCTCCCACTCCAGCCACCAGTCGAAGGCGGAGCGCAGGACCTGGCGGGCGCGGCGGCCCGCCCAATGGGCGGCGGCCGACTCGGGCGAGTGGCCGTGCGTGGCGGCAAGCACCCGGTACCGCTCGGCGTGCGCGACGACCGGGAGCACGGCGAGCGGGGAGTCGGCCGGGGACTCCTCGGCGGCCCAGGACGCGAAGTCGTAGACCTCGTGGAGCGGGTCCTGGCCGGAGCCGAGGGCACGTTCGGCCAGTCTGGCGACCATCAGGTGATGGGCGTGGTGGTGCTCGCGGTGACGGGCCCGGACCTGGTCGAAGTGGCGGCTGAACTCCTCCTCGCTGCCGAAGGCGCGGGAGAGGAGGAGGAGCCCGAGCCAGGGCGTCGGGTCCGCCGGGTGCAGGGCGGCGGCCCGGCGGCAGGCCGCTTCGGCCGTGGCCGGGGTGCCCTTCTGGCGCAGGGCGGTGAAGACGGCGGCGCAGGCGAGCAGGGTGGCGGCGTCGGCGCTCTCCGGTTCGGCGAGCAGCCACTCGCGGGCCCAGGCGGTGGCCGCCGGGGTCTGCGCGAGGACGGTGACGCGGTGGCCGCGGCGGTCCCAGTCGTCGCCGGTGCCGACGAGGAGGGCACGGGCCCGGGCCCACCGCCCTTGGGTGAACTGGGAGCGCACGTCGACGAGTTCGGCGTCGCACAGGGCCGGGTCGAAGAGCCGGGCGTCCCGCTTGCGGGCGCGGCCGAGGGGCGGCGGAGGCGGGGACATCCGCGGGTTTCCCTCCAAGACGCGGGCGGACGGGGGCGGGGCGGCGACGGCCTCCCCCGCGCGCAGTGCGCACGCGCGCGGTCGGACCGTGAGGTCGGGGGATCGTGCCGGTGGGGCCCCGTAGGGGCTCCGGAGAACTGCGGAGGAACGGCGAGGAACGGCGGTGGCGCTGGTTCGGGTCTCCGACGTGCGTGCGGAATCCGATCGGAACTCCGTTGAGCACTCTGGTGATCACGCACAGCAAAGCGGTATGCGCAGCTCCGAGTCAAGGTCCAGTCCACTGCGTGGCGCGTTTCAACTGCTCTGACGGTCGTGCCAGTTGGGTGGCGATAATCGTTCCGGTGGGCCGCGGGCGGCGCCGTAGGGTGGCCGCATGACTGCACACGACGATCTTCCCCCGTACCTGCTGGGGTTCCCCGGACCCTTGCGCGACCAGCTGGTCGCGGCCGTGCTGAGCGGGGCGAAGACCAGCACCACCGGCCTGCTCGCGGAGTACGAGGCGGAGCGGGAACCGCTGCCGGAGCCCGGCGCGCGGTCCCTGCTCGTCGACTCCGACGAGCGCGGGGTGGCGGTGGTGGAGGTGACGGCCGTGGAGGTGCTACGGCTCGCTGACGTGGGGCTGGAGCACGCCCTCGACGAGGGCGAGGGGTACACGTCGGTGGCCGAATGGCGTACGGCGCACGAGGAGTTCTGGCACAGCGAGCCGGTGCGCACGGTGATCGGCGACCCGGGATTCACGGTGGCCGACGACACCCTCGTCATCGCGGAACGGTTCCGCGTCACCGAGCGGCTCGTCTGACGTCCCCCCGACTCGCGACGGACCGTACGCACCGGGCCGGCCCCGTACGACCGGCCGCGCGGCGGAGTCGGACTCAGCCGACCGCCTGCGCCGCGGCGCGGCCCGCCGCCCGGCCCGAGAAGATGCACCCGCCGAGGAAGGTGCCCTCCAGGGCCCGGTAGCCGTGCACCCCGCCACCGCCGAATCCGGCCGCCTCGCCCGCCGCGTAGACGCCCGGCAGCGGATCGCCCGACGCGGTCAGGACGCGGGAGGAGAGGTCGGTCTCCAGGCCGCCCAGGGACTTGCGGGTCAGGATGGACAGCCGTACCGCGATCAGCGGACCGGCGCCGGGATCGAGGATCCGGTGCGGGGCGGCCGTGCGGATCAGCTTGTCGCCCAGATATCTGCGCGCGCCGTGGATGGCGGTGACCTGGAGGTCCTTGGTGAAGGGGTTGGCGATCTCCCGGTCGCGGGCCACGATCTCGCCCCGGACGGTGGCCTCGTCGAGGAGGTCCTCCTTGGTGACCGTGTTCATCCCGCGGACCAGGGCGGACAGGTCCCGCTCGACGACGAAGTCGGCGCCGTGGTCCATGAAGGCCCGGACCGGGCCGGGTACGGCCTGGCGCGCGCGGGTGAGGACGCCGCGCACCGACTTTCCGGTCAGGTCCGGGTTCTGCTCGGAGCCGGAGAGGGCGAACTCCTTGCCGATGATGCGCTCGTTGAGCACGAACCAGGTGTGGTCGTGGCCGGTCTTCATGATGTGGTCGAGGGTGCCGAGGGTGTCGAAGCCCGGGAAGAGCGGCACGGGTAGCCGCTTGCCCGTCGCGTCCAGCCACAGCGGAGAGGGGCCGGGCAGGATGCGAATGCCGTGCCGGGCCCAGATCGGGTCCCAGTTCTGGATGCCCTCGGTGTAGTGCCACATCCGGTCCTTGTTGATGTGGCTGGCACCGGCCCGCTCCGCGATGCCGAGCATCAGACCGTCGACGTGCGCCGGGACCCCGGAGAGCATCCGCTGCGGCGGGGTGCCGAGCCGGTCCGGCCACTGTGCGCGGACGAGGTCGTGGTTGCCGCCGATGCCGCCGCTGGTGACGATCACGGCCTGGGCCCGCAGAGTGAAGGTGCCGGTGGTCTCGCGGCTGCTGGCGGTGCCGCGCACGGCGTCGGAGGGTTCGAGGATCTCGCCCGTCACGGTGTCCACCGCGCCGGCCGTGGCGGAGAGCCCGGTGACCCGGTGGCGGAACGCCAACCGGACCAGGCCGCGGGCCACGCCCGCCCGCACCCGCCGCTCGAAGGGCTGCACCAGGCCGGGGCCGGTGCCCCAGGTGATGTGGAAGCGGGGTACGGAGTTCCCGGGGCCGCCCGCGTCGTAGCCGCCGCGCTCCGCCCAGCCGACCACCGGGAAGAAGCGGACGCCCCGGGCGTGCAGCCAGGATCGCTTCTCGCCGGCCGCGAAGTCGACGTAGGCCTCGGCCCAGCGGCGCGGCCAGGCGTCCTCCTCGCGGTCGAACCCGGCGGTGCCCAGCCAGTCCTGGAGGGCGAGCGCGTGACTGTCCTTGATCCGCATCCGGCGCTGTTCGGGCGAGTCCACGAAGAACAGCCCGCCGAAGGACCAGTGCGCCTGGCCGCCGATGGACCGCTCCGGCTCCTGGTCGAGCAGGATGACCTTGCGGCCCGCGTCGACGAGCTCGGCGGTGGCCACGAGCCCCGCGAGTCCGGCTCCGATCACGATCACGTCTGCGTCGTACGTCATGCGGTTACCCGTCCTCCGTCGGTGGTGGGGCAGATCCTTGGCTACGGAGCGGTAACCAGTCAACAGCGGTGGTTGGATGACCCGTATGAGTGCAGCTGACGAAGTGCTGGACGTGGTGGACCGGGACGACCGGGTCGTCGGACGGGCCCCGCGGGGCGAGGTGTACGCCCGCGGGCTCCTCCACCGCTGTGTGTTCGTGCTGGCAAGGGACGCGGAGGGGCGGATCTTCGTACACCGGCGGACCGCCTCGAAGCTGGTCTTCCCCGCGCACTACGACATGTTCGTGGGCGGGGTGCTGGGCGCCGGCGAGGACTACCCGCAGGCCGCGCTGCGCGAGGCCGAGGAGGAGCTAGGGGTGCGGGGGCTGGCGCAGCCGACGCCGCTGTTCAAGTTCCTGTACGAGGGCCCGGGCGGGGCCTGGTGGTCGTACGTGCACGAGGTGCGGTGCGAGCTGCCCGTGGACCCGCAGGTCTCGGAGGTCGACTGGCACGCGTACCTCACCCAGGAGGAACTGGACCGGCGGGTGGACGGCGGGAAGTGGGCCTGGGTGCCGGACGGGCTGGAGGCGTACCGGCGGCTGCGCGCGCATCCGGAATCCCGCTTGTAGATTTATCGGGTGATCGACTTCGTCAAGGACGTGCGCCTCTGGTTCGCACCCTCGCGGCTGAGGGACGAGGGCGAGACCCCGGACTACCGCTTCTCGCTGGCCAACGAGCGGACCTTCCTCGCCTGGATCCGGACCTCGCTGGCCCTGGTGGGCGGCGGTTTCGCCGTCGACCAGTTCCTGCCGGACCTGCGCTGGGGGGTGCGGGTCGGGATGGCCTTCACGCTGCTCGCGGTGGGCGCGGCCTGCGCGCTGCGGGCGGTGAACCACTGGGTGCGGTGCGAGCGGGCGATGCGGCGGGGTGAGGACCTGCCGCTGTCGCGCTTCCCGGTGCTGCTGAGCCTGGGCGTGGGGCTGGTGGCGGTGATGATGGTGGTGGTCGTGCTGCTGGGTTGGACCGTGGGCCGGTGAGCACCTCGGGCACGGACCGCGATGCCGGACTCCAGCCCGAGCGGACCCGGCTCGCATGGCGGCGCACGACG
The DNA here is from genome assembly GCF_036227605.1 of Streptomyces sp. NBC_01439. Classification (GTDB taxonomy): domain Bacteria; phylum Actinomycetota; class Actinomycetes; order Streptomycetales; family Streptomycetaceae; genus Streptomyces. The sequence goes on along the minus strand of NZ_CP109487.1, from coordinate 7,307,446 downwards.
CTGGCCTCCTCGGTGGTGGCGGTGCTGGCGGTGCGGCAGGCGTTGCGCGGGACGGGCGCGCCGGTGGAGCTGGCCGGGGCGGCGGCCATCGCGCTGATCTGGCTGGCGTTCCTGTGGGTGGCGCACCGGCGGATCCGGGCGCTGGCGGCCGGCCGGCCGCGGGACCTCGCGCCGCGGGCGGCCCTGGCGGTGGTGGCGTGCACGGTGGCATTCGCGGCTTTCGCGATCACGGTGATCTTCTGAGCCACCGGCCGGTGCGATGATCACGTTTCGCCGCGCCACTACGACAGAACGGGCGATACCCGGCAATTCACACTAACCTCGGCGCCATGACGACCCTGCACCACGAACACCCCACGCACCAGCACACGCACGGCGCGGACTGCGGGCACCAGGCGGTCTCGCACGGCGACCACGTCGACTACGCGCACGACGGCCACCTGCACCGGGAGCACTCGGGGCACTGGGACGAGTGCGAGCCCAGCGGGCACACCGCGCACGAAGGCCACGCGCACGCGCACGGGGCAGACTGCGGGCACGAAACGGTCCGGCACGGCGATCACGTGGACTACCTGCACGACGGGCACCGGCACGCGGAGCACGACGGGCACTACGACGACCACTGACCGGTACCACTGACCGGACTCCCGAAGCGGCTCCCGACCGGACCGTCGACCGGACCGCCGGCTGGAGGTCCGGTCGGGTGCGGCACCCGCCCTCCCCCGGCGCGGCAACGGCTGGCAGGATGCCGACCGTTCGTGGAAGCGACCCGGGGAGAGCGCAGATGTCCGCCGAAGAGCCGTACCTCGTCCAGCCGGCACCGGGGGTGTACGCCTACGTCCAGCCGGACGGCGGCTGGTGCCTCAACAACGCCGGATTCGTGACCGACGGGGGCCGGACCCTGCTCGTGGACACCGCCGCCACCGAGCGCCGGGCCCTGGCCCTGCGCGCCGCCGTCCAGGCGGCCGGGGCGCCGCTCCCCCGCACCGTGGTCAACACCCACCACCACGGCGACCACACGTACGGGAACGGCGTGTTCGCCCCCGAGGCACTGGTCCTCGGGCACGACAACGCACGGTCCGAGCAGCTCGCGGCCGGGCACCAGCTGGAGCTGATCTGGCCCGCCACGGACTTCGGCGCGATCGACATCGTGCCGCCCGATCTCACCTACAGCGACCGGGCGACCTTGCACGTCGGCGCGACGGAGGTGCAGGTCATCCACCCGGGCGTCGCGCACACCACCGGGGACTCGGTCGTGTGGCTGCCCGGGCAGCGGGTGGTCTTCACCGGCGACCTGGTCTTCGCTGGGGGGACGCCGTTCCTGGCGATGGGTTCCCTCGCCGGCTCGCTGCGGGCGCTGGAGCGCTTGCGTTCGCTGGATGCGGAGACCGTCGTACCGGGCCACGGACCCCTGACCGACCCCTCGGCCTACGACTCCACCGAGCGCTACCTGCGGTACGTGGCCGAACTCGCCCGGGAGGGGCGGGCGAAGGGGCTGTCGCCGCTGGAGGTGGCCCAGCAGGCCGACCTCGGCGAGTTCGGCTCCTGGCGGGAGAGCGAGCGGCTGGTGGCGAACGTGCACCGGGCGTACGCGGAACTGGCCGGCCGGCCGGAGGGCGCGCCGCTGGACATCCTGGCGGTCCTGACGGACATGACGGTGATGAACGGCGGAACACCGATCCTCTGCCACGCCTGACGGCACCGGGCATCGCCGGATGTCGGTGGATGTCGGCGGGCGGGGAGTTTTCTTTCCGCCCGACCTCTAGACGACATACCGACTGGTCGGCATGATGGCTCGCGACGACGCTCCGACGCGCCGTCGCCCTTCTTCCCGTCTCGTCGAATCGCACGGAGGTGCGCACCATGACCTCAGCCCCGGCCGACCCGCGCGGTCTGGATCTGGAGCGGCTGCGCGGTCATCTCGACCGGGTCAGGCCGGGCCTCGTGACCGGGACGCTGCGCGGCCGGCTCATCGAAGGCGGCCGGTCGAACCTCACGTACGAGATCACCGACGGGAGTGCCCGCTGGGTGGTCCGCCGGCCGCCGCTGGGCCACGTACTGGCCACCGCGCACGACATGCGGCGCGAGCACCGGGTCATCGAGGCGCTGCACGGCACGGCGGTGCCGGTGCCCGAGCCGCTGCTCCTGTGCGAGGACGAGGCCGTGCTCGGGGCGCCGTTCTACGTCATGGAGTTCGTGGACGGGGTGCCGTACCGGACGGCCGAGCAGCTCGCCGCGATCGGCCCGGAGCGGACCCGGCGGGCGGTGCTGGGCCTGGTGGACACCCTGGTGGACCTCCACGCGGTGGACCCGGAAGCGGTGGGCCTGGCCGACTTCGGCCGGCCCGAGGGCTTCCTGGACCGGCAGCTGCGCCGCTGGGGCAAGCAGCTCGCGGCCTCCCGGGGCCGGGAGCTCGCCGGGATCGACGAGCTGCACGGCGCGCTCGGCCGGACGCTGCCCGACTCCCCCGCCCCGACCGTGGTGCACGGGGACTTCCGCCTCGACAACGTCCTGATCGGCGGATCCCCGTCCGGCCCCGACACCGTCCGCGCGGTGCTGGACTGGGAGATGTCCACGCTCGGGGATCCGCTGACCGACCTCGGGCTGCTGGTGATGTACAGCTCGGACCTGGGCCTGACCGGATCGCCGGTCAGTACGACGAGCGGTGCGCCGGGCCATCCGACGCCGGCCGAACTCGTCGAGCGGTACGCCGCCCGCTCGGGCCGGGACACCGGGGCGATCGCCTGGTACACGGCCTTCGCCTGGTTCAAGCTCGCCGTGATCCTCGAGGGCATCCACTACCGCTACACGTTGGGCCAGACCGTCGGGGCGGGCTTCGACCGGATCGGCGAACTGGTCCCGGTCTTCATCGAGCACGGACTGACCACGCTCCAGAACCGCCAGGAAGGCTGAGGCACCCACCCATGGATTTCGCATTCGACGCCCGGACCGAGGAACTCCGCGAGCGGCTGCTCGCGTTCATGGAGGAGTACGTCTACCCGGCGGAGCCCGTCGCCGCCGAGCAGCGCGCACGGCTGGCCTCGCCCTGGGACACCCCGGCCGTCTTCGGTGAACTGAAGGCCGAGGCACGCCGCCAGGGCCTGTGGAACCTCTTCCTCCCCCATGCCGAGCACGGCGCGGGGCTGACCAACCTCCAGTACGCGCCGCTCGCCGAGATCACCGGCCGCAGCCCGCACCTGGCTCCGACGGCCACCAACTGCGCGGCCCCGGACACCGGGAACATGGAGCTGCTCGCCCAGTTCGGGAACGAGGAGCAGAGGAAGCGGTGGCTGGAGCCCCTGCTGGCCGGGGAGATCCGCTCCGCCTTCGCGATGACCGAGCCCGAGGTGGCCTCCTCGGACGCGACGAACATCGAGACCCGCATCGAGCGCTCGGCGGACGGTGACGCGTACGTGGTCACCGGCCGCAAGTGGTTTATCTCCGGGGCGATGAACCCGAACTGCGAGGTCTTCATCGTGATGGGCAAGACGGACCCCGAGGGCGCCGATCCGCGCCGCCAGCAGTCGATGGTCCTGGTGCCGCGTGACACCCCCGGGGTCGAGGTGCGCCGGGCCATGACGGTGTACGGGTACGAGGACCACGACCACGGCGGCCACGCCGAGGTGGTCTTCGACGGGGCCCGGGTCCCGGCGGCGAACCTGATCGGCGAAGAGGGGTCCGGCTTCGCCATTGCCCAGGCCCGGCTCGGCCCGGGCCGCATCCACCACTGCATGCGGCTGATCGGGATGGCGGAGCGGGCCATCGAGTTGATGTGCCGGCGCGCGGTGGAACGTACCGCCTTCGGCAAGCCACTGGCCGCCCAGGGCGTCGTACAGAACTGGATCGCCGACGCCCGGGTGACGGTGGAACAGCTGCGGCTGCTGGTGCTGAAGACGGCCTGGCTGATGGACACGGTCGGCAACCGGGGCGCGCACACCGAGATCCAGGCCATCAAGATCGCGACCCCGCGGGCGGTGGTGCGGATCTTGGACGACGCGGTGCAGCTGCACGGCGCGGGCGGGGTGAGCCAGGACTTCCCGCTGGCCGAACTGTGGGCGGCGGCGCGGACCCTGCGGCTGGCCGACGGGCCGGACGAGGTGCACCAGCGGTCGTTGGCGCGGCGGGAGTTGAAGCGGTACGCGGTCGGCCGCTCGTGAACGTGTCGGAATCGTGCGGGAGTTCACGGGAACCTGTGTACGAGGTGAAGGCGGTGCGGCGGACCCTTTAAGAAACCTTGTTGAACAACCCCATAACCCCAAAGCGTTCTTGATTTGCGCCTGTCAATCGGAAGAGGGTTCTCCAGAAGGTCTGACGCCCCCAACGTCAACACGAGGAGAACCCTCCAGATGGCAACTCACAAGCGCTCGCGCGGTTTCCGGTACGCGGCAGTCGGTACGGGAGCAGCCACAGCGGCCGCCGTGGCCCTGCTCGCCACCCCCCCTCGCGGGAGCGGCAACCCCGGCCGAAGGCACGGTGTACGGCCTCGGCGCACCCGGCGCGATCAGCGGGAGTTACGTCGTCATACTCGACGCATCCGCGAACAAGGAACAGCTCGCCCGCAAGTACGGCGGCGAACTGAAGCGCTCCTACGGCTCCGGGGTCAACGGTTTCTCGGCCGAGGGCCTGAGCGAAACCGAGGCGAAGCGGCTCGCCGCGGACCCGGCCGTCGGCAAGGTCGTGCAGAACAAGAAGTTCACCATCAACGCCACCCAGACCAACCCGCCGTCATGGGGTCTGGACCGGATCGACCAGACCGCACAGGCGGGCGACAAGAAGTACACCTACCCCGACGGCGGCGGCGAGGGCGTGACGGCGTACGTCATCGACACCGGCGTGCGCACCACCCACAAGGACTTCGGCGGCCGCGCGACGTCCGGGTTCGACGCGGTGGACAACGACGACAGCGCCGACGACGGCAACGGCCATGGCACGCACGTGGCCGGCACCATCGCGGGGACCTCGCACGGGGTCGCCAAGAAGGCGAAGGTGGTCGCGGTGCGGGTGCTGGACGACAACGGCTCCGGCACCACCGAGCAGGTGGTCGCCGGGATCGACTGGGTCACCAAGAACCACTCGGGGCCGTCGGTGGCCAACATGAGCCTGGGTGGCGGTGCCGACGAGGCCCTCGACGAGGCGGTGCGCCGGGCCGTCGCCGCGGGCGTCACCTTCACCGTGGCGGCCGGCAACGAGTCGGCCGACGCCGGCCAGGGCTCGCCGTCCCGGGTCACCGAGGCGATCACGGTGGCGTCCAGCACGATCGACGACGAGCAGTCCTCGTTCTCGAACTTCGGCTCCGTGGTGGACCTGTACGCGCCGGGCTCGGACATCACGTCCACCTGGAACGACAGCGACACGGGGACGAAGACCATCTCCGGCACGTCCATGGCGGCCCCGCACGCGGCCGGCGCCGCAGCGGTCTACCTGGCGGGGCACCCGTCCGCGACTCCGGCGCAGGCGGCCGCGGCGCTGACGGGGGCGGCCACGTCCGGAGCGGTCACCAACCCGTCGGCGGGCACGGCGAACAAGCTCCTGAAGGTGGCCCCGTAGTCGAAGGCCCCTAGCCGGCAGCCCGTAGTCCCCCGGCCCGTAGTTCCCCGGCCCGTACCCGTCGGGCGCCGGAGGGGCTACGGGCCCTCGGCTTCGGGCTACGGACGCAGCGCGCGCAGCAGCAGGTCGGCGAGGTGATCGGCGACCTGCTGCGGCGTGAGCGGGCCGTCCGCCCGGTACCAGGTGGACAGGTGGTGGACGGACCCGAAGTGGTAGTCCACGACCAGGTCGGCGGGGGTGGCGCTGGAGAACACGCCCGTACGCTGGCCCTCCTCGACCAGCGCCCGGAAGCGTTCGTGGTAGCGCCGGCGCTCCGCCCTCACCTGCTTGGACTTCTCCGGGCTGAGCTGGTGCATCGACCGGAAGAAGATCATCGCGTCGTCGAGGTTCTCGATGGTCGTGACGACCACGTCGGCGGCCGCTGTGCGCAGCCGCTCCTCGACGGGCGCGTCGGAATCGGCCACCGCGTCCAGGCGCTGCTGCTGCAGCCGCAGCATCCGTGCGTACACCTCGTGCAGCAGGTCGTCCTTGGACCCGAAGTAGTGGTAGAGCGCACCCTTGGTGACGCCGGCCGCCTCGACGATCTCCTGGACCGAGGTGCGGTCGTAGCCGCGCTCGGCGAACAGCCGGGTGGCGACGGCCAGCAGCCGCTGCGGTACCGGGGCCTCGTGCGTGCCTGCGGGTTCCGTGGTCCGTGCCGCCATGGCGCTGACCTTCCCTTCCTCGTTCCTGCCTGGTCACTGCGACCGGCTGTACGACCGTCCGACTGTTTTCAGCCTCGATCGCGCAGTTCCCGTCGCAGGATCTTGCCACTGGTCGTCTTCGGAAGAACAGGCAGGATCTCCACCTGGCGCGGGTATTTGTACGCGGCGATGCGCTCGGCGCAGTAGGCGGCGAGCTCCGCCGGCTCCGCCGAGGTGCCGGGGCGCAGGCTCACGTACGCCTTCACGCTCTCACCGCGGTACGCGTCGGGGACGCCGACCACGGCGGCCTCGCGGACGGCGGGGTGGGTGTAGAGCACGTCCTCGACCTCCCGCGGCCAGACCTTGAAGCCGGAGGCGTTGATCATGTCCTTCTTGCGGTCGACGACGTAGAGCCAGCCGTCGGAGTCCATGAATCCGACGTCGCCGGTGCGCAGTTCGCCGTCCGGGAAGGCCTTGGCGGACTCCGCGGGCAGGCCCCAGTAGCCGGCCACCACCTGCGGGCCGCGGACGGCGATCTCACCGGTCTCGCCGAAGGGGACCTCGGCGCCCCGCTCGTCGAGGATGCGGACCACCGTGTCGGCGCCGGGCAGGCCCACGGAGAGGGTGCCGGAGGCGGGGTCGATGGGGGCTTCGAGGTGTACGGGCACGCTGGCGCACGGGGCGGTGCACTCGGTGAGGCCGTAGCCGTTGCGGAGGTAGAAGCCGAATGCGGCGCGCAGGCGCTCGACGAGCGCGGGCGGGAGCGGGGCGCCGCCGGAGGAGATCACCTGGAACGAGGCGAAATGCTCCGGAGTGACCCCGGGGTGGGCGGCGAGGGCCATGAAGGCGGTGGCCGGGCCGACGGTGTAGGCCGGGCGGTGTTCGAGGAAGGCGTCGAGGACGGCGCCGGCGTCGAAGCGGTGGGCGAGGACCAGGGTGCCGGCGTTGGCGAGGCAGGCGGCGAGCTCGCAGACCATGCCGGTGATGTGGAAGAGGGGTGCGAGGGCGAAGTAGGTGGCGCCCTCGGGGAGGGGGTGGGAGGTCACCTGCCGGACGGCGTTGTAGGTCAGCGCGCCGTGCGGGTTCATCGCGCCCTTGGGGGTGCCGCTGGTGCCGGAGGTGTAGCTGATGAGGGCGGTGTCGACGGCGGTGAGGTCCGGGTCGTCCGGCGCGGGGCGCCTGCTGCTGGCCACGGCGAAGAGGTCGGCGACCTTGAGGTCCGCGGCCATGTCGGCGGTGTCCGGATCGGCCGGGTGGTCCCGGTCGGGCACAGCGTCGGGCGCGGCGTCGGGCACAGCGTCGGGCGCGGCGTCGGGCACAGCGTCGGGCGCGGCGTCCGGCACAGCGTCGGGCGCGGCCGCCTGGGCGGGTACGAACGGCCTGGCGGGGGCCGCGGCCCGGTCCGGCGCAGTGCCGAAGACGCGCGGGTCGTCGCGCGTCTGGAAGTCCAGGTCCGACGCAGTCAGCACGATCCGTACGGCGGTGTCCCGCGCGGCCGCGCGCAGGTACGCCGTCCACGCGCCGCCGTCGCAGACCAGGGCGGCGGCCCCGCAATCGCGGAGGATGTGCCCGACCTCCCCGGACTTGTACATGGGGTTGAGCGGGACGACGACGGCCCCGGCCTTCCATGCCGCGAGGACGGCGAGCACGAAGTGCGGGGTGTTCTGCAGCATGACGGCGACCCGGTCCCCGCGGCGGATGCCGCGCGCCGCGAGGTGGCCGGCGACGGAGTCGGAGAGCTCGTCGGCCTCCGCGTAGCCGATCCGGCCGTCGAAGTAGGCCAGGGCGGTGCGCTCGGGGGCCCGGGCGACGGCCTCGCGGAAGGCGTGCAGCACGGTGGGCGGCGGTGCGACGGGAGCCCGCTGGGCCGGGGCGAGCAGCCCGCGCCACGGCTTGGCGGCGTACCGGGAAGGGGTCACCGGGTCTCCCATTTCTGCTGGAGGTGGTTCATGCCGCTCAGCCAGCGGTCCGGCCCGGTGGCGCGGGCGGCGTAGAAATCGGCGACCTCGGGGTGCGGGAGGATCAAGAACCGGCCCTTCTCCATGCCGTCGAACAGTGCGTCCGCGACCTCTTCCGGCTCGATCGCGGTCGGAGCGAGCACGAGTTCGCCCGCCGAGCCCGCGGCGGTCAGCATGTCGGTGCGCACCCCTTGCGGACAGATGGCATGGACCTGCACCCCGCGGTGGCGGTAGGTCAGCGAGAGCCATTCGGCGAAGGCGAGCGCACCGTGCTTGGTGACACTGTACGGGGCCGCTCCGATCATGGTCAGGAGCCCGGCGGCCGAGACGGTGGACACGAAGCGGCCACTCTCCCGCGCCAGCCAGTCCGGCAGCAGCGCTCTGGCGGCGCGGACGTGGGCCATGACGTTGGTGTCCCAGGCCGCTTCCCAAACGGCCTCCTCGGCGAAGGCGTCGCCGCCCGAGGCGAGCCCGGCGTTGGCGCAGTAGACGTCGACCCTGCCGCCGAGGGCCTCGCGGGCCTCGGCCACGATCGCCGAGGCGTCGCCCGGCACCGGGATCGCCCGGGCACCGATCGCGGCCGCGACCGCGGCGGCCTTGGCTGGGTCGAGGTCGTTGACCACCACCGTGGCGCCCTCGTCCGCGAAGCGGTGCGCGAGGGCGGCGCCGATGCCGCCGCCCGCGCCGGTGACGACGACTCGCTGGTCCTGGTACGCGCTCACGGGGTCCACCTCTCCTGCGGCCGGATGCCGGATCGCGGGCAGACTAACCGGTCGGTATGTCAGGAGGAAAGGGGCGCGACGCCTAGCGTGGCCGGATGACGGTGTCGCGACGCGGGGTGCTGGGACTGGCGGGGGCCATCGGATCGGCGGGCGGCGTGCTGGGGGCGGCCGGGCAACTCAGCTCCGCCAGGGCCGCCGGGGCACCCGAGGCCGGCGGGGCAGCCGAGGCCGGCGGGGCAGCCGAGGCCGGCGGGGCAGCCGAGGCCGGCGGGGCAGCCGGGGGCGGGGCGGCCGGGTCAGCCGGAGCCACGGCGGCGGCCGGACGGGTGCGTACCGGATTCGAGCGGCTGGCCGCGGACGGGTACGCCGCACTGGCCGGACAGAAGGTCGGAGTGGTCACCAACCCCACCGGGATCACCGCCGACGCCCGACACCTGGTCGACGTACTGCACGCGGACGAACGGGTCGACCTGGTTGCGGTGTTCGGGCCCGAGCACGGCTTCCGCGGAACGGCGCAGGCGGGCGGCTCGGAGGGGGCCTCCCGGGATCCGGCGACCGGGCTCGCGGTGTACGACACGTACGGCAAGAGCGGGCAGGGGCTCGCGGACGTGTTCACGGCGGCCGGGATCGACACCGTCGTCTTCGACATCCAGGACGTCGGGGCGCGCTTCTACACCTACATCTGGACCCTCTACGACTGCATGCGCGCGGCCGCGCTCGCCGGCAAGACGGTGGTGGTGCTGGACCGGCCCAATCCGGTGGGCGGCCGGCGGGTCGCGGGACCCGTGCTGGAGCGGCCGTACGCGAGCTTCGTCGGCCGGGAGCCGATCGCCCTGGCGCACGGGATGACGGTGGCCGAACTGGCCCGGCTCTTCAACGGCGAGTTCCTGGCGGACCGCCCGGTCGGGCTGCGCACGGTGGCGATGTCCGGGTGGCGGCGGGGGTCGTTCTTCGGGGAGACCGGGCTGCCCTGGGTGCCGCCGAGCCCGAACGTGCCGACCCCGGACACGGCCCTCGCGTACGCCGGTACCTGCCTGTTCGAGGGGACGAACCTCTCCGAGGGACGCGGGACGACCACGCCCTTCGAGGTGGTCGGCGCGGAGGGGATCGACCGGCGGTGGGCGGAGGCGGCGAACGCGCTGGAGCTGCCCGGGGTGTGGTTCCGGGAGACGTACTTCACGCCGACCTTCTCCAAGCACGTGGGGAAGGCGTGCGGCGGGGTCCGGCTGATCGTGCACGACCGGGCGGCCTTCGACCCGGTACGGGCCGGGGTCGGCCTGCTGATCACGGCGCGGCGGGCGTGGAGCGGCTTCGGCTGGCGCGCGGACCACTGGATCGACCGGCTCACGGGCTCGGACCGAGTGCGGACGCTGGTGGACGCCGGGGCGGACGTGGACGAGGTCGCGGGTGACTGGGCGGCCGGGCTGGCGCGCTTCGAGGCGGTGCGCGAGGGGTACCTGCTGTATCCGTGATCCGACCGTGCCCGGGGGCTGGCCGGGCGGGCGTCGCAGCAGGATGCTGGCTGCACCGGAGGCACGGCGTGAAGGGGGACGTCATGGCGGACGTCGGTGGCGGGTTCGGGATCGGGATCGGAATCGGGGTCCGGCCGTACGCGGAGCTGACCTTCGACTCCGAAGGGGACGTGGACCGGGTCACGCAGGGCGCGGTGTCCCGGATGGAGGCGACCGACCTGCTGGTGTTCGCGCACGGCTGGAACAGCGACCGGTCCACGGCGACGCGCCTGTACGAGAGGTTCTTCACGCCCTTCCAGGAGCTGGTGGGGTCGGGGGTGCGCTTGGGGTACGTGGGTGTCGTATGGCCCGCGATCCGGTTCCCCGACGAGCCGATACCGGACTTCGACCCGCCGGGCGTCCTCGCGGAACCGGGCTCCGCCAGCGCACTGGACCCGCTCACCCGCCGGGCGCTCGGGGAGTTCTGGCCGGAGCGCCGGGCAGAGCTGGACAGGGTGGCGGAACTGCTGGCGGAGCAGCCGGATTCCGCGGCCGCGTTCATCGAGTTCGGGGCCCTGGTGCGCGAGTTGGCGGGGGTGGACGCGGTACCCGCGGCGATCGCGCCGTCGGTACCCGCGATCTTCACGGACGATGTGCTGGAGGTCTGCCGGGCCCTTTCCGTCGCCCTGGTCAGGGCGGGCGCGCCGGGCGCGGCTGATCCGGCGGGCACCGACGGTCCGGGGCTCACGGTCGGCGGCGGGCTGCGCGGGCTGTGGGGCGGCGCCAAGGAACTGCTGCGGCAGGCCGCGTACTACAAGATGAAGAAGCGGGCGGGCGTGGTCGGTGAACGTGGCCTCGGCCCCGTGCTGGCCCAGCTGGCGGCCGCCCGTCCCGCCCTGCGGTTCCATCTGATCGGGCACAGTTTCGGGGCGCGCGTCGTTTCCTTCTCCCTGCGCGCGGTGCCGGACCGGGCCCGGTACGTGAAATCCGTGACCCTGCTCCAGGGGGCATTCTCCCACTACGCGTTCGCCGACCGGCTGCCGCACGACAAGGGCAACGGCGGCGCCCTGCGCGGGCTCCAGCGCCGGGTCGACGGGCCGGTGGTCGCCTGCCATTCTGCGCACGACTCGGCCCTCAAGGTCTTCTACCCGCTGGCCTCCCGGATGGCAGGCGATTCGGCCGGACTTCTGGGTTTCAACGAGCGGTGGGGCGCCATCGGGCACGACGGAGTCCAGGCGGTCCCGGGTGCGCCCCGGCTGGGCCTGGACACCGTGCTGCGCGAGGGGCTGCCCACGTCCGGTTGCGTCAGTGTGGACGCGGGCTCCGTGGTGCGGCGCGGCGGCGCTCCGTCGGGGGCGCACAGCGACATCTGCCACGAGGAACTGGCCCGGGTGGTGGTGACAGCGGGGCGCATGGGGCGCTGAGTTCTGGCCATGTGCCACCCGCACGCCTCGTCCGCCCCCGCATGCGCCCGCCTCCGGCCGGGCATGTTGGGCACATCGGCGGAGGTGATGGTGTGATGGCGGGATTCCGGAGTCTGGCCTACCAAGTGCGCGACGCGCGCAACGACCGGGCCTTGCGGCGCCATTCGCTGCGCCGCTGCCTGGAGCGGTTCGCGCCGTACGGGCACCGGGCCACGTGGTGGCACCTGTGCGACCGGCACGGGATCGCCCCGGAGGACCGGGGGGCCGATCCGTTGCGGCTGGTCGCCGCCCTGGAGGAGCTGGAGGACGCACGGGCGGTCTGGCTGGAGTACGAGCGCCAGTTCGCGGAACGCCGCCGGCGCGAGAAGCACCACGGGCTGCGCCGCCCGGAGTGGGCGTGGGGCGGGAGCGGGGACGCGGTGGTGCGGTGCGCGGATCCGGGGTTTCGGCCGGAGGGGGCGCTGGGCGAGGTGCTGCGCAGGCTGGTGCGGGCACTGGAGTCGGCGCCGGGCACGGCGTGTCCGGTGTGCGGGGACACCGAACTGCACTGGCCGGAGGTGGCTCCGGTCGGCCCCTGGGCGGGGGCGCTGGCCTGGGACGGGCCGGTGTGCGCGGGCTGCGGGATCGTGGTGCCCAGACCGGCCCTGGTGGACACCCCGGCGCTGCTGGACATCCCCTCGGCGGGAGCCGCGTGAGAAGGCCGCCGCCGATGTCGCGCCCGTTGCGCGTGTCGGCGTCGGTGTCGGCGTCGGCGTCGGCGTCGGCGTCGGTGAACGGCTCGCGGAACGCCGCGGACGGCCCGGCCGTGCCGCTGTCGCCGCAGGCCCTGGCGGAATCGGCACGCGCGGCCGTCGGCGCAGGGGCCGGGGAGGTGCTGGTGCATCCGCGGACGCCGTGCGGGCGGGAGAGCCTCTCGCCGCGGGTGGTCGGACCGGTGCTGGAAGAGCTGCGGCGTACGGGGGTCGGCGTAGCGCTGTCGGTGCCGGTGTCGATCGCGGCCGAGCCCGATCCCGCGGGGCGGCTGGAGCGGGTGGCTTCGTGGACGGTGCTGCCGGACCGGGCGGAGGTCCGCTTCGGGCAGCCGGGCGCCGCGGAGCTCGCGCAGGCCCTGCTGGCACGGGGGGTCGCGGTGGACGCGGTGGTGCCGCTGGGCGGTGCGGCCGGGCCGGAGCCACTGGCCGGGTTCCTGGCCTGGCCGGTGCGCGATCCCCGGCGGGTCCGGCTCTCGGCCGAGCTGGCGGCAGCCGATCCGGCTCTGGTCGCGGGGCTGCGCGCGCTGCCTCCCGTACCGGTGCTGCTGTACGGGCGGGACGCAGCCTCCTGGCCGGTGCTGCGGCTGGCCGCGCGGTGCGGCACCGGCGTGCGGACCGGCGTGGGCGATGTGACGCACCTGCCCGACGGGCGGCCGGCCCGGTCGAACGCCGAACTGGTCTCGACGGCCCGGGACTTGGTGGTGCGGACGGTGGCTACAGCCGCGAGCCGGTGAGCCGCTCGCCGAAGGCGTCGTCCGGGTTGGACAGCGCACAGGTCTCCATCGACAGGCAGCCGCAACCGATGCAGTCGGTCAGGTGGTCGCGCAGACGGCCGAGTCGGGTGATGCGTTCGTCGAGTTCGGCGCGCCAGGCCTCGGAAAGACGGGCCCAGTCCTCGCGGTTGGGGGTGCGCTCCTCGGGGAGTTGGGCCAGGGCGTCGCGGATGCTGGCCAGCGGGATGCCCACGCGCTGGGCGGCGCGCACGAAGGCCACCCGGCGCAGCGCGTCACGCGTGTAGCGACGCTGGTTTCCGGAGGTGCGGCGACTGCTGATCAGGCCCTTGGCCTCGTAGAAGTGGAGCGCCGAGACGGCCGCGCCGCTACGGGCGGACAGCTGACCGACGGTGAGCTCGTGGATTTTCTCGGGAATCTGAGGCACCCGGCCGAGCGTAGTCGGGGGTCCGTTGACATACGCATACGCCCCCAGCATGCTGAGCAAGCGCTTATTCGTCCGCCAGTCGTCCGCGAGAGACAGGAACAGGGCATGCCCGAGCCGAGGGTCTTCACGTCCGCCGAGGAGCTGCACGCCGGGATCGGCGAACCGCTCGGCCCCAGCGAGTGGCTGGAGGTGGACCAGAAGCGGATCGACCTCTTCGCGGACGCCACCGGCGATCACCAGTGGATCCACGTGGACCCGGTGCGCGCAGCGGGCGGACCCTTCGGTTCCACCATCGCGCACGGCTATCTGACGCTGTCGCTGCTGCCCAGCCTGGTACCGCTGATCATGCGGGTCGAGGGCATGCGGATGGGCCTCAACTACGGGACGAACAAGGTCCGCTTCCCGGCGCCGGTGCCGGTCGGTTCGCGGCTGCGCGCCATCGCCGTGATCACGGAGGTCACGGAGGCGGGCGGTGGCGTACAGGTCACGGCCACCGTCACGGTCGAGCGCGAGGGCGGCGACAAGCCGGTGTGCGTGGCGGAGTCGGTGTCGCGCTACTACTTCTGAAGCCGGCCCGGACTGCTGCGCAGGGTCGGGCGCCGCTGCGCAGGTCCGGTACTAGCTGCTGCGCAGGTCCGGAACCGGTGGTGCTACTGCGCGGGGCCCGGCCGCGCGGCGACCATGCGGAGCACGAGGTCGGCGTAGAGCCCGCCGACCTCGTCGGGCGTGCGCTGCCCGACCGCGTTGAACCAGCGGGCCACGTCGATGCACAGCGACAGCACGGCGAGCGTGGTGCCCGGCACGTCGGGAACGTCGAACTCCCCCGCGGCCACCCCGTCGGCGATGATGCGGCGCACGGCCGCGTCGCTCTGCCGGCGCAGCTCCACGATCTCGGACCGGTGCTCCGGAGCGAGGGCGTCGAGCTCGTACTGGACCACGCGCGCGGTGGTGTGGTGCGCCGCGTGCCAGCGCACGAAGGACCGTACGGCGGCATCGAGCCGGTCGGCGGCGCTGCCGGGGCCGTCGGCGGCGACGGTCAGGATCTCCAGCGCCTTGTCGTGGCCGATCCGGCTGATCCGGTGGAGCAGCTCTTCCTTGGTCTTGTAGTGGATGTAGAGCGCGGCCGGGCTCATCCCGGCACGGCCCGCGATGTCACGGGTGGTGGTGGCGTGGTACCCGCGCTCGGCGAAGGCGTCGACGGCGGCGACGAGCAGCCGCCGCGCGGCGTCGGGGGTGACCTCGGACCACGGCCGGTAGCCGTCGACCGCTTCCTCCGCGCTGCCCATCGCTCACTCACCCTTCACCGTGTGGAAGTGAACACCCTACCGGAGGGTGAGCAAGCGCTTAGCGATGTCCGGCCGACCGAGCCCGGTGTCGGGCCGACCGGGCCCGGCGAGCCGGCTGCACCGGGCCGACTACTTCGGCGCGAAGGGATCGTACTCGGCCATGATCTTCTCCATCCTGGCCTGATCCACCCGGCTGACGATCTGCGTGACCTCCTGGCGGTCGCGAATCACCTTGGCGAGGGTGAAGGCCGAGGTGGTGAGGTAGAGGACCGCGATGCCGAGGAAGGCCCGGACCCAGCCGTTCGCCTCCAGGTTGTAGATCCCCACGGCCACGGCGCCGATGGCGATGCCGAAGGAGGCGACGGCCTGGCCGTAGTACGCCCCCGTGCTCTGCTGCTTGACCGGTGTCTCGTTCATGGGTCGAGCATCGGGCGGAGCGCGCGCGAGCACATCCGCACGCGTACTCATGCGGGTACTCAGTCGACCCCGGAAGGCCCGGGCGGCCCGGAAGGCCCGGGCGGCCCGGAAGGCCCGGGCGGCCCGGAAGGCCCGGGCGGCCTCAGAAGGCGGAGACCCCGGTGCGGGCGCGCCCGATGAGCAGCTTCTGGATCTGACTGGTTCCCTCGTACAGGGTCATCACGCGGGCGTCGCGCAGCAGTTTCCCCGCCGGGTACTCGTCGATGTAGCCGTACCCGCCGTGCACCTGGAGGGCGTTGCTCGCGGCGCGCACGGCGGCCTCGGAGGCGAACAGCTTGGCGGTGGAGGACTCGGTGGCGAAGGGCTGCCCGCGGTCGATGAGGTCGGCCACCCGCCAGGTCAGCAGGCGGGCGGCGTCCACGTCGACCGAGATGTCGGCGATGAGCTCCTGGACCAGCTGGTGGTGGGCGATCGGCCGGCCGAACTGCTCGCGCTGGGCGGCGTACGAGACGGCCGCGTCCAGGGCCGCTTGTGCGATGCCGACACAACCGGCGGCGACCGACATCCGGCCCTTGGCCAGGGCGGACATGGCGACCGAGAAGCCCTTGCCTTCGGGGCCGAGCATCGCGGAGGCGGGCACGCGGACGCCGTCGAGGACGAGCTCGGCGGTGGCCTGGCCGCGCAGGCCGAGTTTGCCGTGGATCTCGCGGCGGGTCAGTCCCGGGGTGTCGGTGGGGACGAGGAAGGCGGAGACCCCGCGGTGGCCGGGCTCGTCGCCGGTCCGGGCGAAGAGCAGCACCACGTCGGCCCAGGTGCCGTTGGTGACGAACATCTTGCTGCCGTCGAGGACGTACGCGTCCCCCGCGCGCACGGCGCGGGTGGTGAGGTTGCCGGCGTCGGAGCCGGTGCCGGGTTCGGTCAGGCCGAAGCAGCCGAGCGCGTCGCCGGAGCACAGGCGGGGCAGCCAGGCGCGCTTCTGCTCCTCGGTACCCCAGGCGGCGATGGTCTTGGCGACGAGGCCGAGGGAGACGGAAACGATCCCCCGCACGGCGGAGTCGCCGCGTCCGAGCTCCTCGGTGACCAACACGTAGGCGAGGTGGTCACCGCCGGAGCCGCCGTACTCCTCGGGGACGGTCAGACCGAGGAAGCCGAGCGCTCCCAGTTTCTTCACGATGGCCCGGTCCACGCTCTCGACGCGGTCCCACTCGGCGGCGTACGGGACGACCTCGCGCTCGGTGAACTCGCGGGCGAGCCTGCGGACGGCGGTCTGCTCCTCGCTCAGCTCCAGATTCACCGGGCACCTCCGGGGCGGGATCGGCGCCTTTAACTAGCACCGGTAGTTTACGGCGGGCAGGCCCTACTATGTGGCGCATGGCCAGACCGCGCAAGCCCCTCCTCAGCCGGGACCGCATCATCGAGGCGGCCGGCGCCCTGGTGGACGCGGAGGGACTGGAGGCGGTGTCGACGCGGCGGCTGGCGGCCGCGCTCGGGGTCAGCGGGCCCTCGCTCTACAACCACTTCCGCACCAAGGACGAGATCCTGGACGCGGTGGCGGACGCGGTGAGCGCACGGGTGGACCTGTCGATGTTCGACGGCGGCCAGGACTGGCGGGCGGCCCTGCACGCGTGGGCGCACTCCTACCGGGACGCCCTGGCGGACCACCCGAACATCGTGCCGGTGCTGGCGCGCGGGCCGGGCCGCCGGCCGGCCGGACTGCGGGTGGCGGACGCGGTGTTCGGGGCGATGACGGCGGCGGGCTGGCCGGTGGCACAGGCGACCCGGATCGGCGCACTGATGCGGTACTTCATCCTGGGCTCGGCGGTGGCCTCCTTCGCCGGGGGATTCGTGGACGACCGCACGGCATACGACCCGTCGGACTACCCACACCTGGGCCAGGCCCACCTGCTCGCGGAGCGCGGCCGCGAGGTGGACGAGGACGCCTTCGAGACGGGCCTGGCTGCGCTGCTGGACGGACTGGCCCTGCGGTACGAGGCGTTGCAGGAGGTGGCGTGACGAGGGGCGCCGACTTGATCACCGCGGTACGGGCCGACGACGCGGCGCGGACGGCCCGTCGGCGCTGGCCATCGCAGCGGCGCGCGGCTCGTAGCCGGTGGTCGAGGCGCTGATCAGCCACGGCGCGCAGCCCGATCGCGTCGGCCCCGACGGCCGGACCCCGCGAAGCCGATCCCTCGGTCGAGATCCAGATCCAGGCGGTACGGGCCCTCGTGCTGCTCGACGACCCGCGCGGCCAGGAGGCGCTGGACCGGCTCAGCCCACCGCCACCTGCGGCTGCGCGAGGCGGCGGGCGCGCCCGGCTGACGGCGTCAGAACACGACGAGGGAGCGGCCGCCCTTGCCCATCAGCATGGCGTCGAAGGCGGCCGGGATGTCGTCGAGGGTGATGCGGTCGGTGACCAGGGCGCCGAGGTCGAGACGGCCCGCACGGACGTGCTCGGCGATCACCGGGAGGTCGCGGGCCGGGTCACTGTTGCCGTAGACGCAGCCGGTGAGGGTTCGGGCGAAGTGGAAGATCTCCATGGAGTGGAAGGTGACCTGCTGCTCCTTTCCACCGATGCCGACGACCGTGGTGCGGCCGCCGCGCCGGGTCGACTCCCAGGCGCCCCGGATGGTCTCGGCGCGGCCGACGCACTCGACGGCGACGTCGGCGCCCTGCCCGGCGGTCAGTGCACGGATCTGCTTGGCGGTGGTGTCGCAGGCCAACACGAACTCGGTGGCCCCGGCCGCACGGGCCAGTTCCTCCTTGACCGGGGACACGTCGACGGCGATGACCGGGCCCGCCTGTGCGATCCGGGCGGCCTGGAGGGCTGCCAGGCCGACACCGCCGACTCCGAAGACGGCCACCGACTCGCCCGGACGGACCTGGGCGCTGTGGCGGACGGCCCCGTAGCCGGTGAGGACGGCGCAGCCGAGCAGGGCGGCCTCGGCGAGCGGGATCCCGGCGGGGGCGGGCAGCACGCAGTTGGCCGCGACGACGGTCTCCTCGGCGAAGGCGGCCACGTTCAGCCCGGGGTGCAGTGCCGTGCCCTGTGCGTCGTGCGCGTAGACGGCCCCGACCCCGGTGAGCGCCGTGGCGCAGAGCCAGACCTCACCGATCGTGCAGTGGTGGCACTCTCCGCAGGACGGGGCCCAGTTGAGCACCACGCCGTCACCGGGGGCGACGTGGGTGACGCCCTCCCCCACCGCGAGGACCGTGCCCGCGCCCTCGTGGCCGAGGACGGCGGGCACGGGAACCCGCATGGTGCCGTTGGTGAGGGAGAGGTCGGAGTGGCACACCCCGGCTGCGGCGAGCCGCACCCGGACCTGCCCGGGGCCCGGATCCGGCAGCACGATGTCCCGTATCTCCAGCGGTGCTCCGACGGCGGGCAGGACTGCGGCGCGGACCATGGTCGTCATCTCGTCTTTCCGGTGCGGGCGGGTGCGGCAGGTCGGGCAGGTGCGGCGGGTCGGGCAGGTGAATCAGGAGGATCAGAACTGCAGGGACTTGGTCTGGAGGTACTCCGCCAGGCCGTGCGCGCCCAGCTCACGGCCGACACCTGACTGCTTGTATCCGCCGAAGGGCGCGAGCACGTTGAAGCGGCCGCCGTTGATGTCCACCTGCCCGGTGTCCATCCGGCGCGCGAAGGCCACGGCCGTCGCGTCGTCGGCGGCCCAGACGGCGCCGCCCAGACCGTAGACAGTGCCGTTGGCGATGGTCAGGGCCTCCTCCTCGTCCTCGTAGCGGAGGATCGACAGCACCGGGCCGAAGATCTCCTCCTGGGCGATGGCCATGTCGGGCGTGACGTCGGCGAACACCGTCGGCGCCACGAAGTACCCCTGCTCCAGCGGCGCGTCGGGCCCGCCGGCGACGAGGCGCGCGCCTTCCTCCAGGCCCTTGGTGATGAAGCCGCGGACGCGCTCGTGCTGCTTGGCGTTGACGACGGGGCCCACGCGGACACCGGCCTCGCGGGGGTCGCCGATGGGATAGTCGGCGACGGTGGCGGCCGCGAGCGAGACGGCCTCCTCGTAGTGGTCCCGGTGGACGAGCATCCGGGTCAGCGCGTTGCAGCTCTGGCCGCTGTTGTTCATGACGTGCCCGACGCCTGCCGCGACGGCCTTGACCAGGTCGGCTCCGGGCAGGATGACATTGGCCGATTTGCCACCCAGTTCGAGCGCGACCCGCTTGACAGCGGCGCCGGCCGTGGCGCCGATCTGCTTGCCGACCGCGGTCGAGCCGGTGAAGGAGACGAGGTCGACTCCCTCGTGCGCGGCCAGGGCCTGGCCGGCGACCGGACCGGTTCCGGTCACCAGGTTGAAGACTCCGGCCGGGATGCCCGCCTCGTGCACGGCTTCGGCGAAGAGCTGTGCGGTCAGCGGGGTGTCCTCGGCCGGCTTGAGGACGAGGGTGCAGCCGGCGGCGAGAGCGGGCGCCACCTTTGCAACGACCTGGTGCAGCGGATAGTTCCAGGGCGTGATGGCCGCGACCACCCCGATGGGCTCCAGCAGCACGGTGGAGTTCCCGACCCGCTCCTCGAAGGCGTAGGAGGAGGCGAGTTCGGCGTAGGAGGTGGCCACGGCGATCGGGGCTCCGACGTGGATCGCCTTCGAGAAGCCGAGCGGGGACCCGAGCTCGGCGGTGATGGTCTCGGTCAGCTCGCCCGTGCGGGCCGACAGTGCGTCGCGGAGCGCGCCGATCAAGGCGGCCCGCTCGGCCGGAGCCGTGGCCGCCCAGCCGGGCAGGGCCGTACGGGCCGCGCGTACGGCCGCGTCCACGTCCTCTGCGGTACCGGCCGGGACCTGGGCGATGACCTGGCCGTCGGCCGGGTTCACGACCTCGATCAGATCGCGGCCGGCGGCGGGCCGCCACGCGCCGTCGATGTACATCCCGTCGTGGGCCTTCATGGCATTCCTCCCGAGCACGCACGAGCGCGTAGATCCGACCTCGCGAACACCCTACAAACTAGCGTCGGTAGTTTTTGCCGGCCAGAGGGTGCCGGATTTCAAATGATGCCGAAAAGCATCCCTGCCGCGAGGACCACGAGTGAGGTCAGGGCCGCCCATTTCACGGTGAACCGGGTGTGGTCACCGAACTCGACCTTGGCCATGCCTACGAGGACGTAGACGGCCGGAACCAGCGGGCTCGACATGTGCAGGGCCTGGCCGACGAGGGAGGCGCGGGCGATCTCCAGCGGGGAAACCCCGTGGGCGGCTCCGGCCTCGGCCAGGACGGGCAGGACGCCGAAGTAGAAGCCGTCGTTGGACATGAAGTAGGTGAGCGGCAGGCTGAGCAGGCCGGTGACGAGCGCCATGTGCGGGCCCATGCCCTCGGGGATGGCACCGACGAGCCAGTCGGCCATGTGCTTGACCATGCCGGTGCCGGTGAGGACCCCGGTGAAGACGGCGGCGGCGAAGACCATGCCGGCGACGTTCAGGACGTTGTCGGCGTGGGCGGCGATCCGGGCCTTCTGGTCGGGCATGTGCGGGAAGTTGACGGTGAGGGCGAGGGCGGCGCCGAGCAGGAACAGCACCGGGATGGGCAGCAGCTCCATGATCATCGCGGTGAGGAGGGCCACGGTGAGGCCGGCGTTGAACCAGTAGAGACGGGGCCGCAGAGTGGGACGGTCCGGGTCCAGCCCCTGGAAACCGTCCTCGGGCGCGGGGAGCGAAACGTTCCCGACCGGGGCGGCGTCGGCCGCACCTGCGTCGGAAGCGGCGGAAGCGGCGGAGGCCGCGGATCCGGCGGAAGCCGTGGACCCGGTGGAAGCCGTGGACCCGGTGGAAGCCACACGTCCGACGGAAGCAGTGGATCCGGCTGAGCCCTCGACGGGCGCGGACGTCACGGCGAGGTCCGCGACGACCGCGGCGGCCGTGCCTGGGCCGGCCGTAACCAGCTCCGCCGCGGCGGCCTCCGGACCCGCCTGGCCGGGCAGCACCAGCGTGCCGACCCGGCGGCGTTCCTTCACGCCGAGGACGTACGCCAGTACGAACACGAACAACAGGCCCACCGCGAGCGCCGGGATCATCGGGACGAAGATGTCGGCGGCGTCGAGCTTGAGGGCGGTGGCGGCGCGCGCGGTCGGACCGCCCCAGGGCAGGGTGTTCATGACGCCGTTGGCCGTGGCCGCGACGCCCGTCATCACCACGAGGCTCAGGCCGAGCCGCTTGTAGAGGGGGTACATGGCTGAGACGGTGATCATGAAGGTGGTCGAGCCGTCGCCGTCGAGCGAGACGATCGCGGCGAGGACGGCGGTGCCGACCACCACCCGCATCGGGTCCGCCTTGCAGAAGCGCAGGATGCCGCGGACGATCGGGTCGAAGAGGCCGACATCGATCATCACGCCGAAGTAGACGATGGCGAACATCAGCATGGCGGCGGTCGGGGCGAGCTTGCCGACGCCGTCGATGACGTAGTCGCCGAGGTGCGTGCCCTTCCCTGCGAACACGCAGAAGAGTGCGGGGATGAGGACGAGCGCCGCGATGGGCGACATTTTCTTCATCATGATCAGGACCAGGAACGTCGCGATCATGGCGAAGCCGAGGAAGGTCAGCATGGGGGGAAGGTAGGTGCCGCCTCCTCGCGTCAACAAGACGTCCACGCGTGAGCAATACGAGCAAAACCCCAGCTCAGGGCAGTGGCGTGAGTTCTACGGGGAAGCCGTTGAGCACCGCGGTGCCGGACAGCCGGTCCATGCGGGTGCCGTCGAGCAGCTGGTTGACGTTCGCCCCGGGCGCCTCGGCGGCCACCGATAGCCGCGCGCCGGCCCGGTCGTGTCCCCAGCCGTGCGGAAGGCTCACCACACCGCTGCGGATGGCGTCGGTGACCTCGACGGGCACCTCCAGGCTCCCACCGTCGGCGGTGATCTTGGCGTGCCCTCCGTCGACGAGGCCGAGCCGGTCCGCGTCCTGCGGATGGACCTGAAGGGTGCAGCGGTTGGAACCTCCGGTGAGGGCCGGAACGTTGTGCAACCAGCTGTTGTTGGACCGCAGATGGCGGCGGCCCACGAGCACCAGGGCGGCGGGGCGGTCGGTGAGCGCCGCGCGCAGCCCGGGGAGCTCGGCCGCGATCGGGTCCGGGAGCAACTCGATCCTGCCGCTGCGGGTCTTCAGCACGCCCTGGAGCCGGGGCCGTAGCGGACCGAGGTCGATGCCGTGCGGCGCCTGCCGCAGATCTTCGAGCGTCAGGTCGTACGGGCCGGTGCGCAGCATCAGGTCGAGGCGTCGCTCGGGGCCGGTACGGCCGGTCAGTAGGCGGGCCAACTCCTGCGGGTCGCCGCCGTGGAGCGGTGAGTGGGGATCGTTGACGGCCCGGGCCAGGCTGTCGGCAATGACGCGCTCGTCCACCGCCCCCGGCGGCGTTCCGTGCAGGCCGGAAACCGCGAGGATCAGGCGCGCGTGGATCTCACACTCGTCCATGCGTCCGTCCGCCAGCGGGAGGGCGGCGGGCGAGTAGCGCGCCTGGTTGCGCACGGCGAACCCGTTGAACGCGAAGTCGAAGTGCGCGCTCTGTGAGGGCGGCGGCGGTGGCAGGACGACGTGGGCATGGCGTGAGGTCTCGTTCAGGTAGGGGTCGACCGAGACCATGAAGTCCAGCCCGGCCAGCGCCCGGTCCAGCCGATCGCCGTCGGGTGCGGACAGGACCGGGTTGGCGGCGATGGCCAGCAGGACCCGGATCCGCCCGTCACCCGGGGTCTCGATCTCCTCCGCGAGGGCAGCCATCGGCAGCTCGCCCTTGACCTCGGGGTGGCCGGCGACCCGACTCGACCAGCGGCCGAGGGCGAACCCCTTGCCCGGGCCCGCGGGGCGGCCCGCGGAGGCCGTCGCGGAGAGCGGGAAGAAGGCTCCGCCCGGCCGGTCGAGGTTGCCGGTGAGGATGTTCAGTACGTCGACCAGCCAGCTCGCCAGCGTGCCGAACTCGACGGTGCAGCTACCGATCCTGGCGTAGACGGCGGCGGTGGGTGCGGCTGCCAGCTCGCGGGCGAGGGTGCGGATCTCGGCAGCGGTGAGGTCGCATGCGGGTGCGACGGCCTCGGGGGTGAAACTCCCGAGCGCGGCGCCGAGTTCCCCGATGCCGTCGCATTGTTCTTCCAGCGCTCCGGGGTCGGCGAGCTCCTCCTCGATCAGGGTGTGCGCGAGGGCGGCGAGCAGGAGCGCGTCACTGCCGGGGCGCGGCGCGAGGTGACGGTCGGCGAGCGCGGCGGTGCGCGTACGGCGCGGGTCGACGACGACCAGGGTGCCGCCGCGGGCGCGCAGGGCCTTGAGTCGGCCCGGGAAGTCGGGGGCGGTGCACAGGGAGCCGTTGGACTCGACCGGGTTCGCGCCCAGGAGCAGCAGGAAGTCGGTCCGGTCGAGGTCGGGGACCGGAATGGCGAAGGGGTCGCCGAAGAGCAGCCCGCTGGACACGTGCTTGGGCATCTGGTCGAGGGTGCTGGCGGTGAAGAGGTTGCGGGTGCCGAGGCTCTTGAGCAGCAGGGGCGGATAGAGGGCGCCGGCCATGGTGTGGACGTTCGGGTTGCCGAGGACGACCCCGACCGACTGGGCCCCGTACTCCCGTACCAGGGCGGGGACGGCGGCCGCTACGGCCTCGAAGGCCTCCTCCCAGGTGACCTCCCGCAAACGGCCGTCGCGGCGGACGAGGGGGCCCCGCAGCCGGTCGGGGTCGGAATCGAGCGCTCCGAACGCAGCCCCCTTGGGGCAGATGTAGCCGCGGCTGAAGACGTCCTCGCGGTCACCGCGGGCTCGGGTGACCGCGCCGTCCGCGAGGGTGAGGGTGAGGCCGCAGGTGGCTTCGCACAGGGGGCAGATGCGCAGGGCGGTGCGTGACATGGGCCCTCCAGGGGCGGCGGTCTGCGGCACGGGCACGGGCACACGGAACACATCGAGCATACCGACCGGTACGCACGGACGGGAGGGGTGTGTGGCACGAGTGGGTACGGGTGACGACCAGCACCGCCCTCGACCCGCACCACCCTCGACCCGGCAGCGGCAGCGGCAGCGAGCCGGGACCGGCGCCGGACCCGGAAGGGGTCAGTCCAGCACGCCGGCCAGGTACGCGTGCATCATCGCGCGGGTCTCGGCGACGATGCCGGGGTCCCCGGCCGGGTCGGCCCGGAAGGCGAGCTGTATCAGCGCGTCGGTGGCCTCGACCGCGACGAGGACGGCCCGCTCCAGGGCGGCGTCGGGGGTCAGGACGAGATGCGCGGAGAGCAGTTCCGTCAGCCGGGCGGCGACCTGGTGGTTGGGATCCGCCTCCGGCCCCTCGGCCGGAGGGGCGGGAACGCCGAAGTCGACGAGCGCGAAGCCGGGGACGCTGCGCTTCATGGCCAGGTACTCGTCCAGCACCGCGTCCACGACGGGCCGCCAGTGGGTGGCCGGGAGTTCGGCGAGCCGGTCCGCGATGCCGTCGACGTAGCGGTCCAGGTTGCGGTGGGCGAGGGCGATGGCCATGGCCCGCTTGTTCCCGAAGAAGCGGTAGACGGAACCGATCGGCACACCGGCACGCTGGGCCACGGCACGGGTGCTGAGGTTCTCGTACCCGGTCTCGTCCAGCAGCTCGGCGCAGGCGTCGAGGATCCGGGCGAGCCGGTCGGCGCTGCGCTGCTGGATCGGCGCTCGGCGCAGGGAGTGGACGGGGGGCACGGGGTCCATCATGCCGCTCCTCGCTTCTCGGTTCTTCGGGGGTCTCAGTTCAGCAGAAGACTGAGCCCTCCGACGGTGTAAGTGATCATCAGCACCAGCAGCGGTAGCTGTCCGGCCACCGCCTTCGCCGGCGGGAAGAGCCGCACGGACCGGTCGTGGGCCGCGACGACACCGAGGACGTGACCGGTGACGACGGCGATGACCTGGAGGGCGGCGAGGCCGCCCGGGCCCAGGGGTGGCACGGGTTCGGGGGCGTTGTCAGTGCCGAGTGCCATGCTTACTGTGCGTGGTCCTTCGACTACCAGGAGGGAGAAGTAGTGGGCGATGAGATAGCCGAGCGCGATCGGTACGAGTGAGTGCGCGAAGGCGGTCAGCGGGCCGGGGTGCGGGCCGCTGACGAGGCGGGTGGCGGCGGCGCAAAGGCAGTAGAGGCCGGCGACGAGGGCGATGGAACCGAGCAGTCCGAGTGTGGCCGTGGGGATGCGGCCGAGGGGGGAGGTCTGTATTGCGTTGATCCACGAGGGGTTGTCGGAGAAGCCGTCGTAGGCGGTGGAGCCGAGGAGGACGCAGACAGTGGCGACGAGTCCGGGCCGCTCGGGTGTCGCGTCGAGTCCGTGGAAGGGGTTACGGAGCACGAGGCGGCCGTCGCTGCGACGGCCGAGGGGGGCGAGCCGCGCCAAGAGGGCGGAGTACGCCTCGAAGGCATCGCCCTCGTCGAACCAGCGCTCGCCGAAGCGGGCGGCGAGCAGGAGGTGGGCGGTGGCGTAGGCCGTGATGGCGATGAGGAGGGTGGTGGTTGATGCGGGATCAGGAGCGACGAGTTCGAGCCAGGTGAAGCCGAACAGGCCGGCAGCGGCCGGCCACTGGCCGAGCCGGGAGGGGAGGGGGCGGCCTGCGCCGCGGCGGGGCAGGAAGCGGGAGAGCAGGCGGTGCAGGGTGCGGAGCGGGTTGAGCAGGCGCCAGACGGGGCCGAGGAGGAGGGAGGCGGGTACGAGTCCGACCCAGAGGAGGACGTAGACGGCGCCGGGAGCGGGGTTGCGCGCGGAATCGTCGGGCCCGAGGAGGAGGTGGAGCAGGACGGCCGCCGCGACGGCGAGTCCTAGTCCGTGCAGGGCGGTCCGGACGGCGGGCGCGTCCGCCACCCTCTGGAGGGCGGCGGGTAGGGCGAGGCCCGAGCGCGCTCCGCGGAAGCGGGAGGTGGACCAGAGCAGGCCGAGTGCGAGGAAGGAGACGAACAGCGCGGCGAAAGCGCCGGCGAAGGCGTAGAAGGGAGAGATCGGCAGATCGTGCTGGGACCCGATCCCGTGCGCGAGCGAGGTGAACGGATCGGCCGGGTGAAGGACCACGCCCTGGCCGTGGCTCCCCTCGGTGGCGCCCGGGGCGAGATCCGGCCCGAGCGGGCTCACCATCTCCCCGCCCGGAGCGCGGTCCCGTCGGCGACACGGCCCGTCCGCCCGGACTCCGGCCCGGGTGCGGACGGCCGGGACCGGGCGCCGAGCCGGAACGCGAACGGACCGCCGAACCACGCAGGCCTGGGCACCACTCCGGGGCCGTGCGCGGACATGAGGCCCGATGCGCGCACGGGGCCGGGTGCCGGCACAGGGCCCTGTGCCGGCTGGGCCGGGTGCGCAGGCGTCGGCCCGAGCTCAGGTCGGGGTGCGGGGCTGGGTTGGGGGCTCGGTTCGGGGCGGGGTGGGGTCATCGGACGAGGAGTTGGGTGAGGACGAGGCTGGACTCGTGGGTCTCGACCTCGAAGAGGCCCGTGCGGTCGGCCGTCAGGATCAGGGTGGCCTCCTGGCCTGCCGGCAGGGCGAGTTCCTTGTCGTAGCCGTGGACGTGCAGGGTGTCCGCGCGGTCGCTCGTGACGCGCAGGGCCACGCGCTCTCCGCGCCGTAGCTCAGTGCGGGCGGGAGCTGGGCTGACCTTGCCGTCCCGGACCGTGATGGTGACCGTGCGGTCGGCCTGCTCCGGCGCCGGGGTCTGGCCCGGCGGCGGAGTGTCCCCGTGGCTGTGTCCGCCCGGCTGGCCCGGGGCGGTGGCGGTCAGCTGGGCCGTGCCCTCGACCGGCTTGCCCGAGACCGCCCAGGCGGTGTGGTCGTCCGCGTAGAGGCGGACGGTCAGGGTGTGGGTGCCCTCAGGGACCTGCGCCGCGGGCAGGTGGAACCAGGGGCCGTACAGCCGGGCCAGCTTGCGCCCGTCGAGCTCCAGGTGGGCGTGGCCCGCGCCCGGGAGGGCGGCGCCGCCGGTGCTGTCGGGGGTGAAGCGGTATTTCTTCACTGCCAGTTGGAGGTTCCAGCCATCCTCCGAGTCCGGGCGGACGGTCAGCTGGACCTCCGGCGCGCCCTGGGCCGGGACCTCGCGGAGCCGGTGACCGGTGGCGTCGGTGGTCGTCAGCAGGGTGCCCACGCCTCCGGATGCCTGCTCGTGGCTGGTGCCGGGTTTGTGGTGGGTGGTGGCCCGCCCGCCGCAGCCCGTCGCCGCGCCGCCCGCAAGGAGCAGGGCGAGGGCGAGCATGGCCGCGGTTCGGGCGGTTCGGGCGAGCCTGCGGGCCGCGCGGGGCGGCGTGCCGCAGGCGTCGCACCGGTGGTCGTCGTCGGGCCGGTCGGTCACGGCTGGCCTCCTGTGGTCGGGGCGGCCTGGGCGGGGGTCACGGCGCGGGGTCCGGGGTCGTCGGGGCCGCCGGGGGCTCGGTGGCGGCCGCCCTCAGCGCCGGGGCGGGGCCGGCGGGGACCGGGGCGCGGTCGCCCGCGGGGTCGCCGCCCGGGCCGGACGGGCGGGCCGGGGTGCCCGGGCGGGCCGAGGCCACCACCGCCCACAGGACCCAGATCACGGCGACCAGGGCCCGTACCCAGGCGGGGCTCAGGGGGGTCCAGGGGATCATCAGGACGGCCTTGTCGAAGGCGTCCAGCAGGGTGAGCCCGGCCAGCAGCAGGGTCAGGCGGGCCAGCCAGGGGCGGGTGGGGCGCAGGACCAGGCCGGCGCCCGTCCACCACAGGCCGAGCAGGAGGAGGGCGAGCGCCGGGACGAAGGTGGCGGTCAGGGACATGGTGGAGCCCGCCACGTCCAGGACCAGACCCGCCAGCCCGGCCAGCGTGGCGGCCGTGCCCAGGCGGGAGCCGCGCAGGCGGCGCCACCACAGGACGCCGCCGACGAGCAGCAGCACCGCGGCCACGGCCAGCGCGAGCTGGGTCTCCACCCGCTCGAGTCCGCGCGCGCCGTACCAGTCGCAGCCGGACGGGAGTTTGCGCGCCTGGACGTTGTAGTCCGCGCAAACGAGGAGTTGGGCCAGCTTGACCGGCTCGCCGACCAGGCGGGCGGACGCCCCCGAGACCTCGCCCCGGCGGTCACCGCACTGCGGGACCGTGCCGGGGGTGGAGCCGTCGGGTCCGTCCTGCCAGCAGTTGGCGCGCCCCTGGCCGTCCCACCACACGTCCATGCCGTTGGGGCGCGCGGCGCCGGACTTGTCCTTGCCCATGACGTTCCCGGCGTACCGGTTGTGGTGGGAGGTGTCGGTCTGCTTCGACCACGCCTCCTCGCCGCGGATGAAGGCGGGGACCGCGCTGAGGAAGAAGCCTGCACGCTGGTGCCCGTACACCCAGTTGTTCTCGTAGAGGTTCCAGTTGCCGCCCGCGGTGATGATGCCGGTGCCCGGCGGCATGGAGATCTGAGGGCAGACGACGCCGCGCTCGTAGCCGCGCTCGATCGGCGGTTTGGCGCAGGTGCCGTCGGCGACGTACCCGTAGTAGTCCTGGTTGTTGTCGTGGATCAGGTTCCGCTCGAACTTGGCGTGGTTCTGCGGGAGTCCGGGGTGGCCGGGAAAGGCGCTGTCCATCGAGGCGCCGCCCATGTTCTGGTCGAACTCGTTGTCGTGCACCCACACCGAGTCGCCCGCGGTGCCGGAGTAGCCGACCATGTTGTGGTGGCTGCGGCAGCCGGTGATCTCGATGGAGTACCGGGGGACCTCGTAGCCGCGGCCGTCGTTGATGTTCGAGGCGCTGCCCGGGTAGATGCCGGAGTCGCCGTTCCCGTACGACTCGCAGTTCTTGTAGAGCCCGTGGTCGCTGGCGAAGGTCAGGAAACCGTACTCGTCGTTCCAGCGGGTCAGCACGTCGTCGATGACGAAGCCGTCGCCCGCGAGCACGTAGAGCGAGTTGAAGGTGGTGCGCTGGGCGGTGAAGTTGCGGAAGTAGATCCCGTTGGACTTGTCCGCACGAATGGCGTTCAGCTTCTGGTACTTGGCGTCGACGACCACGTCGAGCCGTGACGCCCCCGTGCCCTCGATCTGCAGGCTCGTCTTGCCGAGGATGGCGACGAGGTTCTGGTTGTGACGGCACTGCACCTGCTGCTCGTAGGACAGGATCTGGTACCCGAGCGAGGACTGGGGGGCCTTGAGCGCGGCGCACTCCCCCGTCGGTGCGGGGAGCGAGGGCTCCTCCTCGTACAGGCCGGGGAGGATCGCGATGTTCATGCCGGGCCGGTCGACGGCGTCGACGGCCTCCTGCAGGTGTCGGTAGCCGCTCTTCTCGCACCGCTCGTACAGGGCGAGGTTGCGCTGCTTGAGCTCGTCGGGGAAGGCGGATATCCGGCGCTCGAAGGCGGGCCGGTCGGTTTTGCAGACGATCAGGTCGGGCTCAGCGGCGCGGTACTCGGGTACCGATCCGGAGCCGTCCGGGAGGGTGACCGGGCGCTCCTCGTGTGCGCTGGCGGCGGGTGCCGCGACGAGGAGGGACAGGAGGGCGAGAAGGGCGGCGAGGAGCGCCGCCGGCACGGCAGGGAACCTGCGGGTCCACGACATGCGCGTGAGAGTAGAGCAATGTTCATCTTTTGGGATCCCCTTCGACCGAATCCGTGTTCCCGTCCGCCGATTTCGACCGCCGATTTCGACCGCCGGTGCCGACCGGCGGTGCCGACCGCCGGTGCCGACCGGCGGTGCCGACCGCCGGTGCCGACCGGCGGTGCCGACCGCCGGTGCCGACCGGCGGTGCCGACCGGCGGTGCCGACCGGCGGTGCCGGTCGCCTCACCCGATCACCGCACCCGCCCCGCCCCGCCCCCCATCCGCACCCCCCACCCCCACCCTCACCCGCAGCCCCTCCCCCATTCCCACCCTTTCCCGCCGATCTCTGCGCCGGGCACGGATCCGCCGTTGACGTGCGGGCCGCGGAATCCTACTGTCAGCCATAGGATTCCTTCGACGGAGCGGGAGAGCAGCACATGAGCGAGCAAGCCAGGAAGACGGCAGAGGCACTGGAGTACCTCACCGGCTTCGGCAACGAGCACAGCTCGGAGGCCGTCCCCGGTGCACTGCCGATCGGCCGGAACTCGCCCCAGCGCGCCCCCCTCGGCCTCTACGCCGAACAGCTCAGCGGCAGCGCCTTCACCGAGCCCCGCACCCACAACCGCCGCTCCTGGCTCTACCGGATCCGCCCCTCGGCCGCGCACCCGCCCTTCACCCGGATCGACAACGGGGCCCTGCGTTCGGCGCCCTTCACCGAGTCCGTGGCGGACCCGAACCGGCTCCGCTGGAACCCGCTGCCCGAGCCGGCCCCCGGCACCGACTTCCTCTCCGGCCTGTGGACCCTCGGCGGCAACGGCGACGCCGCCCAGCGCGCCGGCATGGCCATCCACCTCTACGCCGCCAACGCCGACATGACCGACCGGGTGTTCAGCGACTCCGACGGCGAACTGCTCATCGTCCCCGAGCGCGGCGGGCTGCTCCTGCGCACCGAGTTGGGCCTGCTCGCCGCCCGCCCGGGCGACATGGCCCTGATCCCCCGCGGCGTCCGCTTCCGCGTCGAGCTGCTCGACGCCGACGCCCGCGGCTACATCTGCGAGAACTACGGCCAGCCCTTCGAGCTGCCGAACCTGGGCCCGATCGGCGCCAACGGCCTCGCCGCCGCACGGGACTTCCAGGCCCCCGTCGCCGCGTACGAGGACATCGAGCGTCCGACCGAGGTGATCAACAAGTTCTGCGGCAACCTCTGGTCCGCCACCTACGACCACTCCCCCCTCGACGTGGTCGCCTGGCACGGCAGCCACGTCCCGTACGTGTACGACATGCGCCGCTTCAACGTCCTGGGCTCGATCAGCTACGACCACCCCGATCCGTCGATCTTCACCGTCCTGACCTCGCCCTCCGACACCCCGGGACTGGCGGGTGTGGACTTCGTGGTCTTCGCCCCGCGCTGGCTGGTCGGCGAGGACACCTTCCGTCCGCCCTACTTCCACCGCAACGTGATGAGCGAGTACATGGGCCTCATCGAGGGGGCCTACGACGCCAAGGCCGAAGGCTTCGTCCCCGGCGGCGGCTCGCTCCACAACATGATGTCCGCGCACGGACCCGACCACGAGACCTTCGAGCGGGCGAGTGCGGCCGAGCTGAAGCCGCAGAAGATCGACGACGGCCTGGCCTTCATGTTCGAGACCCGCTGGCCGATCACCGCCACCGCGCAGGCGGCCGGCGCCGATCACCTCCAGCGCGGCTACGACGACGTGTGGCAGGGTCTGCAGCGCCACTTCCGCGCCTGACCTGCACTGCATACGCTGCATGCGCCGTACCCTGCATGCGCCGCACCTCCCCCCTGTCCAGCCTTCGGAGAACCACCCGTGACCGCCTTCGCCCCCGACTCTCTGGTACTGAACCGGAAGCTGCCGCTCTGGTACCAGGTGTCACAGTCACTGCGCGCCTCGATACTGGGGCGCACCCCGGACGCCTCGCTGCGCCTGCCCACCGAGGAGCAGCTGGCCGGGCACTACGGGGTGAGCGTGCTGACCATGCGGCAGGCGCTCAAGGAGCTGGAGGGCGAGGGGCTGATCAGCCGGCACCGGCGGCGCGGCACCTTCATCGAGCCGGGCGCGCTGCGCAGCACCCCGGTCCGGCTCCTGGGCTCGGTCGACGCGATCGTGGCCCAGCAGTCGGGCGACCGCACGACGATCCTCGGGCACGGCCGCACGGCCGTGTCCGGGGAGCTGCTGGAGCACTTCCCGGACACGGCCGAGGTGATCACCTACCGCCGCCTGCGCCACGACCGGGAGAGCGGTGAGCCGACCAACTGGGCCGAGAACGCCGTCCTCCCGGAATTCGCCGAGACGGTGGATCTCGCCGATCTCGAACGCTGGCCGATGACGAAGGTCCTGCGGGACATCGTGGGGGTACGGATCAGCCGGATCACGGACACGGTGGAGGCCCGGCTGGCCGACCCGGAGACGGCCGAGCTGCTCCAGGTGCCGCTGCTGAGCCCGATCCTGCACTACACGGGCGTCACCTACGACGAGGACGGCCGGGTGGTGGACGTGGCCCGGATCCGCTACCGGGGCGACCGGTTCTCCTTCACCGTGACGGTCGACGCGCACTGACGGCGCCCGGGCGCTCCACCAGCGACGCACCGACGTCCCCCGATGGCCCCCCTCACGGCCCCCGACGCCCTTCTGGCGCCGCGCCGTGACTACTTCTCGTCGTCCTCCCTGGTGCGTTCGCCCTCCGCCTGGGACGGTGTGGTCCGCATCGTCTGGGGGTGCCGCTGCTTGCGCTGGGTCTCGTCCATGTCCTCGTCGAGGCGCTCGCCCTCGGCCTGTGACGGGGTCGTGTATTCGTCGTACTGACTCATGACCGCCTCCCCGGTCGATACCGCACATATGTGTACATAAGGAGCCTAGCTCTTCGGCCTGGACGCAGCCCGGCCATCGGATCCCGTCGCTACCATCGGCAGCGTGAGCGAAGACGTACCGCTGCTCGATGATCTGATGCCCTGGTCCGTGGGCGGCCTGCGCCTGGGACGGGACTGGGTGGCCGCACCCGATCCGGCAGCCCTGCGCACCCGCTGGGCCGCCCTGACCGGCTCCGAAGGCGCCGAGCAGGAGCGGCTGTTCCGTCCGAGCCGCAGCCGCAGGCCCGGCGCCGGGGCGGCCGCCCTGCCGGGGCAGCGCTCGGCGGCCACGGCCCGTTTCGCCGACGCCCCGGGCCCCTGCCCCGACCCCGTACGGGTGCTCCGCGAGCCCTTCGACGAGCAGTGGCTGCTGCCCGACCAGCGACTCATCGACGCGGCCCGCCCCGAGCTCTGGCGGGTGCGGGACGAGCACCAGCTGTTCCTCGCCCTGACCCCGGATCCGCTGGTCACCGCACACCTCCCGATCGGCCGCCTCGGCCGGATCCGCCCCCTGCACCGGCGCCCCGGCGGCGCCGAGCCGAACCTCGCCCCCGGTCTGCTGGCCCTGCTCGGCGCGCGCCACGGCTGCCGCGTCTCCCCCGAGGACGTCCTGGGCTGGATCCTCGCGGCGGGCCGCCCGGGCCCGCGCGGGTACGAGGTCCCGCTCGCCGCCGATCCCGAGCGCTGGCGGGCCGGACTGGAGCTGGGGCACCGACTACTGGGCGTGCAGTTGCGCGGCGCGCGCGGCGGAGAGCCGCCCCGGCTGCCCGGCGGGCGCCGCCCGTACGTCCGCTCGGCGGTCGCGGGCTGGCCGCGCGAGCTCGCGTACGACGCCGAGAACGAGACGCTGAGCCTCGGGAGCGGGACGGTCTCCCCCGTGCCGGCCGGGGCCTGGGAGTACGAGGCGCAGGGCGTGCAGGTGCTCCCGGCCTGGTTCGCCGCCCGCACCGCACACCGGGGCGAAGGCGCCGACGGCCTGGCCGCGCTGGGGCCGGCCGAGTGGCCGCAGAGCTGGACCTCGGAGCTGCTGGCCCTGGTGACCACGCTGGCGCTGCTGGCCGAACTGGCCCCCGAGCGGGCCGCGTTCGAGGCAGGTCCGGGGCTGTCGGTGGACGCGCTGCGCACGGCCGGGGTGCTGCCGCCGCCGACCTGGGCCCGGCACCCGGCTTCGGTACTGGACCACCAGGAGGAAGGCCCGGGCGGGCAGTTCGCCCTCCTCTGAGCCGGGTCGGCCGGACGTCGGACCTACGCCCCCCAGGCCCCCAGCAGCCGGGACACCGTGCGGCCGAAGACCTCGTCCATGTCCAGCCCGGCACCCGGGACCGGGCCACCACCACCGAGGGCCGCCGCCAACCTCGGGTACTCCCCGGTGGCCAGCCGGGAGCCGAGCCAGGCCGTCCGCACTCGCTGCTCCTCCGCCTCGCCCCAGGGCAGCGACCGGGCCCGTTCGGCCAGCGCCAGCTCACTGGCCACGTACGTCGCGACGGTCCCGTTGACGGCGGCGACGAGCTCCAGCTTCTCGCCGTCCGGCACGTCGAGCGGAGCCAGGCAGTCCAGGCTGTACTCCAGGTAGCGCAGGGCGTTCGGGCCGAAGCCGTAGACCGGGCTCAGCAGGCGCGGCAGCCAGGGATGGCGGTGCATCAGCGCGCGCGTCCCGCGGGCCAGCGCGAGCAGGTCGGCCCGCCAGTCACCGGTCGGCCGGGGGAACTCGTACTCCCCGCTGACCGCGTCGACCATCAGCTCGTACAGGTCCTCCTTGCGCGGCACGTAGTTGTAGAGGGACATCGTCCCCGCGCCGATCCCGGCCGCCACGCGCCGCATGGAGACGGCTTCGATCCCCTCCTCGTCGGCGATCCGCACCGCCTCGGACGCGATGGACTCGCGGCTGTGCGCGGGCCTGGGGCCGCGGCCGGCCCGCTGGGGGCGGGACCAGATCACTTCGGGTTCAGCGGGTCGCCCGCCGGCTGTCATGGCTCAGATCACCTCGTCGTCTCCCCACCATCTTAGTTACGTACATCGTACGTAGTGAGGTACGGTGGCGCACATGACAACTACGTACGCTGTACTTAGTGAGGGTCTGGAGAAGAGCTACGGGGAGGTCCACGCCCTGCGCGGCCTCGATCTCGCCGTCCCCGAGGGCACGGTCTGCGGCCTCCTCGGCCCCAACGGCGCGGGCAAGACCACCGCCGTCCGGGTCCTCACCACGCTCACCGCACCCACCGGCGGCCGCGCCCTCGTCGCCGGCCACGACGTCACCCGGGATCCCGCGGCCGTCCGCCGCGCCATCGGCGTCACCGGCCAGTACGCCTCCGTCGACGGGGACCTGACCGGCCGTGAGAACCTCCGGCTCTTCGCCCGGCTGGCCGGGCTGCGCGGCCGCGCGGGCCGGGCCCGCGCGGACGAGCTGCTGGAGCGCTTCGGACTCGGCGAGGCCGCGGACCGGGTGACCACCACCTGGTCCGGCGGCATGAAGCGGCGCCTCGACCTGGCCGCCGGGCTCGTCACCCGCCCCCGGGTGCTGTTCCTCGACGAGCCCACCACCGGCCTGGACCCAGCGGCCCGCGAGCAGATCTGGACGGCGGTGCGGGAACTCGTCGGGGAGGGCTCCGGGGGCACCACGGTGCTGCTCACCACCCAGTACCTGGAGGAAGCCGACCGGCTGGCCGGCGAGATCGTGGTCGTCGACCGCGGCCGGGTCGCCGCCACCGGCACCCCGGCCCGGTTGAAGGCCCGGATCGGCGCGCGCGCCGAGGTCACGGTCGCGGAGCGCGGGGCGCTCGCCCGCGCCGCCGCCGTACTCGACCGGCTCACCGGCGGTCGGCCCGCGCTCGACGAGGAGCGGCTGACCGTCGGCGTCACCGTCCTCGACGACGCCCTCACCCTGCCGCGGATCATCCGGGAACTCGACACCTCCGGGGTTCCGGTCACGGACGCGGCCCTGCGCCCGCCCACCCTCGACGAGGTGTTCCTGCGCCTCACCCGGGCCCGGTCCCTCGACGCCGCCGAAGAAGCCGACACCCCAGCCGACGTCCCCAACGCCGGCGCCAGCGCCGATCAGGAGCACGCCGCATGAGCACCCTGCTGTCCGACGGCGGAGCCGTCCTCACCCGCCAGCTCCAAAAGGCCCGGCACGCCCCGGCGCTGCTGATCCTCACCCAGACCATGCCGATCACCATGCTGCTGTTCTTCGGCTACGTCTTCGGCAGCGCGCTCGCCATGCCGGGCGCGGAGTACCGGGAGTTCCTGGTCCCCGGGCTACTGGCCGCCACCGCCGCGAACGGCCTGATGACCGGCATGTTCACGGCCGCGCAGGACGCCCACCGCGGGGTGATGGACCGTTTCCGGACCCTGCCGATGAGCCGCACCGCCGTACCGCTCGGGCAAACGGCCGCCGATCTGCTGACCACCGGCGTGTCGATGGTGCCGCTGATGCTGGTGGGGCTGGCGATGGGCTGGCGCATCGAGAACGGCCTGCCCGGTGCATTGGGGGCCCTGGGCGTGCTGCTGCTGTTCCGCTTCGCCACGGCATGGGTGGGCACGTACCTCGGCCTGCTGAGCAGCAGCGAGGAGGCGGCCGGCCAGCTCGGCAGCGCCACCTTCGTCCTGCCGATGCTCTCCAGCGCGTACCTGCCGACCGCGGGGCTGCCCGGGTGGCTGCGCGCGGTCGCCGAGTGGAACCCGATCAGCGCCGTCGCCACCGCCGTACGGGCACTGTGCGGGAACGCCGGGGGCGGGGCCGCGGCGGGCGCCGCCTGGCCCGCGGCCCATCCCGTGGCCGGGGCGCTGCTGTGGTCGGGGCTGTTGCTCGCGCTGTTCGTGCCGCTGGCGACCGGCAGGTTCGCGCGCGGCCGGTGACCGCCCGCGCAGCGGCCGCCTCATGTGACCAATGGCGCGCATCGCCGCCGGTGTGGTGACAGCGGCCCGTCCGACCGGGTAGGCAGGGCGCATGGCTACCGAACCGCTCCCCCTGGACGGCATCACCGTCGTCGCCGTCGAACAGGCCATCTCGGCCCCCTTCGCCACCCGTCAGCTCGCCGACCTGGGCGCCAGGGTGATCAAGGTCGAGCGCCCCGACGGCGGCGACTTCGCGCGTGCCTACGACACGGCCGCGCACGGCCTCGCCTCGCACTTCGTGTGGGCCAACCGGGGCAAGGAGTCGATCGCCCTCGACCTGAAGGACCCGCGCGGCCGCGAGGTCCTGCACGGCCTGCTGGCCGACGCGGACGTCTTCGTGCAGAACCTCGCGCAGGGGGCCGCGGCCCGCCTCGGGCTCGACTCGGCCGCGCTGTGCGCGCGTTACCCCCGGCTGGTCGCCGTGGACGTCTCCGGCTACGGCCCCGAGGGCCCGTACGCCCACAAGCGCGCCTACGACATGCTCGTCCAGTGCGAGGCGGGCCTGGTCTCGGTGACCGGCACTCCGGAGCAACCCGTCAAGGCGGGCATCCCGGCGGCGGACATCGCGGCGGCCATGTACGCCTTCTCGGGGGTCCTGGCCGCCCTGCTGCGCCGTGGGGTCACCGGGCGCGGGGGCAGGGTGGAGGTGTCCATGCTGGACGCGCTCGCCGAGTGGATGGGCCACCCGCTGCACCACACGATGCACGGCGGGGAGCAGCCCGTGCGCACCGGCCTCGCGCACGCGGTGATCGCACCCTACGACGCCTACGCGACGGCCGACGGGGACCGGGTGCTGCTATCGGTGCAGAACGACCGCGAGTGGCGGCGGCTGGCCGAACAGGTATTGGAGCGACCCGAGTTGGCAGAAGATCCGGCATACGCGACGAACGCGGCGCGCACCGCGAACCGGGAGAAGACCGACGCGGTGGTGGCAGAGGCGCTGGGCAGGCTCCGTGCGGACGGGGCGATCGAGCGGCTGGAGGCGGCGGGCATCGCGTGCGCGCGACTGAACTCGGTGGCCCAGTTGGCCGGGCATCCGCAACTCGCGGCCCGGGACCGCTGGCAGGAGGTGGATTCACCGGTCGGTCCGCTGCGGGCCCTGCTGCCGCCGATCGGACTGCCGGGCGGCGCGGCACCGCACATGGGTGCGGTGCCCGCGCTGGGCGAGCACACCGAGCCCCTGCTGCGCGCCCTGGGGATGGCGGACGCACAGATCTCGGACCTGCGCCGGGACGGTGTGATCGGGTAGAGCCGGGGAGCCGGCGGCCCGGGGGCCGACGGCTGCGGTACGGGGAAGGTTACGAGCGGCGGCTGCCGAAGAGCGTGCGACGCAGACGGCGCAGCGGCGCGAAGAGCGAGACGCGCGCACTCCGGCTCCGCAGACGGTGCGTGTGGTCGCGGGAGGTGAGCTCGCGCATCAGCAGCGTCGCCTCGGCCGCCTCCCGGTGCGGGATGGCGGGACCGCCCAGCACGGCGAGGTGGCGGTCGAGGCGCGAACTGGTCGCACTACTGCCGCAGGTGATGGCAGGCACGCGTGGCGGCCTGCTGCGCATTGCTATCTGTTCCATGATCTCTCCCCACCCGTACGAGGGCACCCGGCCCGGGCAGGTTAACCCTATCGCCCCCGCATCGCCCCCGGGTATCCCGGTGGTGTGAATTACCCCTGCGGCGACGGGGAGTTGACGATTACTCAACGGAGTCGCCGATTACTCTCCGCACAGACGTCACGCTGAGAAAGGCCTCTGCACGAGTCCCGTCACGACAGGGGTCACACGGCTCGCACTGCGCTAACTTGGAGTGATCGCCCGATGACACGCGGGCGCACGGGAGCACACTCGGGGGCGCACGTGAGTGACCAATCGAACTCCGATCGTGTCATCGCGGGCCGCTACCGGCTGCTCGAACCGATCGGCCGGGGTGGGATGGGCGTCGTGTGGCGGGCCCGGGACGAGGTGCTGGCCCGCGAGGTCGCCGTCAAGGAGGTACGGGCGCCGGCCGGGCTGGAACCCGCCGAACTGGAGCGACTGTACCGGCGGTTGGAGCGGGAGGCCTGGGCCGCGGCCCGGGTCTCGCACCGCGGGGTCGTCACCGTCTACGACGTGGCGTCCGAGGGCGGGCGCCCCTGGATCGTGATGGAGCTGGTGCGCGGGCTCTCGCTGGCGGACGTACTGGAGGCCGAGGGGCCGATGGCCCCTCAGCGGGCCGCGCACATCGGCGAACAGGTGCTCGCCGCGCTGCGCTCCGCGCACGACTCGGGGGTGTTGCACCGGGACGTGAAGCCGGGCAACGTCCTGATCGCCAACGACGGCCGGGTGGTGCTGGGCGACTTCGGGATCGCGACCCTGGAGGGCTCCTCGGCGATCACCATGACGGGCGAAGTGGTCGGCTCCCCCGAATTCTTGGCCCCGGAGCGGGCGATGGGGCGCGATCCGGGACCCGCGTCGGACCTGTGGGCGCTCGGGATCATGCTCTATGCCGCTGTCGAGGGCGTCTCGCCCTTCCGGCGGGCCACCGCGCTGGACACGCTACGGGCCGTGGTGGACGCGGAGTTGCCGCCGCCGCGCCGGGCCGGGGCGCTGGAGCCCGTGCTGGAGGGGCTGCTGCGCAAGGACCCGGCCGAGCGGCTACCCGCGGCGGAGGCGGCCCGGATGCTGCGCGTGGTGGGCGCGGGCGGGACCGTACGGGCCCCCGGCAGGCCGGCGTCGGGGCCGGACGGGCGGGCAACGACGGCGGCGCACCACGGGCAGGGGGCACACGAACCGCACGGGGCTCCGTACGGATCACGGCCCGGGTCACCGCACGGGTCACCGCACGCGGAGCCGTACGGGACGCCGCCGCCCTTGCCCGCG
The DNA here is from genome assembly GCF_036227605.1 of Streptomyces sp. NBC_01439. Lineage (GTDB taxonomy): Bacteria > Actinomycetota > Actinomycetes > Streptomycetales > Streptomycetaceae > Streptomyces. The sequence continues at coordinate 7,268,028 of NZ_CP109487.1, read as the reverse complement.
TCCGGTCCGGGAGCGCGCGAGGGCCGCGCCGGGCTGGTGCTGACGATCGGGATCGTGCTGATGCTGCTGGCCCTCGTCGCGGTGGGGTGGCTGCTGCTCAAGGACCGCGAGGACACGGGTGGGAAGGGCGGCGGGAACGGCGGCGCCCCGACCGGCTCGGCCACCACCACCGCCCAGAGCGTCACCACGACCCCCTCGGCGGTTCCCCCGGCGTCGGCGTCGGTGTCCGCCCCGGCCACGCCGGGGCAACACGTCTCGGTGTACGTGGACACGGTGCGCTCCTCCTACTCGGGCAGCTGCCCGCCGCCCGCCGAGCACGCACCCGCCTTCACGGCCACCGTCGAGGTGGAGCGCACCCCGGTCGTGCTGGAGTACCGCTGGGCCACGCGGAGCGGGCGGACGTCCGGCCCCGACTGGCGCTCCGTCACGTACGAGGAGGGCGGGCCGAAGAGCCGGCGACTGGAGCACACGGAGCTCACGCACGAACCGGACGGGGTCTTCGCGGACGCGGTCCGACTGGAGGTGCGGGGAGCGGCCGAGGTGGCCACCCAGTGGGTGGCCACCTCGGTGACGTGCCGGAAGGAGACCCCGACGAGCGGGGCCCCCTCCCCCGGACCGAGTCCGTCACCGGCCTCGCCGACGGCGAGCGCCCGGGCGACTCCGGCGGCTCCGGCGACTCCCGAGACCGGCGAACCGGACCGGGCCGATCAGGCGGCGTTCGTGAGGACCGGCAGGTAGCCGCCGGACTGTCCGGCCGCGGTCGGGTGGTACGACTCGCCGATGTTCAGCCAGTTGACGCTGTGCAGCCACGCGCTGTTGGAGCAGATCTCGTGACCCGTGAAGGTGCCGACGACCGAGGCGTAGGTGAAGCCGTGGTTCGCGGCTCGCTTGGCGATGGCGGCGTTGAGGTGGTCGGCGGCTCCGTTGATGGCGGCCCGCTCGCCCTCGGTCAGGCCGGTGGTGCAGGTGCCGTTCAGCTTGTAGAAGCGGGGGTAGCCGAGGACGACGACGTGCGCGCCGGGCGAGCGGCTGTCGATGGCGTTGTAGACCTGGTCGAGCTGGCCCGGGAGGGTGGAGTCCACATAGGCCTTGGCCTGGTTCACGCGGCTGATGCAGGTGGATTCGGACTGGAGGACGCAGGTGGTCATGACGTCGGAGAAGCCGGCGTCGTTGCCGCCGATGGTGATGCTGACCAGGTCGGTGCCGGAGTTGAGCGGGGTGAGCTGGCTCGCGAGGACATCACCCGTACGAGCGCCCGAGCAGGCGGTGAAGGAGAAGGTCTGGGGGGAATGGGCGGCGGCCCACAGGGCCGGGTAGGCGCGGTTGGTGCGCTTGCAGTTGCCGCTCGCGCCGTCGTAGTTGCCGGCGCCGACGCCGGAGGAGTACGAGTCGCCGAGGGCGACGTAGCCGAAGTCGGCCCGGGCGGTGGCGGCCGCCTGGCCCGCGCCGAACAGGGTGGCGCCCGCGGCGAGTAAGAGGGAGGAGGTCAGGGCAGCGAAGCGCGACAGGTTCATGCTCATGTGTGCGGCTCCTTGTGGGGGTTACTCCTGAGTCCGTGGTACAAGCAGCCGAGAATGGCCGGAAGTGTCCATGCCAAGAATGTTCGGGGCAGAGTTGCGACCCGAACCTTCACTCCGATGGCGTTTGAAGAGGGAACTTGGGCACCCGATCCGGCGAAACACGGGTGCACGGGGCCACCGCGTGCCGGATCATGGGCGCCATGTCAGCCAACCCGCAGGACGCGCTGCCGATCCGGCTCAACGTCGACGACAGCGACTCGCCGTCGGACGTCGTCGATGCGCTCTTCCTCGGCCGGTTCGCGTCCGGCGAGCAGCCGTACTCGCACAGCGTGTCGATCGAGCGGGTCAAGGCGGAGGCCACGCTCCTGCCGCCGGGGGCCACGGTGTTGCGCTCGGCGCGCGACAGCGACCGCAGCGCCACCCTCGCCGAGGGCGAGGGCTGGACCGTGCTCGTCTCGCGCTGGAGCCGGGGCGCGGACGTCACCGTGACGGCGGTCAGCGACGAACTCGCCGCCGGCGTGCTCGGCCGGGCCACGGAAGGCGTGCAGGACGAGCCCGAACCCCAGCCCGAGAACGTCACGATGGGCTTCTGGTACGTCTCCCCGCGCCGCGGCCCGTACCGGACGACCCGCCAGATCGCGGCCGGCACCTGGGCGGAGGTGCGGCCCAACTACACCGCGCCGGTGGCCGGGGCGATGGACCGGCTGATGAAGGTGACCCCGGACGACATCGCGGGCCGGCTGCTGTTGCTGCACGGGCCGCCCGGCACGGGCAAGACCTCCGCGCTGCGCACGCTGGCCCGGTCCTGGCGCGACTGGTGCCAGGTGGACTGCGTCCTGGACCCGGAGCGGCTGTTCAACGACGTGGGCTACCTGATGGACATCGCGATCGGCGAGGACGAGGGCACGGCGAAGGGCCGCTGGCGGCTGCTGCTGCTGGAGGACTGCGACGAACTGATCCGGGGCGAGGCCCGCCACACGGCCGGGCAGGCGCTGTCCCGGCTGCTGAACCTGACGGACGGACTGCTGGGACAGGGCCGCAACGTCCTGGTGGGGGTCACCACCAACGAGGACCTGGAGCGGCTCCACCCGGCGGTGGTCCGCCCGGGGCGCTGCCTGGCCCGCATCGAGGTCGGCCGGCTGACCCATCGGGAGGCGGTGGACTGGCTGGGCACGGACGATGGCGTCTCCCGCGAGGGCGCCAGCCTGGCGGAGCTGTTCGCCCTGCGCCGCGGCACGGGCCCGGCGGCGATCCTGCCGCCACAGCCGCACGCCCCGGAGGCCGGGTTGTACCTCTAGCCTCCGGCGGTGCGCGCCCTTGCCACCTGCGACGGGGACAAGATCCAGCCCCGCCGGCGTTTGAGGCGCGGGGGTCCCGGGGGGGCGGAGCCCCCGGCAGCCGGCCCGCGGGCCGGTCACTTCACGGCGTACCTGGCCCGGAGGGCATCAGCAACCGCGTCCAGGGCCTCGGCCTGGGTCAGGCCGAGCCGGCGGACGCGGTCCGCGTACAGCTGGGCCGCCGCGGCCGCCTCGCGGGACACCGCGTCCCCGGCGGCCGCGATGAAGGTCCCGTTCCGGCCCCGCGTCTCGATCACCGCATCCGCCTCCAGCGCCCGGTACGCCTTCGCAACCGTGTTGGCAGCCAGCCCCAGCTCCTCTGCGAGGCCCCGTACCGTCGGCAGTTTGAAGCCCGCCGGGAGCTTCCCCGACCGGGCCCGGTCGGCGATCTGCGCGCGCAGTTGTTCGTACGGGGCGGCCGACCCGGCCGAGCCGTCGATGGTGATCTTCAGGTTTGTCGAGGTCACGCGGGTGATTGTCCCTCATCGGCGGTTAATTGGGAGGCGCCCGTCGCGAAGGCGCACGTAGCGTCTGCCCCATGACCGTATCGATCCGTGATCTCCGCCCCGGCGATCCCTCGGACGCGGGCTCCGTCGCGCGCGTACGTCGCGCCGCCCTGCCGTTCATGATCATCACCGCTGAGAGCGTGGCCTTCGAGCTCTCCTCCGCCCACCCGGCGAAACACCACCGGATCCTCGTCGCCGAGACCGCGGACGGCCGGGTGATCGGCGCCGCCCAGGTCGGCATCGCGTACGACAGCCCCGAGCCCGGCCAGTCGTACGTCAACGTCTATGTCGATCCCGCCCACCGCGGCCTCGGCGCCGGCGCCCTCCTGCTCCGCACCGCCGAGGAGCACCTCGCCGCGCGGGACGCGGTGGACGTGTTCGCCTGGGTGCTCGACGAGCCCGCCCCGCGCGCCTTCGCCGAGCGGCGCGGGTACCTCCCCAGCCGGTCGGCGCACTTCCTGCGCCTGGACCTGGCGGCGGCCACGCTGCCCGAGCTTCCGCGGGACCTTCCGGCCGGGGTCGAACTGCGCCCCGGCTCCGCCTTCGCGGCCGACCCGCGGCCACTGTTCGAGGCTGACGCCGAGACCACCTCCGACGAACCGAGCGATGTCGCGGTGGAGTTCGACGACTACGAGGACTGGCTCGCGCACACCTGGAACAGCCCGACCCTCGACAAGGAGTTGACCACCGTCGCCCTGGTCGACGGCGTCGTGGCCTCCTTCACCGCGGCGCAGACCGACGGCGCCACCCGCTACGCCTCGGCGATGACCGGCACCCTGCGCGCCTTCCGCGGCCGGGGGCTGGCCAAGCTCGCCAAGACGGCCTCCCTGCACCGGGCCCGCGCGGCCGGGTACACCGAGGCATTCACCGGCAACGACGCGGGCAACGACCCGATGCTCGCCATCAACGATTGGTTCGGCTACGAGATCTGCGCGACCGAGACGCGCTACACGAAGAAGCTGGAGACCCCGTGACCGCACAGCTGACCGTCGTCCTGACCAAGGCCGGACGGACCAAGATCCGCTACCCGGCGGCGCAGGTCGCCGACGACGGCGACCGGATCTCGGTGCGCGCCCCCTGGGCGGCGGAGGGCGTACGGGACTTCGGCTTCGTGCGCTTCGAGCCGGGCGACGTGTTCGTCGAGCACTTCTGGCGGACCCGCTGGTACGCGGTCAAGGAGGTGTGGACCGCTGGCGGTGACCTCAAGGGCTGGTACTGCGACGTCACGCGCCCGGCTCTGGTGCAGAGCGGGGAGATCCTCGTGGAGGACCTGGACCTCGACCTATGGGTCTCGGCGGACGGGAGCTCCGTGCTGCGGCTGGACGAGGACGAGTTCGCCGAGAGCGGGCTCGCCGAGAGCGACCCGGAGGCCGCGGCCCAGGCCGTACGGGCCCTCGACGCGCTGGACGACCAGGCCCGGTCCGCGGCCGGCCTTTCCGCGCTCCTCCCGTAGTCCGGTGAGGCGGGAGGCGGGGCGCGCGGCGGCCCTCCCGTGGGGAGCCGGGAGGGCGCCGGGCCCGGGATGGTCCGGGGCCACACCATACGCACGGGCCCCAGCGACCCGATAGGCATATGACAGGGGAGATTCCGGATCCCCGATCCCCTACCCCCGGCTGCGAGGAGCTGAGCGTGTCCGTCCACACCGCCACCCCGCTCGTCGGGGCGATCCCCGTGCTCGAGAGGGTCTGGTACGCCTCCTACGGGTCCAACATGCACATGGACCGCCTCGCCACGTACATCGCCGGCGGGACCCCGCCGGGCGCGGCACGCACGTACCCGGGCTGCCGGGACCACAGGGCGCCCGAACGCTCGATCGCGGTCGAGCTGGAAGGCCGCCTGTACTTCGCCACGGAGTCTCCGGTGTGGACGGGGGGCCGGGCGTTCTACGACCCCACGGCCCCCGGGCGCACGCGCGGACGGGCGCACCTGGTGACGGTGGGCCAGATGTCCGACATCGCCGCCCAGGAGATGTACGCGGAGCCGGGGGCGGACCTGGACCTGACGGCGGCCCTACGGGACGGCCGTGACAAGCTGGGCCCGGGGCGGTACGAGACCCTGATCTGCCCGGGCACGATCGAGGGAATCCCCCTGCTGACCTTCACCGCGCCGTGGAGCCTCCAGGACGTCGAGGTGCTCAACCCGTCGGGCGCCTACCTGCGCTACCTGGCCTCCGGCCTCCTGGAGTCCGGCCCTTGGGAGGAGCAGGACATCGCCGGCTACCTCGCGTCCTGCCCCGGCGCCGCCGGCAACTGGACGCCCGCACAGGTGAGAGACCTCCTTTCCTGAGGCGGCGCTTGTCCCCGGCTTAAGGGGGCCCTAAGGATCCGCTGCGGCGGGCTCGAGGGGGCAAAAGGCGTGGTCGGGGCGGCTAGCTTGGCCGGGCCAGGACAGGAAGGGCCCGTTGTCGCGCCGCCGGGGGGCGGCGCACCGCGGAGCCCGATTCCGCCGGCACGCCCCTGCCTTGTGCCCGAAGGAGATCACCCATGCCCGCACGCCGCCGCCGCACCGCCGTCACGCTGACGCGTATCACCTCCGCCGCCCTGGCCCCGCTCGCGCTGGCCGCGTACGCGGCGGCTCCCGCGGTCGCCCACGGCTCGATGACGGACCCGGTCAGCCGGGTGGCCGCGTGCTACGCCGAGGGACCGGAGTCTGCGAAGTCGGCGGCGTGCAAGGCGGCGGTCGCGGCCGCCGGGACGCAGCCGTTCTACGACTGGAACGCGGTGAACATCGCCAACGCCGCCGGCAACCACCGGTCGCTGATCCCGAACGGGAAGCTCTGCTCGGCCGGCAACGACAAGTACCGCGGACTGGACCTGGCCCGTGGCGACTGGCCGGCCAGCCCGATGACCGCCGGCGCGCACACCTTCCGCTACAAGGGCACGGCCCCGCACAAGGGCTCCTTCGAGCTGTACGTGACGAAGGACGGCTACGACCCTTCCAAGCCCCTGGCCTGGTCCGACCTGGAGCCCGCACCGTTCGCGAAGGCCACCGACCCGGGCATGCAGAACGGTGAGTACGTCTTCTCCGGGACCGTCCCGAACAAGTCGGGCCGCCACCTCATCTACAGCGTCTGGCAGCGCTCCGACAGCCCGGAGGCCTTCTACACCTGCTCGGACGTGGTCTTCGGCAAGGACAACGGGGGCACGGGCGGCGGGAACGGCGGGAACGGCAACGGCGGCGGCTCCGGTACCGCTCCGACCACCGGCACCGGTACGGGTACGGGTGCCAAGCCGAGCGGCAAGCCCGGCGACAAGCCGTCCGACAAGCCGGCGGACAAGCCCTCGGCCCCGACCGACCAGCAGATCTCCGACGGCGCCGGCAAGTCCACGGTGGAGCACAACGGCCACGGCAACAACGACCCGAAGACGAACGGCACGAAGGATTCCGCCGCCGTCCCGATCGCGGCCGGCTCCCCCTCGCCGGCCCCGGCCAAGGACAACCTCGCGGAGACGGGCGGCAACAGCGCCACCCCGACGATCGCGATCGCCGGGGCCGCCGCCCTGGCCGTCGGCGCGGCCGCGCTGTTCGCAGCCGCCCGCCGCCGCACCGCGCGTACGACGACGGGCCGCCACGGCCGCTAGGCCCCGTCCGTGCCGGACCGCCTGCGCCCCGTCAGTCGAAGACGGAGGCGCAGGTGGTCCGTTCGGCGTTGGCCGGGTCGAGGGCGTTGACCGCCTCGTGCCAGGCGATCCGGTCGGTGAGGCCGATGGCGACGTGCTCCGAGAGGTCCAGGAAGCACAGGTCCTGGAGCACGACGTTGCGTACGTTCGTCCCCTCCAGGAAGCCGCTCCGGTACGGCGTCACCACCTCGTCGTACTTGGTCGCGATCACCGTGTACTTCACCCCGGGCACGGTGTCCCCGCCCGCGTTCAGCTTCTGCAGGAAGGCGGATCCGGCGATCTGGTCGGCGAGGCCCGGGGTCGCGGTGCTGATCAGGTCCTCGGCCCCGGGGAAGTAGGGCAGGAGCTTGGTGAATCCGAGCAGGGTGGTGCCGTGGTTGTCGGGGGCGAGCCCGACCAGCGCGTTGACCTTCTCCGCGCCGCCGAGGAACTTCAGGTAGTAGCGCGGCATCATGCCGCCCTGCGAGTGCCCGATGATGTCGGTCTTGGCGGAGCCGGTGGCGGCGAGGACCCGGTCGACGAAGACGTCGAGCTGTCCGGCGGACTTGTCGATGGGGCCGAGCCCGTTGAAGAGGGGCACGCCGGGCAGCTGACCGTAGTCGAGCGAGTAGACGCAGTACCCGCGGTGCACGAGGTACGGGGCGAGGCCGAGCCAGTTGTCCCAGGAGTTGCCGAAGGTGCCGTGCACGAGCACGACGGGGCGCGGGTGCGCGGCGGACGGCTTGCACGACCAGTTGTTCCAGCCGCTGCTGGGGGCGGCCGCGGCCTGCGCTGCGCCGGTGGGGGCGACGAGTGCGGCGGCGGTGAGGACGAGGACGGCGAGTGGGCGGAGCAGACGTCTCCAGGGCAGCATCGGGTGATCTCCTCGCGGGTCGACTCAGGGGGATGAGCGTGGGGGTTCGTCCCGTGATCCGGATCACAAGGGGGAGCTGCTGCCGCTAAATTACGGGCGAGTAGCAATACAGGGAAGTTACGCGTCAGTAAAAACTCGCGCGTCGCCCGGGCGACTGCCGGTACGGCGCCGGACGGACCGTCAGGCGGCCAGCGTGCCGCGGGCGATCGCGTGCGGCCCGAAGCGCGCGCGGACCCGGTCCGTGACGGCCTCCAGGCGTCGGGCCTTCTCGTCCTCGGGGTCGAGGCTGAGCTGCCGCGCGGCCCGTTCCGCCGAGGTCAGGTCCTCGGCGCGCAGGGACAGCGCGCGGACCCGGGCCCGCTGGAGGCCGAGGCCCGCGTAGAGGGCGTAGGCCGCGGCGGTCAGGGCGGCCGAGTGCGCGGTGGGCTCGGCCAGGGTGCGCGTCCGGGTGAGCGTGGTGCGGTCGGCACAGCGGACGGTGAGCGAGAGGGCGCGGCAGACCTGACCCCGACCCCGTTCCTGTGTACGAAGCTTCGCGCCGAGCTCCTCCGTCAGCGAGAGCAGCGCCCGCCGGTGCCGTACGGGATCCAGCTCGTCCAGATCGAAGAGCCGCTCGGCGGTGACGGCGCGGGCGGCAGCTCCCGGCCGGACGGGGGTCCGGTCGATCCCGAGGGCGCGCTCGTGCACCTCGCGGCCGAGCCGGGCGCCGAGGATCCGCCGTAGGGCGGCGGGCGGGGCGGCGGCGATCCGGCCGACGGAATCGAGGCCGTAGGAGCACAGGGTGCGGGCGGCCTTCGGCCCGACCCCGTCGAGGGCGGTGACGGGCTTGCCCGCCAGGAACTCCCGTACGGCGGCGGGCTCCCCGGGGATCACCAGGGTCTGCCCGGGCCGGGCCTCGCGGGCCGCCGCCCGGGCCAGCATGGGGTTGCCGGCCACCCCGACGGCGGCGTCCACGCCGTACAGGGCGAGGGCCCGGACCCGGATCACGGCGGCCAGCCGGGTCGCGTCGCAGTCGAAGTAGCGCAGTGCGCCCCGGACTTCGGCGAGGACGGCATCGGGCGCCAGGGCCTGCACGGCCGGGGTGATGCCCCCGAGCAGTGCGAGCACCCCGGCGTACTCCCGCGCCCCGAGCGGGCCCCCGTCGGCGGGGTACGGGCGCAGGCACATCACGACCCGCTCGGCGGCGGGCGCGGCGGTTCCGGCCGCCCCGGCGGTCATCCCGCGCTCCCCGGGCTGGAGTGCCACAGCTTGCGGCCGGTCGCGGGGCCGGTGCCCGGCGGCTGGAGGTCGGCCCAGGGGTTCATCTCGTACCCCGTGGACATGCGGATCGTGCGGCCGGGCCCCTTCGCCGCCGGCTTCCCGTCGGCCCCGTCGCCAAAGCCGTCGCCAAAGCCGTCGCCAATGCCGTCGCCGGAGGAATTGCCGGAGGCATTGCCGGCCGGTTCGGCGAGGCGGGCCGCGACCGCGTCCAGGCCGCCCGCCGCCCGCAGCTCCACCAGCTCGGCCAGGTTCCACGCCGCCGCCCCGACCACGCTCAGGCTCTGCGGGCCCCGCCGCTGCACGACGCCCCGCACCAGCAGCAGGAAGGAGTGGAAGACGGTGTGCGCGCAGCGTTCGTGGCTGTCGTCGAAGAAGGCCAGGTCGACCAGGCCCGTCCCGTCGTCCAGCGTCGTGAAGATGACCCGCTTCCCGGAGCGGATCGGCGGGGTCTGGGTGGCCGCCTTGGCCCCTGCGACCAGCACGGTCTGCCCGTGCTCGGTGTCCCGCAGCCGACGCGCCGGAATCACCCCCAACTCCGCCAGGAAGGCGTGGTGGTCCCCCATCAGGTGCCGCGAGGCGTCCATGCCGAGGACGCCCAGTTCGGCGCTGAGCCGTTCCGCCTCGGTCAGGTCGGGCAGTCCGACGGTAGCCGTGGACCTGCCGCCCCCCAGGGGGAGTTGAGGACCGCGCACGCCTGCGGCCCGCTGTGCGCCGTGCAGTTCGGACACGTGCAGCAGCAGGTCCCGCCGGTTGGCGCCGAAGGCGTCCAACGCCCCGACCTGTGCGAGCCGTTCGGCGACCGGGCGGCCCGGGTGCGCCCGGTCCCAGAAGTCGCGCAGGGAGGCGTACGGCTGCCCCGCCTCGATCCGGTCCGCCTCGGCCCCGCTGATGCCGTGGACGTCGGACAGCCCGAGCCGTAGCCCCCACACCCCGTCATCGGACACCAGTTCGATATGATGGGCGGCCGCCGACCGGTTCACGTCCAGCGGCAGCACCGGCACGCCCCGCCGCCGCGCGTCCGCCAGCAACAGCCGTTTCGGGTACATCCCCGGGTCGTGGGTGAGCAACCCGGCGTAGAAGGCCGCCGGGTGGTGCGCCTTCAGCCAAGCCGACTGGTACGTGGGCACGGCGAAGGCCACCGCGTGCGCCTTGCAGAAGCCGTACGACCCGAAGGCCTCCACGATCTCCCAGGTCCGGCCGATCACCTCCACCGGATAGCCGCGCTCGGCGGCCTTCGCCGCGAACCAGACCTTGATCCGCGGCTGCGACTGCGGGTCGGACAGCCCGCGCCGCACCCGGTCCGCCTCGTCCCGCCCGCAACCGGTCATGACGTGCACGATCTCGATGATCTGCTCGTGGAAGACCACCACCCCGTACGTCTCGCGCAGCGCGTCGGCCAGGTCCGGGTGCGGGAAGCGGACCGGGGCCCGCCCGTGCCGGGCCTCGATGAAGGGCCGCACCATGTCGGCGGCCACCGGCCCCGGCCGGAACAGCGAGATGTCGACGACCAGGTCGTGGAAGGTGGCCGGCTGCAGCCGCCCCACCAGGTCCCGCTGGCCCGGCGATTCGATCTGGAAGCAGCCCAGGGTCTCGGCCGAGCGGATCAGCTCGTACGTGGTCCGGTCGCCCGGCGGCACCTGCGCCGGGTCGTCCAGGTCGAGCTCCCGCCCCGTGCCGCGCCGGATCTCCGCGACCGCGTGGGCCATCGCGGACTGCATCCGCACGCCCAGCACGTCCAGCTTGAGCAGCCCGAGCTCCTCCACGTCGTCCTTGTCGAACTGGGACATGGGGAAGCCCTCGCCGCTGGTGGGCACCACCGGCGTACGGGCGAGCAGCGAGGCGTCGGAGAGCAGCACCCCGCACGGGTGCATGGCGATCCCGCGCGGCAGCGCGTCCAGCGATTCCACGAGCTCCCACAGCCGCCCGTACGACTCCCCCCGTACGTCGCGCAGCTCGGGGAGTTCCTCCAGCGCGGCACGGGCGTCGCGGGCCCTGATGTGGGGGAAGGCCTTGGCGAGCCGATCGGTGACGGCCGGGTCCATGGACAGGGCGGCGCCGACGTCGCGGATGGCGTGCCGAACCCGGTAGGTCTCGGGCATGGAGACGGTGGCGACGCGCTCGGTGCCGAACCGGTCCATGATCCGCCGGTACACCTCCAGCCGGCGGGCGGACTCCACGTCGATGTCGATGTCGGGCAGGACGCGCCGCCGCTTGGAGAGGAACCGCTCCATCAGCAGGCCGTGGGCGACGGGGTCGGCGTGCGCGATCCCGAGCAGGTGGTTGACGAGGGAACCCGCGCCGGACCCCCGGGCGGCCACCCGAATCCCCATCTCCCTCACGTCGTCCACCACTTGAGCGACCGTCAGGAAGTACGAGGCGAAGCCGTGGTAGGCGATGACGTCGAGCTCTTGGTGCATCCGCTCCCAGTACGCGCGGTCGCCCGCGTAGCCGCGCACCACCATGCCCGCCGAGGCCCGGGAGGTGAGGACCCGCTGGGCGCTGCGGCGGGCCGCGCCGACGAGCCGGGCCTCGGGGAAGTGGACGGAACCCATGCCGAGGTCGTCCTCGGGGTCCACGGAACAGGCCTCGGCGGTGCGCCGGGTCTCCGCGAGCAGGCGCCTGGCGTCGGCGGGGCGCAGGCCGGCCGCCTGCGCGATCCGGTCGGCGGCCTCGGCCATGGCGGCAGGTCCCTTGAGCCAGCGCTCGCCGCTGTCGAGCGGGTACGCCGGGTTGCGCGGGTCGATGGGGACCAGCCGGCGGGCCGCGTCGAGGATGTCGGCGACCGGGCCCTGGCCGGGGTCGGCGTAGCGGACGGCGTTGGTCAGCACGGCCGGCACACCCTGCTCGGCGGCGAAGCCGACGGTACGGGCGGCCAGCCGGAGCGAGCCGGGCCCGGTACCGGTGCGGCCGTGGTGGACGGCCTCCAGGCGCAGGGAGTCGCCGTAGACCTCCCGCCACGGCGCGAGCAGCCGGGCGGCCCGATCGGGGCGGCCCGCGGCGAGGGCCCGCCCCACCTCGGAGCCGGGCCCGAGCAGGACGAAGACGCCCTCCCCGCGCAGGGCCTCCCAGGGCACCAGCGGAACCTCGGCGCCCCCCGCGTGGGCGGCGGTGACCATCCGGCACAGCTCGGCCCAGCCGGCGGCCCCGTCCCGTGCCAGGAAGACGGCGCGCGCGGCGGACTCGTCGACGAAGGCCCCGCCCTTGACGGGGGTGCGCCGCCGGTACGAGGCCTCGCCGGGCCCGGTCGGACCCCCCGACCCGACCGGGCCCGGCGCGGGCGGAACCGCCATGTCCACTCCGAACAACGGCCGGACGCCCGCCTGCGCACACGCCTTCGCGAACCGGACCGCGCCCGCGAGGGTGTCGCGATCGGTCAGGGCCAGGGCGTCCATGCCCCGCTCGGCGGCGCGCTCTGCCAGCCGCTGCGGGTGTGCGCCTCCGTAGCGCACGGAGAACCCCGAAACGGTGTGCAGATGCGTAAAACCGGGCACCCGCGGCCTCCTGCTTCGCTCGAATGAACACCTCCCCCGGTCTCCACCATAGAGCAATTCGAATATCCGTGCGATTGCCCTGCGGGCTTGCTCGGCGGTGTGCGGCGAGTCCGGACCCGCACCGTTGCCCTGCGGGCGGCTCGGCTTTGTGCGGCGGGTCCGGATCCGTGCCGGGCGCTGCCCGGACCCGCGCCTCAAACGCCGGCGAGGCTGAAAATGCGGGCCCGCGCCACAGTGGGTGAGCGGGGCTCGATGCGGCGGGTTTGTCGGCACGGGTCGGTCCGGGGGGCCGTGGTGGGGTGTCTCCTCGGCTCGGCGCGTGCGGGCACGTCTCGGCTGTGCTCGGTGGTAGCGCCTCGTCCTGCGGGGACACCCCACCACGTCCCCCCTCCCCTCAGCCGCACAAACCCACAAGGAAGCCAGCCCCCCACCGACCTGTTGGCGCCACAGGCCCGTGGGGGAAGGGGGCCATTCCCCCGTTGGCGGTGCAGGCCCACCGGGCAACACGCCGCTTCCCCTGGCGGTGCAGGCTCATCGAGAAGGCGGTCAGTCACACGTTGGCGGCACACGCCCACGGGTTCTCCCACGCTCCGGGGACGGGTCGTCGCTGTCGGAGCCGTGCCGTGGGGCGGGGACACGGAGGAGGGTCCCCGCAGGACGAGCGCGCAACCCAGGCCGAACGGCAGAACCACGGCCGCCTGGCGCGAGCCGAGGAGACCCTCCTGCGGGGCACCGCCCCACCCATCAAAGCCCCGCCGGCGATTGAGGCGAACCACCACGGCACGAGGGAACGTGCCACCGAACTGCAAATCCCCCGAGCCGCCCGCAGGGCACACCGCCGAGCCGACCGCCGGTCACACCGCACACCGATACGGTCGTCGCATGATCACCACGCTAGCCGTCGAGAACTACCGCTCGCTGCGCAAACTGGTCGTCCCGCTGGGACGGCTCACCGTCGTGACGGGTGCGAACGGAACCGGCAAGTCCAGCCTCTACCGCTCGCTGCGCCTGCTCGCCGACTCCGCCCGGGGCGGGGCGATCGCGGCTCTGGCCCGGGAGGGCGGGCTGCCCTCCACCCTGTGGGCCGGGCCGGAGAAGCTCGCCCGCGCCGTGCGCGAAGGCCGGCAGCCGCTCCAGGGCACGGTCCGCAGCGAGCCGGTCAGCCTGCGCCTGGGCTTCTCGGGCGACGAGTTCGGCTACGCGGTGGACTTCGGGCATCCCGTACCGGTGGCGGGCTCCCTCTTCGCCCTGGACCCGGAGATCAAGCGCGAGTGCACCTGGGCCGGGCCGGTACTGCGCCCGGCGGCCCTGCTGTCCGACCGCGCGGGGCCGGCCGTACGGACCCGCACCGCGGACGGCGGCTGGCACCGTACCCAGAACGCCCTGCGGCCGTACGACTCCATGCTCAGCGAGCTCGCCGACCCCCAGCTGGCTCCGGACCTCCTCGCCCTGCGCGAGCTGATCCGTTCCTGGCGGTTCTACGACCACGTCCGCACCGACGCCGGGGCACCCGCCCGGACCTCGCGGATCGGCACCCGTACGCCGGTGCTCGCCGCCGACGGCTCCGACCTGCCCGCCGCGCTCCAGACCATCCGCGAGATCGGCGACCGCGCGGCACTGGACGAGGCGGTCTCCGCGGCCTTCCCCGGCAGCCGGGTCTCCGTCACCGACCGCGACGGCCGCTTCGAGCTGGAGCTCCACCAGCACGGTCTGCTGCGCCCGCTGGGCGCGGCCGAACTGTCCGACGGCACCCTGCGCTACCTGCTCTGGACGGCGGCCCTGCTGACCCCGCGGCCGCCCGCCCTGATGGTCCTCAACGAGCCGGAGACCAGCCTCCACCCGGACCTGCTGGCCCCGCTCGCGGACCTGATCCTCACGGTGAGCCGGGACACCCAGACCGTGGTGGTCACCCACGCGGACCCCCTCGCCGAGGCCCTGGCCACCGGGAGCCGCCGGCACCGGGTGGACCTGCGGACGATCACCCTGGTCAAGGAGTTCGGCCGGACGGAGGTCGCGGGCCGTGAGGGCCCCCTGGACGAGCCGCTCTGGTACTGGCCCAAGCGCTAGCCGAGGTCCGCCGGGTCCGGGACGCCCAGCAGGCGGGCCGTGCGGGCCGCCTCGGCGTCGTAGACCTGGAAGTCGATCCGCCGCCCGTCCGGAGCCCGGTATTCCAGCACCCGCATGCCGGGCCGCCAGCTCTCGCGGACGGCCGCGCGGCCACCCACGGGCAGCACGACCGCCCGGCGCAGGGGGGCCGCGAAGACCGCGCCCGTGCCGTCCGCGCCGGTCCGCAGCTTTCCGTAGCCGAAGAACCGCCGCCGGACCCCCTGCCGCCAGCGCGCCTGGCAGGGGACGGCGACGGCGGCGCCCGCGGCGGCCGCCGTCCGGGCCTCCGCCCGCCGGGCGACCGTCCTGCGCGCCAAGGTGCCCCCCAGCAGCGCTCCGAGCACCATGACCACCACACCGAGTACGCCCATGCCCCCCGCCCCCTCAGGGGCGAACCGCCCCAAGTGCGCTCACCCTACGGAACGTTGGCGGATCAAGGAGGAGGTTCAGGCCACCTGGTGGACCACCTCGCCCGCCACCACGACCGTCTCGGCGACCGTGCCCGGGATCTCGTCCGCCGGGACGGTGAGGATGTCCCGGGACAGGACCACGAAGTCCGCGACCTTGCCCACGGTGAGGGAACCGCGTTCCTGCTCGAGGAAGTTGGCGTGGGCCGAGCCCATCGTGTAGCCGTACACGGCCGTCGCCGCGTCCACCGTCTCGGCCGGCTGCCAGGCCGGGCCGTCGCCGGACAGCGGGCGGCGCGTCACCGCCGTGTAGATGCCGACCATCGGGTCCATCTCCGCCACGTTCCAGTCGCTGGAGAACGCCAGCACCGCCCCCGCCTCGTGCAGGCTCCGCATCGGCCAGGCCTTGTGCCAGCGGTCCTCGCCCACGTTCTCCGCCCAGTCCTGGCCGGGGCCCGCGATCTCCGGCGCGCAGTGCCTCGGCTGCATGCACGCGATCACGCCGAGCTCGGCGAAGCGCGGCACGTCCGCCGGGTCCAGGCACTCCACGTGGACCACCTGGTGGCGGGCGTCGCGCGGGCCGTTCAGGGTCCGCGCGTGCTCCACCGCGTCCAGGACGGTCCGGATGCCCCGGTCGCCGGTCGCGTGCACGAAGCACTGGAAGCCGCGGGCGTCCAGCTTCGCCAGCAGGTCCGCGAACTCCTCCGCCGGGTAGAAGGTCTCGCCCCGGTGCGCGCCGCATCCGGCGTACGGCTCCAACAGGGCGGCCGTACGGGGTTCCACCACGTCGTCGATGTACAGCTTGAGCGGGCCGACCCGCAGCCGGTCCCCGGCGAACCGCCGGGCCGCGTCGGCGAATTCGTCCAGATCGGCGTCGCCGGTACCGCGCGGGTGGAACAGCGCCGCGACGATCCGTGAGCGCAACCGCCCTTCGGAGCGGGCCCGTTCGAAGAGTTCGAGGTCGTCGAGGGAGTTCTGCGGCTCGACCACCGTGGTGATGCCGAAGCCGATGGCGTCGTCGAGGCTCTTGGCGAGCCGCCCGTACTGGCGGTCCGGCGAGGCCCACGGCACGCCCAGCTCGCGCAGGGCCCGGTGGCCGTCGCGGGAGAGCCCCTTGATGGCGAAGTCCTTGACGAATCCGGTGGGTTCGCCGGTCTCCGGGTCCACCGCCGCCGTGCCGAAGGGGAGGTCGGTGCGGTCCCGCGAGACCCCGAGCCGTCGCATGGCCGCCGTGTTCAGCCAGGCCGTGTGCACGTCGTAGGAGAGCACGATCGCCGGAATGTCGCCGGTGACCGGGTCCAGGTCGGCGGCGCACGGCATCCGCCCGCCCGGAACGGCGGAGTAGTCGAAGGCCTCGGCCTCGATCCAGCCGGCGTCCGGGTTGGCCCGCCGCCAGGCCAGGATCCGCTCGTGGATGCCCTCCAGGGTGCGCACCCCGGCGAGTTGGACGCAGTCCGCGTCGGAGCCGAGCCGGACGTGGTTGTGGGCGTCGATGAAGCCGGGCAGGACGAGCTTTCCGCCGGCGTCGATCCGCCGGGTGTTCGGTCCGGCCCAGGCGGCGGCTCCCGCGTCCGGGCCGACCCAGACGATGTGCCCGTCGTGGACGGCGAGGGCCTCGGCCTCGGGCAGGTCGGGGTCGACGGTGTGGATCCGGGCTCCGGTGAGCAGCAGGTCGGCGGGGAAGGGGTGGCGCGTCATGTGGGGGTGCTCCCTTGCGTGTGCGGTGTCGTTCAGGCGGCCGGGGCGTAGGCCGCGACCCGGCGGCGGGTGAGGGCCCAGTAGGTGAGTCCGGAGACGACCGAGCCGAGCAGGGTGAGGTCGGCGCCGCCGAGCGGGGCGACCAGCGGCCCGGTCCACAGCTCGGAGTCGCAGGTCAGGGCGGCGAAGGTCATTCCGGCGAGCAGGGCGGTGATGCCGGCGGGGTGGTAGCCGGAGCGGTACCAGTAGGCGCCCGTGCTGCCGGCGTGCAGCGCCTCGGCGTCGTAGTGGCAGCGGCGCAGCAGCATGTCGGCGAGGAAGACACCGCCCCAGGGGGCGAACACGATGATCAGCAGGGAGAGGAAGGAGAGGAGGGAGGTGGTGAAGTCGGTGAGGAAGAGCGCGGCGAGCGAGCCGGCGGCGGTGACGGCCGCGCTGATGACGATGGCCCGGGCACGGCTCCACGGGATGCCGAGGACCTGGAGGTTCAGGCTGGAGGAGTAGAGCGTGATGATCGAGTTGGTGACCGAGCCGCCGAGTACGAGGGCCAGGAACAGCGGCTGGAACCAGCCGGGCAGCAGGCTCTCGGCGCCGGCGACCGCGTCGGTCATGTCGGTCTGGGTGGCGGCGGCGACGCCCGCGACGCCGAGGGCCACCGAGGAGAGGAAGCCGCCGAGGGCGCCCATCCAGGTGATGGACTTCAGCGAGGTGGTCCGGGGCAGGTAGCGGGTGTAGTCGGCGGGCATCGGCAGGTACGAGAAGGGGCCGGCGAGCATGACCACGAAGGCGAGGCTCCAGCCGGAGAGCCCGGGGGCGGCGGCCGGGGCGGCGGTGTCGGCGCCGGGGAGGACGAAGAGGAGCAGGACGCCGAAGCCGGCGGCGAGGACGTAGGCCATCCAGCGTTCGGCGAACTGCACGGTGGCGTGGCCCCACATGGCGACGGCGAAGGTCAGCGCGAGGGTGACCAGGAGGGCGACGGCGCGGCCGGCGGTGCCGCCCTGCCAGCCGATCTCGGCGAAGAAGACTTCCAGCGCGAGGGTGCCCACCACGGTGTTGACGATGGTGTAGCCGATGCTCACCACCCAGTTGAGGACGCCGGCCGGGAAGTTGCCGCGCACTCCGAACGTGGCGCGGGAGATGACCAGGGTGGCGGTGCCGGTGCGGATGCCGCTGAGTCCGGCGGCGCTGATGGCGAAGAAGGAGAGTCCGCCGATCACGACCACGGCGGTGGCTTGCCAGAAGGAGAGCCCGAATGCGACGGCGAGGGCGCCGTTGATCACGTAGGTGAAGGTGAGGTTGGAGCCGAACCAGAGCCAGAAGAGGTCCTTGGCGCTGCCGTGGCGTTCGGCGTCCGGAATCGGGTCGATCCCGTGCGTTTCGACCCGGAACACCTCGTCGACGTCGATTGTCTCCTGCTGCCCCATGAGGACCCCTGACCTTGAACGATCTTGAATGACGTTCTAACTTCTTGAATGGCATTCAAGATGAGGGGTGGACGTCGACCCCGTCAAGCCCCTGTCCGGGATAAGGTCGGACCAGGAAGATCCGGAGGGCGGGAGCGGGAGCGGTGGCGGGAGCGGCGCGGCGGCGCGACGGGCAGATCGCCCAGGAGCGGATGCTGGAAGAGGCCATGGCGGCCATCGCCGAGGACGGACTGGCCGCGCTCACCATGTCCGCGCTGGCCGAGCGCCTCGGCACCAGCGGGGGCCACATCCTGTACTACTTCGGCAGCAAGGACCGGCTCCTGCTGGAGGCCCTGCGCTGGAGCGAGGACCAGCTCACCGGGGAGCGCCGGGCGCTGCTGGGCCGCAGGGTGACGGCGGTGCGCAAGCTGGACCAGTTCCTGGAGCTCTACCTCCCCGAGGGTCCCCGCGACCCGCGCTGGACCCTGTGGATCGAGCTATGGGCCCGCACCGCCTCCAACCAGCCGCTGAAGGCCGCCCAGGAGGAGATCGACGACAGCTGGCAGCGGGACCTGGAGGCCCTGCTGACCAAGGGTGTGGACCAGGGCCGCTTCGCGCCCATGGACGTGCCCGCACGGGCCTCGGAGCTGCTCGCCCTGCTGGACGGCCTGAGCACCCGGGTCGTCCTGGGGCAGCGCGGCGCGGACCGCGCCCGCGCCCTGGAGCAGGCCCGCTCGGCGGCGGCCCTGCTCGTGCCCCGCACCTGAGACGGGGGCCCGACCGGCGCTTCTCGCACCGACGGGTTCAGGAACTCCCTTTTCCGTCAATTGGGCGACCAAAAGCGGAAGCCGCCGCGCCAAAAAGGCCTTTCGTAGCGATCGGGCGTCCGTTCACGCCCGTTCACGCCCGTTCACCCCTACAGCACGCCCCCTTGACCAGGGCATATGCAAGAGGAACAAAGGCCTTCTCGGGCTCGTGAAGGCATTCACAAGAATTCCGCTGTAAGTGCGCCCTACCGCACTCCTCCCCCAGCGCGCACAATCGCGGTGACGACCCACACCGATCGTGAAGGAGGGAGCGCGTGCGCAATCAGGTGCGCACAGCGGACGGGCGCGCTCTGACCGTGGAGCGCTGGGGCGATCCCGACGGCAAGCCCGTCTTCCTGCTGCACGGCATGCCCGGCAGCCGCCTCGGCCCGGCCCCCCGGGGCATGATCCTCTACCAGCGTCGGATGCAGCTCATCGCCTACGACAGACCCGGCTACGGCGGCTCCGACCGCCACGTGGGCCGCACCGTCGCGGACGTGGCTCAGGACGTGGCCACCATCGCCGACGCCCTCGACCTGGACACCTTCGCGGTCGCCGGCCGCTCCGGTGGCGCCGCCGGGGCACTGGCCTGCGCCGCCCTCCTCCCGGACCGGGTCACCCGGACCGCGGGGATGGTCGGCCTCGCCCCCCGGGACGCGGAGGACCTGGACTGGTTCGCCGGGATGGCCGCGTCGAACGTGCGGGAGTACACCACCGCCACCGCCGACCCCGAGGAGCTGGCTGCCCGGCTGATCCCGCGCGCCGACGGCATCCGCAAGGACCCCGGCCGGTTGCTGGACGAACTGCGCCGGGAGCTGACCGAAAACGACCGCATGATCGTCTCGGACGCCGGCCTGCGGTCGATGCTCCTGCGGAACTACCGTGAGGGACTGCGCCATTCGGCGTACGGATGGATCGACGACGTCCTGGCCTTCAGCCGCCCCTGGGGCTTCGACCCGGCCGACATCCGCTGTCCGGTACTGATCTGGCACGGCGAGCTCGACGTGTTCTCCCCCGTGGGCCACTCCCGCTGGCTGGCCCGACGCATCCCCGGAGCCACGACCAACATCGTTCCCGCCGCCGCGCACTTCGCCTCCCTGCGCGCGCTGCCCGACGTGCTGAACTGGCTCCTGCGCGACCTCCCGACACCGGATCTCCACGAACAGCAGCCCGCGTAAGGGTCGTTGAGATTATTCGGGCTTGAACCGTTCCCAAGTGGACAGTCATTACTTGCAGTTGGGGGCGGCGCCCGCACTCGTCAGTTCCACGCCTCCGGGCCCGCCACCACTCGACGGGCCCCACGAGCCGTGGAGGCCGCCCCATGACCCTGCACATCGACCACGTCAGCCTGCCCGTCCTCGCCGTCGGGCTCCTCGTCGGCTACGCCGTCCACCAGCACACCAGGGCCGTCGCCGGAGCCGCCGCCGGAGCCGCTGCCAAGGGGGACCTCGTCGGCGCGATCGGCGCCGCCGCCGCGGTGATCACCGCGCTCTTCCTGTTGTTCGGCGGTGGCGGTTCCGCGGCGGCCGAGTCCGACTCCCGGCCGACGGGACACGCCCTCGCATCGCACCAGGTCAGGGCAGTGCGGCCGGAGTAGGTCCGGTCCGGACGGGGCCACCGCCGAGACCCCCACCGATGAAAAGGATCTTTCCTTGCGGCAAACGGCCGAATCCGCCCTCTTGAGAAATCCGCCACGCATTGCATGGAAGTCTTGACCAGGCGTCATGTCTCGTGTTGCCAAGGGGGGCTGTCCTAGTAAAGTCCCTGCTTGACAGCAGCATGTAGCCGTTGTCATTCACATGTCCATTCCACATGGCTTCCCCAAGGACGGTGCCGTGAACACTTCAGCATCCCCCGCGACCAGCTCGGTCAAGGCCCACCGGGTCCCGCTCGGCAAGATCGACGTCCACACCGCTTCCGCGGCGACGACGCTCGGTCGCGTGCTGCCGGCCGAATCTGCTCGTCCGGTTCAGGCACCGATCTTCAACTCCGCTCTCTGACCCGAACTCCGCGCTCTAGACTGGTGGAATGACCGGCCTGATCGCATTTCGCGAGATCGTCCTAAAAGTTCACAGCAGGTGCGATCTTGCTTGTGATCATTGCTACGTCTATGAACACGCAGATCAGAGCTGGCAGGCCCGGCCGAAAGTGATCTCCCCCGAGGTTATTTCGCATACCGCGTCCAGGCTCGCCGAACATGCCCGTGACCATGCACTCCCCTCCGTCACGGTGATTCTCCATGGAGGGGAACCCCTGTTGGCGGGCCCGGCCCGACTCCGCCTCGTATGCGAGGAGTTCACCCGGGCGCTCAGCGGGATCGCCCCCCTCGACCTGCGGATCCACACCAACGGGCTCCAACTCAGCTCCCGTTACCTCGACCTCTTCGACGAATACGGCGTCCGGGTCGGCATCTCCCTCGACGGGGACCGCGCCGCCAACGACCGTCACCGCCGCTTCGCCGACGGCCGCACGAGCCACCCACTGGTCCTGGCCGCCGTCGCACTGCTCCGCTCCGAGCCGTACCGCCACCTCTACCAAGGCCTGCTCTGCACCGTGGACGTGGCCAACGACCCCGTCGCCGTGCTGGACGCGCTGGTCGAACTGGAGCCCCCACGGGTCGACTTCCTCCTCCCCCACGCCACCTGGGAGACGCCCCCGGCCCGGCCCGACGGCGCCCCCGACGCGTACGCGCGCTGGCTGCTGCGGATCTTCGACCACTGGGACCGGCTGGGGCGCCCGGTGCCCGTACGGCTCTTCGAGTCCCTGCTCTCCACCCTGCGCGGGGGCCCCAGCCTCACCGAGTCGCTCGGCCTCGCGCCCACCGACCTCGTCGTCGTCGAGACCGACGGGACCCTGGAGCAGGTGGACTCCCTCAAGAGCGCCTTCGAGGGGGCCGCGGCAACCGGCTTCAACGTCTTCGACCACGCGCTCGACCAGGTCGCGGCCCATCCCGGGGTCCGTGCCCGGCAGCTGGGCCTGGCGGGCGTCAGCGAGTCGTGCCGCCGGTGCCCCGTCGTACGTTCGTGCGGCGGCGGGCTCTACACCCACCGCTACCGCGACCGGAACGGCTTCGACAACCCCTCCGTCTACTGCACCGACCTGCGCGAGCTCGTGGACGGGGTCGAGGGTCGCACGGCACCGCGGGAAACCGCGCCGCAGCTCACCGACCCGGCCGAACTCGCCCGGTCCCAGGAGGAACTGACCCGGATCCTGCTGGCCCGGCTGCACGCGGACCTCGCCGCCGACCCCAACTGGGCGCACGCCTGGGAGTTGCTGGCCGCCGTGGAGCGGGCCGGGGAAGCGGGCACGGACGCGCTGGACGCCGTACTGGACCACCCCTTCACCCGGACCTGGGTGCTGGCGGCCCTGGACGCCGCCCGCGACGGCACGCAGGACGCCCCGGAGGCGGCGCGCCGGCTCACCGCGCTGGCCGCGGCGGCCGTGCTCCGCGGCGGGCTGGACCTGCCGGCCGAGGTGGCCTACCGGGACGGCGAGGTGTACCTGCCGACGCTGGGGTTGCTGCGGCTCGGGGAGCCAGGCACGGAGGGCCGGGCCGCGCTGCACGTCACCGACGAGGGGTACGCCGTACGGGACGGCCGCGCCGAGCACCGCTTCGGGCCCGCGGCGGGGGACGCCCGCTGGCAGCCGGTACGCACCTGGTCGCCCGGGCCGGACGCGGCCCCGGTGGCCCTGGAGGACCTCGACCCCTACCGCAACTGCTTCCCGCGCCCGCCCAGGCTCCGCCTCGGCGCCGGGGAGGCCGAGGAGTGGCGGGGCAGGCTGGACCGGGCGTGGGCACTGCTGCACAAGGCGGTGCCGGAGTTCGCCCGGGCGGCGGCCACCGGGCTGACCACGCTGACCCCGCTCGCGGGCGGCCCGCGGTCGGGCGGCTGGGGCGAGGCCGGGCGGCACGGGCCGGGGGCGCTCGGGGTGCCGTACGCGGCGGGGGTGCGGGAGACCGCGCTGGCGCTGCTGACCGGGCGGCGGCGGACCAGGCTGCGGGCGCTGACCGAGGTGGCCGACCTGTACGCGCTGGACGGCGAGTGGCAGCACCCCTCGCCGTGGCGGGAGCGGCCGGTACCGGTGTCCCGGCTGCTGGCGGACGTGCACGAGCGGGTGGCGGTGGAGGCGTACCGGCGGGCCACGGCGACGCCCGAGCCGGGCGGCTCGGAGCGGATCCACCGGGCCCTGGACCGGCTCTCGGAGGCGGCCGAGCTGACCGTCACCGGAAAGGGCCTGGTCGCGGAGCTCCGCTACGAACTGAAGACGGTCGACGCGTGACCGCGCCCGCCCCGGCGCCGTCCCCCACGCCCGGCAGGCTCCAGCTCGCCGTGCAGTTGCGGCTGGCCGGGGTCCGCCCCGGCATGCGGCTCCTGGTGCACTGTTCCCTCGGTGGGACCGGGCTGCGCGCGGAACTGCTGCGCGACGCCCTGACGGGCGTCCTCGGGCCGCGCGGCACCCTGGTCGTCCCGGCGTTCACCCCGGAGAACTCCAAGACCTCCACGGCCCACCTGGAGCGGATCCGCGGCCTGGACGGGGCCGGGGTGCGGGACTTCCGCGAGCGGATGTCCCCCTTCGACCCGGCGAGCACCCCGAGCCAGGGCATGGGTTCCTTGGCCGAGGCCGTCCGCACCGCGCCGGGAGCCGCTCGCAGCGCCCATCCGCAGACCTCGTTCGCGGCCCTCGGGGCGGACGCGGAACGGCTGTGCTCGGGGCACCGCCTCGAAAGCCATCTGGGGGAAGAGTCACCCCTGGGAAAGTTGTGCTGGGAGGGCGGGCAGGTACTCATGATCAATGTGGGGTTTTCGGTCTGTACCGCTTTCCATCTCGCGGAGTACCGAATTCCGAAGCCCCCCTTGCGCATGTACGAGTGTGTGGTGAAGGTGAACCTTCCGGGGTCGCAAAGACACCGGCAGGAGGGGGAGTGGACCGCATACGAGGACGTCGCACTGGACGACGGCGATTTCGCGGAGATCGGTGACGCGTTCCCGGATTCACGGGTGCGCAGGGGGCGGGTGGGAGGTGCGTCGACCATGCTCTTCTCCCTCCCGGAGGCCGTCGATCACGCCCTTGACTGGATGACCGAAAACAGACGCTGATTGACTGAACGATGAGGGGATGCGGCGAAGCAGCTCCGGAATGATGTTTCTTCGCTTCGCATCTTCGGGACGGGGGTCGTGTGCCCGCATCAGGGGAGCCGTACTTTTTTCTCAGTTACGCACATACACCGAGGTTCGGGGCCGGGGGCCCCGACCCGGACATGTGGGTCGAGCGCCTTTTCCGTGATCTCTGCGGGCACGTGATGGCGCTGACGGACCTGCGCGCCGGGTACGACGTCGGGTTCATGGACCGGGAGATACGCAGCGGCGAGGGCTGGTCCGAACGGCTCGCCCGGGCACTCGCCAACTGCCGGGTCTTCGTCCCCCTGTTCTCGCCGCGGTACTTCGCCAGCGAGATGTGCGGGAAGGAGTGGTTCGCCTTCGCGCAGCGGGCCGTCCAGCACGGCGCGATGAGCAACAAACAGGCCGAGGCCATCGTGCCCGCGTTATGGGTGCCGGTGCCACCGGAGCAACTCCCGGGCCCGGCCGAGCGGTTGCAGTTCAACCACAACACCTTCGGCGAGCGCTACGTCACCGACGGCCTGTACGGGCTGATCAAACTGCGCGGCTACGCCGACCAGTACGAGCAGGCCGTGTACGAGCTCGCCCGGCGCATCGTCCAGGTCGCCGAGACCGCCCACCTGGACCCCATCCGCCCGCTGGACTACCGCAACGTACCGAGCGCCTTCGGCTCCAGCGGCAGCCCGGCCCGCACCCTGCACGTGACCGTGGCCGCCGCCTCCCGGCACGACCTGCCCGAGGGCCGCACCCCCGAGTACTACGGGGACACCGCCCTGGAGTGGAACCCGTACCATCCGGTCGCCCAGCGGCCGATCGCCTACGTCGCCGAGGACCTGGTCAAGAACCTCAACTACCAGACCACCATGTCCTCCTTCGACGACGAGGCCGGACACCTCGACAGCAAGCAGTTGCCGACCCGGCCGGAGATCCTGATCGTCGACCGGTGGGCCGTGGAGGACGAGCAGCGGCGCCGGCGCCTGGCCGCCTTCGACCGGGAGCCGCGGCCGTGGGTCAACGTGGTCGTGCCGTGGAACCGGTACGACCACCAGAGCCGGTCGAAGGAGAACGAGCTGGCCGACCGGCTGGAGACCACCATGCCCAAGACGATGGGCCAGGGCCGGGCCGCCTGCCGGGCCGCCGCGAACGGCGTGGCCAACGTGGAGACCCTCGGCCAGATCCTGCCGCAGGTGGTCGAGGCGGCCGCCCAGCAGTTCCTCAGACACGCGCAGCCGTATCCGCCGAAGGGGGACACCTCCATCGATCGGCCCCGGTTGCTGGGGCCGATGGGGATGAACGGGCCGCCGGGGCCGCCATCGCCCCGCGTCCCCTTCCCGCCCGACTCCGACCGGCGCCGGACCGGGCCGGCGGGGGCCGGCCTCCACGACAACGACGACAACGACACCGACCGGGGGGACGCGGATGACAGCGAGCAGTGACAGCAGCAGCGACAGCCGTGACGGACGCATCGTCACCTTCTATTCGTACAAGGGCGGCACGGGGCGCACCATGGCGCTGGCCAACACCGCCTGGATCCTGGCGGCCAACGGCAAGCGGGTCCTCGCCGTGGACTGGGACCTGGAGGCGCCCGGCCTGCACCGCTTCTTCCACCCCTTCCTGGACCCCTCCACGCTGGGGGCCACCACCGGGGTCATCGACCTGATCAGCGAGTACGCGTGGGCCGCGACCAGTCCGGTGCAGCGGCCCGACGACTGGCACAAGGACTACGCGCGGATACAGCCGCACGCCGTCTCGCTCACCCCGGAGACCCACGGCTGGGAGTTCCCGGACGGCGGCACCCTGGACTTCGTCTCGGCGGGCCGGCAGAACCGCGAGTACTCGGCGACCGTTTCCACCTTCGACTGGGACAACTTCTACGACCGGCTCGGCGGCGGGCTCTTCTTCGACGCCTTGCGCGCCGACATGAAGCGGAACTACGACTACGTCCTGATCGACAGCCGCACCGGACTGTCCGACATCGCCGACATCTGCACCGTCCACCTCCCGGACGTCCTCGTCGACTGCTTCACCCTGTCCGACCAGTCCATCGACGGCGCCGCGTCCGTCGCCCGCCAGATCGACGAGCGGTTCAACGACCGCGGCATCAAGATCTACCCGGTCCCGATGCGCATCGACGAGGGCGAGAAGGAGAAGGCCGACGCCGGCCGGGCGCTGGCCCGGATTAAGTTCGACCGCTTCCCGAACGGCCTGGTCGGGGACGAGCTCACCTCCTACTGGGGTGCGGTGGAGATCCCGTACCGCCCCTACTACGCCTACGAGGAGACCCTGGCCACCTTCGGCGACGAGGCCGGGCTCACCAACTCCTTGCTCTCCGCGTTCGAACGGCTCACCGCTGTGGTCACCGAGGGCCAGATCACCTCCATGCCGGTCATCGGCGAGGAGGTCCGGTTGCGCATCCGGGACGCCTTCACCCGGCGCCGCCCGGCACTGCCCGCCGACCTGTTCCTGTCCTACGTCGCCGAGAACCGGATGTGGGCCGACTGGATCGAGTCGGTGCTCACCCGGGCCGGTTTCCGGGTCGTGCCGAAGGACGTCTCGGCCGAGCGGGCACCGGGAGCGGTCGCCGGGGACACCCTGGGGGGTGCGGGCATCAGCATCGACACGGCCGCCCGGACCGTGGTGCTGCTCTCCAGCGCCTACCTGAAGTCGGCCCGGGCCGTGGACGTGTGGGAGCGCGCGGCCGCCGAGGACCCGACCGGGGGCCGGCGCCAGCTGGTCCCGCTGAGGGTGGGTGACGTACGGCTCTCCACGCCGTACATCGACCGCAATCCGGTGGACCTCTTCCGGCTCGACGAGGTGCACGCGACGACCGCCCTGCTGCGTGCGGTGGAGCGGCCCATGGCCCTGCCGGACAGCGTCAACAGTGCCTCGCAGCCCGGTCCCCGCTTCCCTGGGACCGTCCCGAAGATCTGGAACGCGCCGCCCCGCAACCCGGGGTTCACCGGGCGCAGCATCGTGCTTGAGCGGATGCGCGACCAGCTCGGCGGGGGCATGGCCGTGGTGCTGCCGCAGCCGCAGACCCTGTTCGGGCTCGGCGGCGTCGGCAAGACCCAGGTGGCACTGGAGTACGTGCACCGGTTCATGGCCGACTACGACCTGGTGTGGTGGATCTCCTCGGAGCAGACCGACGACGTGGTCGCGGCCCTCGCGGAGCTGGCGGTGCGGCTGGGCGCGCAGACCGGCGAGGACATGGCGGCCGCCTCGCAGGAGGCGATCGACCTGCTGCGGCGCGGGGTTCCTTCCTCCCGCTGGCTGCTGGTCTTCGACAACGCGGACGATCCCGAGACGCTCAAGCGGTTCTTCCCGCCGGGCGGGCCGGGCCACGTCCTGGTGACCTCCCGCAACCAGTCCTGGTCGCAGTACGGTGACGCGCTGCCGGTGGACGTGTTCCTGCGGGAGGAGTCCATCGAGCACCTCCAGCGCCGGGCCCCCGGGCTCAGCAAGGACGACGCCGAGCAGGTGGCGGTCGCAGTAGGCGACCTGCCGCTGGCCGTCGAGCAGGCGGGGGCGTGGATCGCGGAGACGGCGACGCCGGTATCCGCGTACATCGAGCAGCTGGCGCAGCAGGCCGCCCGCGTGCTCGCCCTGAACCAGCCGCCCGGTTACCCGGAGCCGGTGGCCGCCACTTGGAACATCTCCATCGAGCGGCTGCAGTCCCGGTCCCCGGCGGCCGTCCGGCTGCTCCAGCTCTGTGCCTTCCTCGCGCCCGAGCCGATCTCCGCGAACCTGCTCTACAGCAAGGAGATGATCGACGCCCTCAAGCCCTACGACTCCTCGCTGCAGGAGAAGCTGGTGCTGGGCCGGGTGATCCGGGAGATCGGCCGGTTCGCGCTGGCCAAGGTGGACCAGGTCAGCAACAGCATCCAGGTGCACCGGCTGGTCCAGGCGGTGATCCGGGCCCAGCTGAGCGAGGAGGAGCAGCGCGAGGCGCGGCACGCGGTCCACCGGATCCTGGCGGGGGCCAGGCCGGACGACGACGAGCCGATCGACAATCCGGAGACGTGGCCGCGGTTCAACACCATCTGGTCGCACCTGACCCCGTCGGAGGCCCGGTACTGCAAGGAACCGGAGACGCGCAGGCTCCTGATCGACCGGGTGCGCTACCTGTGGAAGCGCGGCGACTTCAAGGCCGCGTACGCCCTCGGCGAGGAACTGCGCGAGGCGTGGAAGGAGATGCTGGGCAACAACGACCTGCAGTACCTGTACCTGCGCTTCCACCTGTCGAACATCTTGCGCTCGCAGGGCCGGTTCGTGGAGGCCAAGGAGCTGGACGAGGTCACGTTGGAGCGGCAGAAGGCGGTGCTCGGCCCCTCGCACCCGCACACGTACATGACGATGAGCGGTCTGGCCAACACGCTGGGCGCACTGGGTCATTACGGGCAGGCGATGGAGCTGGCGACCGACGCGCACGAGGGCTTCAGCCAGATCTTCCACGAGGCGCACCCGCGCACGCTGGCCGCCGCGAACAACCTGGCGCTGAACCTGCGGCTCGTGGGTCAGTACACCAGGGCGCGTGAGATCGACCAGGAGGTGCACGACCTGCGCACGGAGGTGCTGGGGCCGGAGCACCCGTACACCCTGTCATCGGCGCAGAACCTGGCCCGCGACCTGCGCGAGGTGGGCCGGTACGAGGATTCGGTGCAGCTGCTGAGCCGGACGTACGACACCTACAAGCGGACGCTGGGACGGGCGTTCCCCGGCACCCTGTCGGCGGCGAAGAACCTGGCGGTGTCGCTGCGCCGGGCCGGCCAGCTGGAGGACGCCCTGCGGCTGACCACGGCCACCCGGGCCCGCTACCGGGCCAAGTACACCTCCGTCAACCCGGACCTGCTGTCCTGCGAGCTCAACCTGGCCTCGGACCTGTTCGCGACCGGGGATCCGGGCGGGGCGCGGGACCTGGCGCAGGAGGTGGTGGACGAGTACATGAAGGTGCCGGGCGAGCGGCACCCGTACACCTTGGCGGCCGTGAACAACCTGGCGGTCTTCCACTGGGGCACGGGCTCCGCGGAGACGGCGGAGGCGATGCTGCGCCAGACGATCCGGGGGATGCGGGACGTGCTCGGCGACAACCACCCGCACACCGTGTTCGCCCACCTCAACCTCGCCAACACGAGGGCCGACCTGGGCGATCCGGAAGGCGCTCTGGAGTTGGAGCGGCTCGCGGTGATGCGGCTGCGCGAAGCGCTCGGGGCGCACCATCCCGAGACCCTGGCGAGCAGTTCCAACATGGCGGTCAGCCTGGACTCGATGGGCCGCAAGGAGGAGGCGGCCCGGTTGCGGGCGGAGGCGGTGTCCGAGCTGACCCGGCTGCTCGGCGAGGACCACAGCCTGACCCGGTACGCGCGCGACGAGCGGCGGGTCCACCGCGACCTGGAGCCTCTCGCCGTCTGATCCGACGGCGGGCGGCGGGGGCTCCGCGACCGCGGGGCCCCCGCCGGCCGCCACCCGACAGTAGGGGGGCGCTGTGACCGACAGCATGACCTTTCGAAGCGAGGACCTGCCGGCCCTCTTCCACCACACCGACCAGGCGGCGATCTCCCGGCAGCGGGAATCGACCCAGGCCACCCGCGCCCAGTTGTTGCTGCTGGTCGCGGCCGCGGCGGCCGCCGCGCTGCCCGCCGGGCCGAAGCTGGGCTCGATGTACCTCTTCGGGCTGTTGAGCGTGCTCTCGTACGTGGGGGTGCTGGGGGTGGGGATGCGGGCGACGCGGCGCCGGGCCCGCCCGCAGTGGCAGCTCAACCGCAGTGCGGCGGAGTTCATCAAGTCCCTGGCCTGGCGGTACGCGGTGCACGGGGCGCCGTTCGGCAGTGAGGTCGCCACGCCCGAGGCGACGTACCGGACCCGGTTGGAGGCGGGTCTGGCCGAGCTGCGGAAGATGGGCTGGGAGGATCCGCGGGCCGCCGGGACGGTGCCGGAGGGCGGGGAGATCACCGGCGCGATGCAGCGGCTGCGCGGGATGGACTACCAGGCGCGGCGCGAGACGTACGTCCGGGACCGGCTGATCGAGCAGCGCAACTGGTACCGACGGCGGACGGAGGTGTCCCGGCGGGCGACGAACCTGTGGTCGTGGACGATCGTGCTGCTGACCTGTCTGGCACTGCTGTTCGCGCTGCTGGGGTCGTTCGGTTCGGGTCCGGGGCCGAGGCTGACCGCGCTGCTGAGCGCGGCGGCGGCGGCCGGGATCGCCTGGAATGAGGTGCGGCGCCACCATCCGCTGATCGAGGCGCACACGCTGATCGAGCAGGACCTGGCGGCGATGATGGTCGTGATGCAGACGACCATCACCGAGTCGCAGTGGCCTTCGTCGGTGTACGAGACGGAGCGGTACGTGTCTCCGCAGCACACGGACTGGCTGGCCCGGCACAGCAGTTGAGGACGGGGGGCGTGGCTCAGTCCCGGGTCACGCCCTCGCGCCAGATGACGGTGACCGGTTTGCCGAGCGCCCGCGCGTAGGCGACGATCTCGGCGGTGCCGCCGTGGCCGCGGGCGGGCTGTCCGTCCCAGACGGCGACGATCCGGTCGCAGGAGTCGGCTATGTAGGTGCCGGCGGCGTAGTAGGCCTCGTCCGTGGAGCGGGCGAAGTCCATTCGGACCTCCTGGGTGGCCCGGTTCTTCAGGCCCCGGTAGCGGGCGAGGGCCTCGGCACCCTCGAAGGCGTCCTCGTAGTCCCCGCTGGGGATCACCACCGTGAGGTCGGCGCCGTTCTCGAGGGCGATGGCCGCGAACAGCTGGTCCGCTCCCTCGGCGAGGCTGGAGAAGGCCTCCAACGGTCCTTCGTGGTCGCCCAGGACGGCCCGCAGCCCGTCCTCCACATGGCCGAGCACCGAGTCGGGAATGGCTCGGTGTCCGGTCACGCCGATGCGTTTCATGCAGAAACCAGCCTCCCCCGTGGACACGGCCGCCCCGAACATCCTCCCAGAAGGCGGGAGGACGTCCAGGGGTGCGGCGGGGGCGCGTGAGTCATCGTCAGTAGACGCTGACCCCATAGGCGTTGAGGGCTTCGACCACGGGCTGGAAGAAGGTCGTCCCGCCCGAGGAGCAGTTGCCGCTGCCGCCGGAGGTGAGGCCGACGGCACGGGCGCCCGAGTAGAGCGGGCCGCCGCTGTCGCCGGGTTCGGCGCACACGTTGGTGCGGATCATGCCGTAGACGATGTCGCCGCCGCCGTAGTTGACGGTGGCGTTGAGCCCGGTGACCCGGCCGCTGTGGATACCGGTGGTGGACCCGCGCCTGGTCACCGACATGTTGACCGTGGCGTTCACGGCGCTGGTGATGTCCTGGCTGCCGACGGTGCCGGGGGGCACCGGCGTGTTGCTGGCGTACTTGATGAGGCCGTAGTCGTTGGTCGGGAAGCTGGAGCCGACCGTGGAGCCCACGACGGTGGTGCGGGCGGAGTTGCTCCACCAGGTACCCGCGCCGTCGGTGCAGTGGCCGGCGGTCAGGGCGTAGTAGTTGCTGCCGCTGCGCACGTTGAAGCCCAGCGAACAGCGCCAGCTCGTGGCGTAGATGGCGTCGCCGCCGGAGACCAGTTTGGTGAGCTTGCCGGGGATGCGTTCGATGCGCAGTGCTCCGACGTCGGCTCCGGCCTCGCGCTTGATTCTCGCGATACCGGCTTCGGGAACCGTGGAGTCGGCGGAGACCACGAGGGTTCCGGTGGCGGGGTCGGTGTGCCAGGCAGTGCCCGCCACGTCGGCGCGCAGGACGGATGCGCCGGCCGAGGCGAGCTGGTCGGCGCTGAATCCGCCGTCCCGCGGGTCCGCGCTCGCGGCCGTGGGGACGGCGAGCGCTGCGGCGGCAGCCAGGCCGGTGGCCGCCGCGAGCAGCCTGGTACGGGTCATGCGCTTGATCCTCACTTCTCGTCCTCCTGGAGAGGTTCGGGGGCCCGACGGTTGTGGGGGTGCCAGAGCCCGTGAGGCGCAGCCGGGGGCACGGCGGGCGCATAAACTTTGGCCGTGTCCCTGACAAGCGCTGTCGGGAGTGTCCTGTCGTCAGATACCGGTAGCAAGAGCGGCTTTCAGCCTCCGCCCGCCCGCCGCCGCCGCCTCGAAGGGAAGCGTGTTTCCGGGCGGCGGGAAACGGCAGGTGAAGCGGTCCGCGAAGGCGCAGTGAGGCAGCGCGGAGTGGTGGGAGTCCACCGCGATCGCGCCCCGCGCGTCGGGTATGCCGGGCTTCGGGAAACGGGGGCGGGGGCGGGGGCCGGGGCGCCCGCCGGTGGCGTCGCCGAAGCCGGTCCAGAGGCTGTCGCCGTCGGCGTCGACGGCGACCTGGAGGGTGCGGCCGGCTCCCCCGAAGGAGAAGACCGGCTCTCCGCCGGGGTCGAGGCCGCGCGCCCGCCCGTCGGTGTTCTCCGCCTGGACGCTCCGGTCCTCGGCGTACGGCCGAAATCGCCCCGGCCGTACGAAGGCGGGGTCGTAGGGGGTGGCTCCGTCGCCGGCGCGGGCCCGGCGGGCCCGGGAGTCGGGGTCGTGGACGCGGACGCCCCGCTCCCCCTCGCGTCGGATCATCGCGATCCGGAGCTCCCCGACGGAGAGCCGGGAGGGCGCGGGCGGGGTCTCGTCGGCGGTCGGTACGACGTCACCGGCGAAGGGCTCGCCGTCGAGGCTCAAGGAGTCCCCGGCGGTGGCGGTCGGTGCACCGCCGCCCTCCGTCCGGCGCCACTGCCCCGGAACGGCCGGAATTCGACCTTCCGGGTGGTCGGCGAGCCGGGGGGTTCCGGTCAGCGCAAGGGGGCCGCAGGGTGCGGACACGGCCGCCGCCCTGCGCTCGTGCCGTTCCCGCCGCGCGGCGTGCGGGTCGTCTGCGTCGTCGCTCATCCCGCTCACCCCTTCCACACCGGTCCGGACGGGAATCCCCCCGTACGCCGTCCGGACCTGTGAAATCTGAAAGGGCCTCAGCAGTCGCAGCCGCAGCAGTCACAGCTGCAGCAGCCGTCGCCACCACCGCCACCACCGCCGCCACCACCGCCGCCGCTCCCCCCGCTCCCGCTGCCGGAATGGTTGGTGCCGTTGCAACAGTTGCAGCAGTCGCAGGCGTTGCACCACGCGTCCCGCTTCTTCCGGGACCACGGCCCCTCGTAATCGGTGCAGCACAGCTGGCAGGTGCAGAACAGCCCGATGGCCACCGCGCAGCCCGCGAGCAGTCCGCGGCGCGGCCGCTGCGGGGGCGGCGCGCCACCGAATCCGCCCGGGCCCGTCGGCGGCATCCCGGGGCCGCCCGCTCCCCCACCGTACGGAGCTCCACCGTACGGAGCTCCACCGTACGAAGCCCCGCCGTACGGGTTCTGGCCCTGGCCCTGGCCACCGTACGGCTGGCCCGCGTACGGGTTGCCGCCCTGTCCGGCGGAGGCCGTTGCCGTGTGGCCGCAACTGCCGGTGCCGAAGGCCCGGTCCACCGAGGTGCGCAGCTCGTGCACGAGCAGCCGGTGGGCGAGCCCCGCGTCCGTGAACTCGACCTCGCGCAGCGCGAGCTTGATGCCGTGGAGGGCGTCGTCGCAGAGCCTGCGGGCCTCGGTGAGCGAGGTCCCGGTGGCGGTGAGCGGGTTCCAGGCGCCCGCGACGGCGTCGGCGCCCTGGTCCTCCACCGCGTCCAGCAGGTGCGCGAGCCGCCCGAAGTACCGGCCGGCCTCGGCCAGCGCGGCGGCGTTACCTGGACGTCCGGCCAGCTGCGCGGTATGCGCGAAAGCGGCGGCCGTCGCGGTCTCCGTCGGCTCGGTCACCACGAGCACGGGAGTGCCGGGGCCCGCGAGCGTCTCGATGCCCGCCTGCCGGTCCACGGCGTCGACGAGCACGGCGGTGTCGAAGCCGAGCGAGGCCCCGGTGCGGGCTCCGGCCCGGTCCCAGCCGCGGGCCACCTTGCGCGCGGCGGCGGCTATGGGAGCACGGGCCAACAGCCCGTCCCGGTCCGCCACGTGGTCGCGCACCTTGGCGGAGGCGAGCACCAGCGAGACGGCGGCGGCGAGCCGCGCCCCCTCGCCCTGGGCCACCGAGGCGGTGCGCATCCCGCGCAGCGGGCAGGGCCCCGCAGTGCGCCGGCCCTCGGGCGCGGTGCCCGACTGAGCCTCCGTCAGAACGGAAACGAGCAGCCCGTCATAGTTCGTCACGATCCTGGCGAACTGTCCGTGATCTCCCCGAAGTGCCAGGCAGAGCCCGCACAGATGGGCCATCCACTCCGCCTTGAACCGTTCTCCAAGCCGGTGCGTGCAAGGTCTCACTATGCCGAACAAGCTGCTCCCCCGTGTGTCGTACGCGTGCTTGCCGGGCATCGTATCGACCCGCTCGTTTCACCCGTACGTCCGCGTCGCTCACCCGTAAGGCCGCAGCAGTCGTATTTTCACTCAGTCAGCAGTGGTAGTGACCAGGATCCTTGACCGTGCAACGGATGTTCTGCACCAGTACCGTCACGAAACCCGTGCGCGGCGGCTATCCACTTGGCGCGTTGTCAGCATCATGGACGAGCATAGGGGCAGCGGAGAGAAGACAGACTGACCGCGGTGAAAGGAGGCAGTCCATGGGTTCGGTGCGCAAGGCGAGTGCCTGGCTGGGTCTCGTGGAGGACAGCGACGACGATCGCTACTACGACGACGACTACGCGGAGGCCGCCCAGGGTTCGGTGGCCGGCCCCGGCGAGCAGTGGGTCACCGACCCCCGGGTGCGGGTGGCCTCCGAGTCGGCCGTGGAGCACGGCCGTCGCATCGCGACGGTCACCCCGGACGGTTTCCGTGACGCGCGGGGCATCGGCGAGCTGTTCCGCGACGGAGTCCCGGTGATCGTCAACCTGTCGTCGATGGACCCGGGTGACGCGAAGCGCGTCGTCGACTTCGCGGCCGGACTGACCTTCGGGCTGCGCGGTTCGATCGAGCGGGTGGCGACCAGGGTCTTCCTCCTGACCCCGGCCGACACCCAGATCGTCAGCGGCGAAGCGGGCGGCCGCTCGCGCGACTTCTTCAACCAGAGCTGAGCCCGGGGGCGGGGGCGATCCTCACCGGAAGGCGTCCAGACCGGTGAGTGCCTTGCCCAGCACCAGCTGGTGCATCTCGACGGTGCCCTCGTAGGTGAGCACCGATTCGAGGTTGGTGGCGTGCCGCATGACGGGGTACTCGAGGGAGATCCCGTTGGCGCCGAGGATGGTCCGCGCGGTGCGACAGATCTCGATGGCCTCGCGGACGTTGTTGAGCTTGCCGAAGCTGATCTGCTCCGGCCGCAGGGTGCCCGCGTCCATGCGCCGGCCCAGGTGGTGGGCGAGCAGGATGCCCTTGTGGAGCTCCAGGGCCATGTCCGCGAGCTTGGCCTGGGTGAGCTGGAAACCGCCGATCGGCTTGCCGAACTGCTCCCGCGTCCTCGCGTAGTCGAGCGCGGACTCGAAACTGGCCCGCGCCGCGCCCATGGATCCCCAGATGATCCCGTAACGCGCGTGGCTGAGGCAGCCGAGCGGCCCCTTGAGGCCGGTGACCAGCGGCAGCACCGCGTCGGCGGGCAGTCGTACGTCGTCCATCACCAGCTCGCTCGTGACGCTGGCCCGCAGCGACCACTTGTGCTTGATCTCCGGCGCGGAGAACCCGGGCGTGTCGGTGGGCACCGCGAAACCGCGGATCCCCTCGTCGGTCTGCGCCCACACCACGGCGACCGCCGCGACGGAACCGTTGGTGATCCACATCTTGCGGCCGTTCAGCACCCAGTCGGTGCCGTCGCGCTTGGCATGGGTCTTCATCGCCGCCGGGTCCGAACCCACGTCGGGCTCGGTCAGCCCGAAGCAGCCGATCAGCTCGCCCGCGGCCATGCCGGGCAGCCAGCGCTGCTTCTGCTCCTCGGAGCCGTACTTCCAGATCGCGTACATGGCGAGCGACCCCTGCACCGACACGAGCGAGCGGATCCCGGAGTCGGCGGCCTCCAGCTCCAGGCAGGCGAGCCCGTACTGCACGGCGCTGGCGCCGGCACACCCGTAGCCCTGGAGGGACATCCCGAGCGCTCCGATGCCACCGAGCTCCCGGGCCAGCTCGCGGATGCCGGGCAGCTCGCCGCTCTCGTACCACTGCGCGATGTTCGGCAGCACCCGGTCGGCGGCCCAGGCGCGGACGGTGTCCCGAACGGCGAGGTCCTCGGGCCCGAGGAGCTCATCGAGCCCGAGCGGATCATGGGGCAGGAACGCGGACACTGGGCCTCCCGGCGGCCTGAGACAGAACCTAGCAACGCAAGTTTTGCGCTCGCCCGAAGCTATGCGCCCCGGCCGGGCAAATCCAGCCCCCGCCGCACCAACCCGGCCCCCTCGGGGTCCCTCCCAGCGGTAGCTGGGGGAGTTTGAGGCGCGGGGGTCCGGGGGTAGCGCCCCCCGGCAACGGCGGCGCACCCGGCAAGGCGCACCCGGAAACACCGGACGGCGTCAGCCCGCCTGCTCGACCGGGGTCGGCCGCGCCTCCCCCTTCACCTGCGCGGGCAACCGCACCTCCGCCGCTTCCTCCTCCGCCGCCCCGCATTCCATCGCCCGCGGCAGCTTCAGCGCCATCACCGCGCCCGCGAACAACAGCACCGCGCTCACCAGCAGCGTCACGTGCAGGCCGTGCACGAACGACTGCCGCGCCGCCGCATGGAGCGACGCCCCCGCCGGCCCCCCGAGGTGCGCGGCGATCTGGTAGGCCTCGCCCAGAGAATTCGCCGCCCTCGCCGAATCCGCCACTGACACCCCCGGCACGTCCATGAGCCCCGGCCGGTACGCCGCGTTCATCACGCTGCCCAACAGCGCGATGCCGATGCCCGCGCCCAGCTGGTACGAGGTCTCGCCGATCGAGGCCGCACCGCCCGCGGTGGCCGCCGGGGCCTCGCTCAGCATCGACTCGTACGCGGCGAACAGCGTGGTCTGCAGCCCGAAGCCGAGCAGGATGAAGCCGACGGTCAGCAGCAGCGGCCGGTCCTGCTGGCCCATGAGCATCAGCAGCAGCACGGCGCAGCCGGTCAGGACGAAGCCCAGCGACACCATCGTGCGCGGCCCGACCCGGGCCAGGGTGTACGAGCCGGTGGCGCCCGCGGCCATGGCGGCGAAGGTCAGCGGCAGCAGTCGCAGACCGGTCTCCAGCGGGCTGAGGTGCAGCACCAGCTGGAGGTACTGGACGGCGATCAGCTCCAGGCCGACCAGGGCCAGCATGGCGAGGACGATGCAGGCGACGGAGGTGGAGAAGGCGGCCCGCGAGAACATCCGCATGTCGATCAGCGGGTGCTCGCGCCGCTTCTGGCGCCGCACGAAGAACACGAGCAGCACCACGCCGATCAGCAGCGGGAGCAGCGCCTCGGCGTCCAGGAGCCGGCGTTCGGCGCCCAGCCGCTTGATCCCGAGCACCGTGCCGAGTACACCGGCGGCGGCCATCAGCGCGCCGAGGACGTCCCAGGGCCCGTCGGCGGAGCCGCGGGACTCCGGCAGCAGCCAGCGGCCGAGCGGCAGGATCAGTGCCATCAGCGGGATGTTGATGAGGAAGACCGAGCCCCACCAGAAGTGCTCGATGAGGAAGCCGCCGAGCACCGGTCCGCTGGCCGCGCCGATGGCGGCGACGGCGGTCCAGATGCCGATGGCGAGCGCCCGCTCGCGCCGGTCGGGGAAGACCTGCCGCAGGATCGACAGGGTGGCGGGCATGATCATCGCGCCGCCGATGCCGAGCAGGGCGCGCGCGGCGATGAGGACCTGGGCGTTGTCGGCGAGGGCCGCTATCGCGGAGGCCACTCCGAAGAGTCCGTAGCCGAGGAGCAGGATGCGACGACGGCCGACCCGGTCACCGAGGGTGCCGAAGAGGATGAGCAGCGAGGCGCAGACCAGTGGGTACGCGTCGACGATCCACAGGAGCTCGATCGAGCCGGGGCGCAGGTCCTCGGTGACGGAGGGGACGGCGACGTGCAGGATCGTCGCGTCGAGCGCGACGAGGACCAGGCTGACGCAGAGCACCGACAGGACGACCCAGCGGTTGGTCCCACCGGAGGCGGCGCCCAGCCGCTGCCAGGGGGAAGGGGTCCGGACCCCGGCCGCGTTCGTCCCCGACATGCATGTACCTCCCAGGTGATCCCTCGGGCTCGGCGGACCAGCGTCTTGTGGAGCCACGGGGGGTGGTGCGCTGTGCGGCGTCCAACGGGGTCCGGCATCGACACGCGAGTGAACGGTCAGCGTACGCGAGTTCGTCTGCCCGACACGTGGTCAAGCTCTCATCCCGGCGGCGGCCCCCGTGTGGCGTGTGCCACTCCCTCCGCCGCCATCCTTCCCCCGTGTACACGCACGCTCACGACGCGTGGTTTCTCCGTTGCCGCGCTTCCGGCCCCGGCTCCGGCCCTTGAGGGGCGTATGACCGCCGCCACCGATAATCATGCCTGTGGAAGATCTTGGATTGCGACGGGCCGTGCCCGCACTGGCCGTCTTCGCGGCGGTGCGGCTGCTCGGGCTGACCGTGCTCGCGGCATGGGGCGCGGCGGTCGGCAGTAGCCCGCACACGCTGTTGTCGGCCCGCTGGGACTCGCTCTGGTACGCCCGCATCGCCGCGGAGGGGTACGGGTACGAGGTGCTCCTCCCGAACGGGGACGTCCACTCGAACCTGGCCTTCTTCCCGCTGCTGCCGTGGCTGGAACGGGCGGTGTCGGCCGTGACCGGGCTCTCGTACGGCTCTGCGGGTCTGGTGGTGTCGGTGGTCGCGGGGCTCGCCGCGGCCTGGGGGATCTTCGCGGTGGCCGAGCTGGTCCACGGCCGTCGGGCCGGGGTGTTCGCGGTCGCGGTCTGGGCGGCGCTGCCGGTCGCGATCGTGCAGTCCATGGCGTACAGCGAGTCGCTGTTCACGGCCCTGGCCGCCTGGGCGCTGTACGGGGCCCTGCGCGGACGGTGGCTGACGGCGGGACTGCTCGCGGCCGGCGCCGGACTGACCCGCCCGGTCGGGGCGGCTGTGGTCGCGGCGGTGTGGGTGGCCGCGGCGATGGCCTGGCGGCGCGGGGAGCGGTCCTGGCGGACGGTCGCGGGGGCGCTGCTGGCTCCGATGGGTGCGGCGGCGTACGTGCTGTGGGTCGGCGCGCGCACCGGGGGCGGGCTGCTGGGCTACCTGGACGTGCAGGGCGGCTGGGGCAACGGTTTCGACGGCGGCTGGGCGTTCGCGGGGTTCATCGGAACGAAGCTGGCCTCGTCCGCGTTCCTCGCCGGGGTGGGGCTGATCGCGGGGGTCGTGCTGGTGCTCTGGCTGTACGGGAAGTGCGTCCAGCAGCGGCAGCCGGTGCCGCTGCTCGTGTACTGCGGGATCGTCGTGGCGCTGGCGCTGTGCGCGTCCGGGTACTTCGGTTCCAAGCCCCGGCTGTTGCTGCCCGCCTTCCCGCTGCTGCTGCCGCCGGCGGTGGCGCTGGCACGGTGGCGGACCGGGCGGGCGGCCTCGGTGGTGGGTGCGCTGGCCCTGATCTCGGCGGTCTACGGGGCGTTCTGGCTGAACGGCTCGGGTCCCCCGTAGGCCCCCCATGTCACGGAATGAGTCATTCCGATCCATCTTTCAGCAAAAGAAATGACCTTCTCGGCAATAAAGTCCGGATAATCGGGCGAAACAATTCCCCGAGACCGTGGATCAAGGGACGACCAACCACTGTCGAAATAGCGGGAATTAAGCCCCGCATGAGACCAACTCCACATCACATGGTCATCACAAAGCCCGCGATTCGCCCGGGCCGACCATCGACGGGCGGTAACGTCGATTGAGTGCGTACCGACCAAATCCTGACCCGTCTGGAGCGGGTGTTCGCCCGGCTGGACCGGGAACCAGAGCGACCGGCTCATCTGCAAACCCCGCAGATGAGCCGGCACCGCGTCGTACTCCTGGGATCGACCCTCGCCTTCTATCTCGCAATCGTGGTCGCGGTCCTGACCACTTCTTGGCTGGTCCGCCTGGACTGGCAGATCATGTTCTTCCGGCCCTACGAGCAGTGGCCGCAGCTGCACGCCTTCCTCGACTACCTGGTCGTCCTGGGCCAGCGCGGACCCACCGCGGTCATGGTCGCCGCCTGGCTCGGCTGGCGCTCCTGGCGGCAGCACACCCTCCGCCCGCTGATCACCCTCGGCGTGGCGCTGCTGCTGCTCAACATCACCGTCGGGTCCGTCAAGCTCGGCCTCGGCCGGCTCGGTCCGCACTACGCCACGCAGATCGGATCCGCCGAACTCTTCGCCGGTGGCGATATATTCCCTTCCGGTCACACCGCCAACGCCGTGGTGACCTGGGGGATCCTGGCCTACCTGGCCTCCACCGGGGTCACCCGCCGGGTGTTGTCCGTGGTGTCCGCGGTCGTCTCGCTGAGCGTCGGCGCCACCACCGTGTACCTCGGCACCCACTGGGTCAGCGACGTCCTGCTCGGATGGTCCGCGGGCCTGCTGATCATGCTGGCCCTCCCCTGGTTCGAGCCGCTCATCGCCCGGACCGAGGCCTACGTCTTCGACGTGCGCGAGCTGCTGCGCCGCCGCGCCGAGACCGGACGGATGCCCGCGCCGGTCGTCTCCGTGCTCACCCCGCTGCTCTCGGCGGGCGGCAAGTGGCAGTTGCGGAGCGCCGCGCAAGCCGCCACCACCGCTGCCACTGCCACCGCCACCGTTGAGGAGCCGGCCCCGCAGCCCGTCACGACCACCGCGGCCGCGCCGGCCACCGTCACCGCGCACTCCCCCACCGCCCGGCCCGCCGCGCACCCGGCCGGCCGCCCGCACGTGATCCGCTCCGAGCGGACCCCGGCCACGCCGAACGGCAGCCGCCGCCCGGCGCACACCGAACGGGCCACCACCCGGGGGGCCGCGGCCCGTCCGGTCGCCGGCGGCTGACGGTCCCACCGCGGGGGCGGTACGCACCCCTCTCCCCGCGACACACGAAGGCGGGCCGGGTCCTCGGACCCGGCCCGCCTTCGCCGTTCGTCAGCGCCACGCCCGGACGTTCGTCCGTCCCGGGTCACGCTTGTGTCACAGAATATCAACAGCCGCAAATTGTTTACCGGTCCGCGACACGCCCGGGGTCCAGACGGTTTGGAATTTGTTCGGAACGCGGCCGAATTCCTGTCCGGGATTGCCACGATCCCCTTGGACCAGACCAGTTGAATCCCCCTCAGCTCCCCTACATTTCCTGCACTTCTCCGGCCTCCACGGCCCTACCCAGGAGATCCCGTGCGGCCCTGATCCGATCCGTCAGCTCCGGCGGCTCGACCACTTCGAACTCACAACCGAGCAGCATGACGTGAATCACCAGAACGTCCAGGTTCACGGCCCCGGTGCGCAGCAGACAGCTCTGCCCGTCGACGGGTTCCAGGACCCCGTCGCTCGGCCCGATGATCCGTGCCGCGTCCTGCGCCGAAACCTTCAGCCGCACCACCGCGCGGGCGGCGTACGCCCGCTGCGACACGCCCTCGGAGACGTACGCGGCGAGGTCTTCGGCGGGCGCCGGGCGCGGGGTGAAGCGCGGTCCGTGCGGGGGCCTGGGCTCGATCCGGTCGGCGCGGAAGGTCCGCCACGCCTCCCGGTCCAGGTCCCAGGCGACCAGGTACCAGCGCCGCTCGGTGCACACCAGCCGGTGCGGTTCGACGGTGCGGCGGCTGACGTTCCCCTCGTGGTCGCGGTACCCGAAGCGCAGCCGCTCGCCGTCCCGGCAGACCGAGGCCAGCTCGGTCAGCACCGAGGGGTCCACCGTGGACCGCTGGGCGCCGCGCAGCATGGGCACGGTGAAGTCGTTGAGTGCGGACACCCTGCGGCGCAGCCGCGACGGCAGCACCTGCTCCAGCTTCGCGAGGGCGCGTACGGAGGCCTCCCCGATGCCTTCGACCCCGTTGCCGGCTGCGGTCCGCAGGCCCACGGCGACGGCCACGGCCTCGTCGTCGTCCAGCAGCAGCGGCGGCAGCTCGGCCCCCGCGCCCAACTGGTAGCCGCCGCCGGTCCCGGGGCTGGCGTTCACCGGATACCCGAGCTCCCGCAACCGGTCCACGTCGCGCCGGACCGTCCGCGCGGTGACCCCGAGGCGGTCCGCGAGATCGGCCCCGGTCCATTCGCGGTGGGCCTGCAGCAGGGAAAGCAGGCGCAGCAGTCGTGCGGAGGTATCGAGCATCCCCAGAGTCTGCCAGCGCTCCGCGACCGGCCGGGCCTCAGCAGAGCAGCGGTGGCGCTTCGGCGCCGCTGAGCTCGACGAGCGCGCAGAGGGTCTTCAGGGAGACCTTCCAGACCCCGTCCTCGAACACCACGGTCCCCTTGCTGCCGGGCAGCACCGTCTCGTCGCCGACCAACAGGTCGTAGGTCACCTCGGCCCCGGTGGGCGAGGTGAAGGCGACGTCGGTGACCTTGACGGAGGTCCTGGCCGCTTCGGCACCGGCCGAGAAGCCGTCGAGCAGCACCTTGAGCAGGTCGCCGTGCTGCAACAGCTCGGCCTTCTCGTCGGTCGGGGTCTTCGGGTCGAAGAACGCGGTCCAGTTCTTCTCGATCTGCGCCTTGGCCGCCTCGGGGTCCGCGGGCCCGTCCACGGCCGGCAGGATCCCGGCCGCGGCGGACGGTGGGTCCTGGGCCCCGGCCGCCACTGCGGGCGAGGACCATCCCACGGCCGCCGGTAGGGCCAGCAGGACCGCGGCCGCCGCACAGGCCGCGGCGCGTGCGGGTGCGCGCGGGTGGACGCGCGGGCGTCTGCTCAGAACCATCTGGCTCACCACCGGTGTCCGAGCCGTTCGGCTCGTCGTTTCCAGGGTCAGCGCCCTCGGGGCAGCGCGCAACGCGCGGACGGCCCGGGCGCCCCGGTCAGGGGCGCGGGGCCGGTGCCGGAGCGGCCGGAGCGGCCGGAGCGGCAGGAACGGCAGGAACGGTGACCGACGCCGGCACGGGCACGGGCCCCGGTACGGGTGCCGGCACGCCCGGGACCTGCGGCGGGGCGGCGGGCTCCGTGGTGGGGACGACCAGCAGCATGCCCACCGCGAGGGCCTCCGGCTTCGGCCCGATCCGCTCCCGGTTCGCCTCGTACAGGGCCCGCCACCCGCCCCGGACCCGGCGCTTGCTGGCGATCGACACCAGCGTGTCGCCGTCGCGCACCGCGTGCATCCGCCCGGCCAGCCCGTAC
The DNA here is from genome assembly GCF_036227605.1 of Streptomyces sp. NBC_01439. Taxonomy (GTDB): domain Bacteria; phylum Actinomycetota; class Actinomycetes; order Streptomycetales; family Streptomycetaceae; genus Streptomyces. The sequence goes on along the minus strand of NZ_CP109487.1, from coordinate 7,224,828 downwards.
CGCTTGGAGCACACCGGCCACGCCTGCCAGCCCTGCGAGCCGAGGACTTCCTCCGCGACCCGGATCTGCTGCACCCGGCTGGCCAGGTCCGCGCGCTTCGCGAAGACCAGCCCGCCGAACGCCTCCCACGTCGGCTGCCAGAACTGCAGCCCGCCGTAGAAGCCGTTGCCGGTGTTCACCGACCACCGGCCACCGCTCTCGCAGTCGGCCACGCAGTCCCAGGGCCACTCCCCGCCCGGTCCGCAGTCCCCCGGCCCGTCCCCGATCACGCCGGGCGAGCCGGGGTGCGCCGCCCCGGCCGGCCCGGGCGCCGGAGGCGGCGGAGCCGCGGCCGCGGCCGCGCGGGGCAGTACGAGCGCCAGCACTGCGGCGAGCGCGACGGCGGCGCCGGAGGCGGCCCGACAGGTCCGATGGTGGGGCATCGCGTCACGCTACGCAGCCACCCGCGGCCCCCTCCGGCCCGCCACGCGGCAGGTCACCGCGCCCCACCCGGTCGGCCGACCGCGACCACCACCCCAAACGGCCACACCCGGGCACCAACTGAGCACAAGCAGAGAACAGTTGACACGAAAAAGAAGCCGAGGTCGGACGGTTCACCCTTCCGGGGGCCAGGTTCGAATCCGTTCCCTCGAATGGCGTGACCCCGGCCGCCGCTCGACCGTTGAGCCCGGCGAGCCGGGAGCCTCCCGGACCCGCACCTATGCCGAGGAGCCACCCCGTGCCGCGCATGCTCGACGTCAGTGATGAGGTACGTGCCGAGATCGGTGACGAAGAAGCCGACAGGCTGCTCGTCGGCGAGGACGCGCCGCGCAGTTACGACTGCACCTCCTGCCGCACCCCGGGCGACCCCGAGAACGACCGCACCAGCACGGTGCTGTTCGTCGGCGAGGAGACCGCCGTCCTCGCCTTCGCCCACGCCACCTGCATCCCCTCGCAGGTGGTCTCGGTCTCCGAGGAGCAGCTCCAGGGCGCCGTCCGCAGCATCACCGGCGACAGCCCGGCCGCCGCCGGTGGCCCCGGCGCCGCCCCGCAGAACGTGCCCGGCGGCCAGGCCGTCCTCGGCATCACCAGCGGCCTGATCCTGATCGCCGGGGAGCTGCACCCCGCCCTGGTCGTCGAGCCGACCGCGCCCATCGCCCGCCCCGGCAGCGACGGCCCCGGCGACGACTTCCTGCCGCTCCTCATCGAGCAGGGGTTCATCCCGGTCACCGACACCACCGAGGTCCCCACCCTCCTCGGCGGCTGGTCGGTCCTGCTCGCCGCGGGCCAGCTGCACGCCGTCCTGCAGCCGGGCAACGACGGCACCGGCCAGGTCGCCTGGTGGCAGGCGCACCAGGCGCTGTCGGTCACCGACGGCTGGCGGGCCGCCGTCAACAAGACCCAGCGCGTGCTCATCTACGCCGCCCCGGTCGGCTCCATCGGCCAGCAGCCCCGCGAGGACCTGCTGCGCGACGCCCTGGACAAGGCCGCCGCCGCGGGCAAGCTCGTGGCCGCCGCGATGCCGCTGGCGGGTACGCCCGGCGCCTGACCCCGCCGGTACGAGAACGGCCGCCGAGCCCCTTGGCGTGGGGCCGGGCGGCGTGCGCCGGGGGTGTGCGGTCCGTCCCGCACACCCCCGGCGATCTGTGTTTCCTCACCTGTCACCCCGCATCCGCAACGCGCCGGTTTCGTTGGCTGATACGTGCATGCATACGACTCCTCCCGCGCCCCGTCCTATCCGAGCACCGTCCCCGCGATGCGTCCCGCACGGGACCGGGACACCCCTCCGGCCGACTCGCACACCCCGATCTACGACACGCTGTACTCGGAGTACCTGCGCGCCTTCCGGGCGCTGCCGGGCGACCGTACGGGCGAGGAGGACCACGGGTTCACGGCCTTCGCCTACGGGGGCTCGTACACGAGCGGCACCTCGTACGGCAGCGGTTGGAACGGCTCCGCCTGGCAGCGCGTCGACGGCTGGCAGCCCTCGTACGCCCCGCAGCCGCTGCCGGCGTATTCGTACGCGGGCAGCCCCGGATACGCCGACGGGCGGCAGCACCAGACCGGGACGGCACACGTCCCGGCGGCCCTGCCGCCCGCTCCGCGCCGGGGCTACTGACCCCTCGGAGTCCGACGGAGTCCCCGCCCGGCTCCTACTTCTTCTTCTTGTACTGGGCGCCGCGCTTCTCGCGCACCCGCACCGAGATGTGGATCGGGGTGCCCTCGAAGCCGAACTCCTCGCGCAGGCGGCGCTCGATGAAGCGCCGGTAGCCGTGCTCCAGGAAGCCGGAGGCGAAGAGGACGAACCGCGGCGGCTTGCTGCCCGCCTGGGTACCGAACAGGATGCGGGGCTGCTTGCCGCCACGGATCGGGTGCGGGTGGGCGGCGACGACCTCACCGAGGAAGGCGTTCAGCCGGCCGGTGGGGACGCGGGTCTCCCAGCCGGCGAGGGCCGTCTCGATCGCCGGGACCAGCTTCTCCATGTGGCGGCCGGTGAGCGCCGAGACGTTCACCCGGGGCGCCCAGGAGACCTGCTGCATCTCGGTCTCGATCTCGCGCTCGAGGTAGTAGCGGCGCTCCTCGTCGAGCTCGTCCCACTTGTTGTACGCGATCACGATCGCGCGGCCCGCCTCGACGGCCATCGTGATGATGCGCTGGTCCTGGACGCTGATGGTCTCGGTGGTGTCGATCAGGATCACCGCGACCTCCGCCTTCTCGACGGCGGCGGCCGTGCGCAGGGAGGCGTAGTAGTCGGCACCCTGCTGCAGGTGGACCTTCTTGCGGATACCGGCGGTGTCGACGAACTTCCAGGTGATGCCACCGAGTTCGATCAGCTCGTCGACCGGGTCGCGGGTGGTGCCGGCCAACTCGTTGACGACGACGCGGTCCTCCTTCGCCACCTTGTTGAGCAGCGAGGACTTGCCGACGTTCGGGCGGCCGATCAGCGCGATGCGGCGCGGGCCGCCGGGGGCGGCGCCGCCGAAGGTCTGCTCGGGGGCCTCGGGCAGGGCCTCCAGGACGGCGTCGAGCATGTCACCGGTGCCGCGGCCGTGCAGCGAGGAGACCGGGTGCGGCATGCCGAGGCCGAGCGACCACAGGGAGGCCGCGTCGGACTCGCCGCTCTGGCCGTCGACCTTGTTGGCGCAGAGCACGACGGGCTTGCCCGCCTTGCGCAGCAGCCGTACGACGGCCTCGTCGGTGTCGGTGGCGCCGACCTTGGAGTCGACGACGAAGACGACCGCGTCGGCGGCCTCGATGGCGTACTCGGCCTGGGCGGCGACGGAGGCGTCGATGCCGAGGACGTCCTGCTCCCAGCCTCCGGTGTCGACGACCTTGAAGCGGCGGCCGGCCCACTCGGCCTCGTACGTGACGCGGTCGCGGGTGACGCCGGGCTTGTCCTCGACGACCGCCTCGCGGCGGCCGATGATCCGGTTCACCAGGGTCGACTTGCCGACGTTCGGGCGGCCGACGACGGCGAGGACGGGGAGCGGGCCGTGACCGGCCTCCTCGATCGCGCCTTCGACCTCTTCGAGGTCGAAGCCCTCTTCCGCGGCGAGCTCCATGAACTCCGCGTACTCGGCATCGCCAAGTGCTCCGTGGTCGTGCTGGTCGTTCATGAAGTCCGTTCCTCGTCGTTCGTGGTGATCGGTGGTGCCCGCGCAGCGCGGTTCCACTACTGGTTTCAAGTCTCGCTCAGCGCCCGGTGAGGCGCTTGGCGTCGGCCAGGTGGGCGGTCAGCCGGTCCTGGATGCGTACGGTGGCCTCGTCCAGCGCGGTACGGGTACGGCGGCCACTGCCGTCACCCGCGTCGAAGGCCGAGCCGAAGACGACGTCGACCCGGCTCTTGAGGGCCGGCAGGCCCTTGACGACCCGGCCCGGGGTGTCTCCGCTGCCCAGGACGGCCACGGGGACGACGGGGGCGCCGCTGCGGACCGCGAAGTACGCGAGGCCCGCGCGCAGCGAGGCGAAGTCTCCCTCGCCCCGGGTGCCCTCGGGAAATATCCCCAGGGCCCCTCCATTGTCGAGCACGCCGAGGGCGCGCCCTATCGCCGTCCGGTCGGGACCGCCGCGGTCGACCTTGACCTGCCCGATCCCTTCGAGGAAGGGGCCGAGCGGGCCCACGTACGCTTCCTTCTTGATCAGGAAGTGCAGCGGTCTGGGCGCGGTGCCCATGACCATGGGGCCGTCGATGTTGTGCGAGTGGTTCACGGCGAGGATGACGGGGCCCGAGGCGGGCACCTTCCAGGCCCCCAGTACGCGCGGCTTCCAGAGCCCGTACATGAGCCCGATGCCGATGCGCCTGCCGACCGCCGCACCCTTGAGGGAGGGCGCTTGGCTCACTTGCGGCCCGCCCGCTTCTCTTCCACCAGCGTCACGACGCACTCGATCACCTGGTCGAGCGTGAGTTCGGTGGTGTCCACCTCGACGGCGTCGTCGGCCTTGGCCAGCGGGGAGGTCTTGCGGCCGGAGTCGGCCGCGTCGCGCTTGATCAGCGCCTCCTTGGTGGCCGCGAGGTCGGCGGCCTCCTTGCCCTGGAGCTCGCCGCTGCGGCGGGCGGCGCGCGCCTCGGCGGAAGCGGTCAGGAAGATCTTGAGGTCGGCGTCGGGCAGGACGGTGGTGCCGATGTCCCGGCCCTCGACGACGATCCCGTCGGCCTCCTGGGCCGCCCCGGCCGCGATGGAGCGCTGCAGGTCGGTGATCAGGGTGCGCACCTCGGGGACGGCGCTGACGGCGCTGACCTTCGAGGTGACCTCCTGGGTCCGGATGGGGCCGGCGGCGTCGAGGCCGTCCACGGTGATGGTGGGGGCGGCCGGGTCGGTGCCGGACACGATGCTGGGCTTGCCGGCGGCGATCGCGATGGCCTGCGGGTCGTCGGTGTCGACGCCGTTGGTGATCATCCACCAGGTGATGGCCCGGTACTGGGCGCCGGTGTCCAGGTAGCGCAGCCCGAGCTTGGCGGCCACGGCCTTGGAGGTGCTGGACTTGCCCGTGCCGGAGGGACCGTCGATGGCGACGATCACGGCGGACGGAGCTGCGGTTTCCACGGTGCGGGCACCTTCCTGGTTGCGCGTACGTGTCCGGGCGCGGCAAAGCGCCCCTCCCCAAGGTTACCGGCCCCGGACGGCCGCCGTCCCCGCCGTATTTTCCGGGGCCGGCCGGCCCCGGAACGGGCCGCCCCGCTACTGCTGCCGCAGCGCCCAGCCCCGCTCGCGCAGCTCGGCGGTCAGGCCGGCAACCGCCCTCGGCTCGACCATGAGTTGGACGAGGCCGGCCTGCTGACCCGTCGCGTGCTCGATCCGTACGTCCTCGATGTTGACCCCGGCCCGCCCCGCGTCGGCGAAGATCCGTGCCAGCTCGCCGGGCTGGTCACTGATGAGCACGGCCACCGTCTCGTAGACCGTGGGCGCCGCGCCGTGCTTGCCCGGCACCCGGACCCGGCCCGCGTTCCCGCGGCGCAGCACGTCCTCGATGCCGGCGGCGCCGCCGCGGCGCTTCTCCACGTCGGCGGACTGCAGGCCCCGCAGTGCCTCCACGGTCTCTTCCAGGTCGGCGGCGATCCCGGCGAGGACGTCGGCGACCGGTCCCGGGTTGGCCGACAGGATCTCCACCCACATCCGATGGTCGGAGGCCGCGATCCGGGTCACGTCGCGGATGCCCTGTCCGCACAGCCGGACCGCGGTCTCGTCGGCCTCCTCCAGCCGGGCCGCGACCATGCTGGAGACCAGCTGGGGGGTGTGCGAGACGAGCGCCACCGCGCGGTCGTGGGCGTCGGCGTCCATCACCACCGGTACGGCCCGGGAGAGGGCCACCAGTTCCAGCGCGAGGTTGAGCACCTCGTGGTCGGTGTCGCGGGTGGGGGTCAGCACCCACGGGCGGCCCTCGAAGAGGTCCGCGGTGGCGGCGAGCGGCCCCGACTGCTCCTTGCCGGCCATCGGGTGCGTCCCGATGTACGCGGTGACGTCCACGCCGAGCGCCGCCAGCTCCCGCCGCGGTCCGCCCTTGACGCTGGCCACGTCCACGTAGGCGCGCGCGACCCGGCGCCCGATCAGGTCGGCCAGGGTCGCGGCCACGTGGGCCGGCGGTACGGCGACGATCGCGAGGTCGACCTGCTCCTTGGGGGCCTCGTCGGTGCCGGCCCCGAGGGCGGCGGCCGTGCGGGCCCGGTCCGGGTCGTGGTCGGCGAGGTGGACGGTGATCCCCCTGGCGGACAGGGCGAGCGCCGCGGAGGTGCCGATCAGTCCGGTTCCGATGACGGCGGCGGTTCTCACGAGGCACTCCAGGGGACGTAAAGGCGAGCTGACGGACTGTCCGGCCAGGGTATCCAGCACCTGCGGCACGAGGGCCCGACCGCCCATCCCGTGGGACGGCGGCCGCGCCCCGGTGCGGCGCTCGCGGTCGGTCAGAGGTTCTGCGCCCGGATGATCTCCTCCAGCGAACCGGTCGGCAGCTCTCCGCCCGGGCTCAGCTTGTCGACGGCCGTCGGCAGCGCCTGCGCGATCTGGTCGGCGGCCTCCTGCGGGCTGACGCCGGCCTGCGCGGCCGCCTTCTGGAGGGCCTCGTCGGGGAGCGCCTCGGCGATCTGGGCCCCGCTGACCGACTGGTTGTCGCCGGTGCCGATCCAGGACTGGGCCTGGTCGGCCAGGCCCGACTTGGTCAGCATGTCCATCAGCCCGCCGAGCGGGTTGCTCCCGCCGGCCTGGGAACCGCCGGCCCCGCCCATCAGGGCGCCGAGCAGCGCACCGAGGACGTTGCCGGCGCCGCCGGCTCCCCCGCCGGCGCTCCCGCCCTGACCGCTGCTCCCGCCCAGGAGACCGCCGAGAAGGGAACCGAGGTCGTTACCCGCCATCGTCGTGCCTTTCGCAGAGGGACCGGGCCGCGCGGACGTGGCGCACCCGGCTTCGAGACACGGACAATGTCACCCATGGTGGACCGTGCCGCCACCTGGCGCACACGTCCGCGCCCCCTGCGGTAGAACCATCCGCATGATCTTCCACATCGTCCCGCTCGCCGACTGGGCCGCTGCCCCCGAGCTCCCTTACGCCCCGCCCTCGCTGGCGACCGAGGGGTTCGTCCACTGTTCCGCGGACCGCCCCACGGCACTCGCGATCGTCGACGCGCACTACCGGTCGGTACCCGGGATCCTGCTCGCGGTGGAGCTCGACGAGGGCGCGCTGACCGCCGAGGTCCGCCGGGAGAGTGATTCCGGCGGCCGTTACCCGCATGTTCACGGCCCGCTGAACCGGGAAGCCGTGATCCACGTGTGGGAGGTCGTACGCACACCCGGCAGCCCTGCCTCATTGGCCCCATGGGAACCGGGCCGATAAACCGGCGCGGCAGGCTTCACCTGAGGCCCGCCGCAGGCCAGGATGCTGACGCCATCCGGCCACGAAGCGAGGAGAGACTCATGAGCGACCTCACGCACACCGCCCGGCGCACGGTACTGACGATCGGCGCGGCCGCCCTGGCCGGCGGCACGATCACCGCCTGCGGCAGCAGCGGCGGTGAGAAGGCCGCCCCGGGGGAACCGAACGAGGTGCCCGCCCAGCCCGCCGAGCCCGCCGCTCCGGCTCCCGCCACCTCGGCGGACACGGGCGCCGCGGCCGGCAAGGCCCTCACCAAGAAGGCGGACATCCCGGTGGGCGGCGGCAAGGTCTTCAAGGAGGAGAAGGTCGTGGTCACCCAGCCCAAGGCCGGAACCTTCAAATGCTTCACGGCGGTCTGCCCCCACCAGGGCTGCCTGGTCAACAAGGTGGACGACGGCAGCATCGACTGCCCCTGCCACAACAGCAAGTTCGCGGTCGCCGACGGCGCGGTGACCAAGGGCCCGGCCACCAAGGGGCTGGCGGAGAAGAAGATCAAGGTCGCGGCGGACGGCAATATCTCGCTCGCATAGCGGCAGGTCAGGCGCCTAAGCTCCCCGGATGGACGATCTGACACTGGTACGGGACCACACCGTCTACCGGTGCGTGATGGGCTCCCGGGCGTTCGGACTGGCGACGGAGGCGAGCGACACCGACCTGCGCGGTGTCTACCTCGCCCCGACGCCGCTGTTCTGGCGGTTCGAGAAGCCCCCCACCCACGTGGAGGGCCCGCGGGACGAGGAGTTCTCCTGGGAGCTGGAGCGCTTCTGTGAACTGGCCCTGCGGGCCAACCCGAACATCCTGGAGTGCCTGCACTCCCCCCTGGTGGAAGAGGTGACCCCGGTCGGCGAGGAACTGCTCTCGCTGCGCGGGGCCTTCCTCTCCCGCCGGGCCCACACCAGCTTCAGCCGGTACGCGGCCTCCCAGCGCGGCAAGCTCCTCGCCGACGTCCGGGTCCACGGCGCCCCGCGCTGGAAGCACGCCATGCACCTGCTGCGCCTGCTGCTGTCCTGCCGTGACCTGCTGCGCACCGGCCGGCTGACCATCGACGCCGGCCCGTACCGCGACCGCCTGCTCGCGGTCCGCCGCGGCGAGCTCACCTGGGAGGCGGTCGACGCCTGGATGGCCCGCCTCCAGGAGGAGACCGAGAGCGCCCTGGCCCGCACCGTGCTGCCGGCGGAGCCGGACCACGCCCGGGTGCAGGACTTCCTGGTCCGCACCCGCCGCGCGTCAGCCGTGTAGCACGCGCCGCCGCACGACGAACGCGTCGAGGGCGTCGTACGCCGTCACGTGCTCGGGCAGCGCGGAAGCGGCCTGAGCCGCGTCGAGCACGGCGTGCAGCGCCTCGAGGTCCTCGCGCACGCCGCCGACGGGCGGCCCCTCGTAGCCCCCGTGCTCGGCGGCCACCTTGGCCTCGACGAGGGCGGCGAGGTACGGGGGCGCCTCCGGCACCTCGGCCAGCAGGGTCGGCAGGTGCGCCTGCACCTCGGCCGACCGCATGAGGTGGATGCCGGTGAGCAGCGCCCGGAACGCGTAGAGCAGCGGTTTGAGTTCGGCGGACTTCTCGAAGAGCCGCCACTGGGTGCCCGCGAACCCCCGGTAGTGGTGGGCGTGGTGGGAGGTCAGCACGCCCGGGGCCAGCGCGATCAGTTCCTCGTGCGCCGCCGTCGTGTGGACCACGAGCGGGGAGAGCAGCTGCTCCAGGACGTAGCCGTTGCGGTTCAGCATCAGGCGGACGAACTTGCGCAGGTCGTGCGTGACGAGGTCCATCTCCACGTCGTCCCGGTCCCACATGCGGGTCCGGGTCTCCTCCGGATCGCGCAGACCCAGCAGGGCCTCCGCCGGGAGCAGGTGGGCGCCGCGCAGGTCGATGTCGGAGTCCCGGGACGGGAAGCCGTACAGGTGCGCGCCGGAGACCGTGGCGAAGAGCAGCGGGTCGGGCTGCTCCGCCACGACGGGGGTCAGGTCGATGCTCAGTGCGTCCAGCATGGATCAATCGTCCCAGAGGGTGCCGTAGGCCAGGAGTTCGTCCCGGTACTCGATGCGGCCCTCCCACTCGCGGGGCCAGGCGTCCGCGCCGAGGTGGGCTCCGGCGAAGGCGCCCGCGAGACAGGCGATGGAGTCGGAGTCGCCGCGCGTGCAGGCGGCCCGGCGCAGCGCGGTCAGCGGCTCGTCGGGGAAGAGGAGGAAGCAGTGCAGGGCGGTGGCGAGGGCCTCCTCGGCTATCCAGCCGTCGCCCGTGGTCAGGCAGGGGTCGGTCTCCGGGGAGGGGGACCGCAGGGCGGCCGAGAGCCGGTCGAGGACCGCCAGGCACTCGTCCCAGCCCCGGGCGATGAAGGACTCCGCGGAGGCGTCGGACGCGGTCCGCATCCACAGGTCGCCGAGCCAGCGCTCGTGGTAGCGGGTGCGGTTCTCCAGTGCGTACGAGCGCAGTCGCCCGACGAGCCCGGTCACCTCGGTGCCCTCGGCCAGCAGGTGCACGGCCCGGGCGGTCAGGTCGGAGGCGGCGAGCGCCGTCGGGTGTCCGTGGGTGAGGGCCGACTGGAGCTGCGCGGCGCCGGCCCGTTCCTCCTCGGTCCAGTCGGGCACCAGCCCGACCGGGACCACCCGCATGTTGGCGCCGCAGCCCTTGGAGCCGATCTGGCTGGCGTCGCGCCAGTCCCGGTCCGGGGCGTTGAGCAGCCGGCAGGCCGTCATGCAGGTGCGGCCCGGGGCCCGGTTGTTCTCCGGGGAGTGGTACCAGTCGACGAACTCCTCGCGGACCGGCCGGGTCAGGCGCAGCGGCCCCACCCGGCCCCGCTCGCCGGCCGTGCGCATGCCGCGGGCCAGGGCGAGGGTCATCTGGGTGTCGTCCGTGACGATCGCCGGGCGCGGCAGGCCCATCTCCCGCCAGGGGCCCGTCTTGGCCAGGATCGAGGGCACGTCGTTGAACTCGGTCGGGAAGCCGAGGGCGTCGCCCAGGGCCAGGCCGATCATGGCGCCCGTCGCGGCTCGCTTGGTCATCGGGTGGATCCTTCCGGTCGCAGCAGGGGTGGGTGGAGGGTGGTCGCCGGGCCGGGCCGGTAGAGGGCGGCCGGTTTGCCGCGGCCGCCGGTCAGCCGGGCGGCGCCCGGTACGGCCTCGACGAAGCCCGGCGTCGCCAGGACCTTGCGGCGGAAGTTGGGTCGGTCGAGGCTGGTGTTCCAGACGGTCTCGTAGACGGACTGGAGCTCGCCGAGGGTGAACTCGGGCGGGCAGAAGCCGGTGGCCAGGCAGGTGTACTCGAGCTTGGCGCCGATCCGCTCGCGTGCGTCCGCCAGGATCACCGCGTGGTCGAAGGCCAGTTCCGAGACCTCGTGCAGCGCGGTCCAGCGGGCGTGCGCCGCGTCCCCGCCGCCCTCGGCCGCCGGCTCCGGCAGGTCCGGGACGAGGGCGGTGAAGGCCACGGAGACCACCCGCATCCGGGGGTCCCGGTCCGGTTCGCTGTACGTGCGCAGCTGCTCCAGGTGGAGTGCGGCCACGAGCCGGTCCGGCAGGCCGGTCTCCTCGGCCAGTTCGCGCCGCGCGGCGGTCTCGGCGGACTCCCGCGGCAGGACGAACCCACCGGGCAGCGCCCAGGCCCCGGCGTACGGTTCCTGGCCGCGCCGGATCAGCAGGACGTGCAGGGCTCCGCCGCGCACGGTGAAGACGGCCAGGTCGACCGTCACCGCGAACGGCTCGAAGGCGTAGGGGTCATAGCCGGCGGTCATCGGTTCTCCGGAAGGGGGTCGGTGAAGTGCCAGCCCTCGGCCAGCAGGGCGTCCACGGCGCGGACGGCCTCCTCCAGCCGGGCCGCCCGGTCCCCGCGCACGACGAGGAAACGCCTCCCGGTGCGCTCCAGTTCCGCCCGGAACCGCTCGGTCATCCAGGGCCGCAGGTGCTCCCCGTCCCGCAGCCCGTCGTCCTCGAAGGGCACGTCGGCGTGGTCGGTGAGCAGGTACAGGTCCCGCCGGGTGAGGTCGGCGATCCGCTCGACCTCCGCGTTGCGGCCGCCCGTGTAGCGCTCGTGCCAGATCCCGGTCGCGAAGGAGTCGGTGTCGCAGAACAGCACCGGGGAGCCGAGCCGGGCCGCGTGCTCCTCGTCCGCGTCCTGGTGGCGCGCGATGACCGGGAACTCCTGCGAGGTGAAGGACACGTCCGCCCAGGAGGCGGTCGGGTCGGCGGCGCGGGCCGCCGCCAGTTTGTCCTCGCTGTACCGGCGCCCGTACTCGGCGACCCAGCCCGTCTTGGCCCATACGCCGCCGCGCCGCCGGTAGTGGTCCGCCAGGGCCCGCGACAGCGTGGTGGTCCCGGTGGACTCCGCGCCGAGGACGACGACCCGCCGGGTCAGGGCGGCCCGGACGGCCGGTCCCAGGAACTCCCAGGAGCCGGCCGGGTCCTTGCGCACCGCCGTTCCGGACACCGGGAACAGCGTCCGTTCCCGGTCCACCAGGACCTCCTCGGCGCCGAACCGCCGGGCGAGCTCGCTGCCGTACTCCTCCGAGGTGAACACGGCGTCCACCCGTTCGGGGACCGCGCCGCGGAAGACGGCCATGTGCGCCTCCCAGATCTGCGGGTCGTGCAGGTCGACCGGGATGTCGTCCACCGCGCCGACGACCTCGGCCCCGGGGTGCGCCTCGCGCATCCAGGCGACCCGGTCGGCGAGCGGGACCGACTCCACCGAGGCCGCGCACACCAGCACGGTCAGCCGCTCGCACTGGTCCTGGGCGGTGCGCACGAGGTGGTGGTGCCCGGCGTGCGGCGGGTAGAACTTGCCGAGGACGAGGCCGTGCCCGTGCCGCCTCATGCCGTCGCCCCCGCCGCCGTACGGGCGTCCCGCGCGGGCAGGGTGCGCCGCCAGCCGAGGAGTCCGACCACGCACAGGGCGAGGAAGCCCACGTAGAGCGCGGAGGTCAGGTAGAGGCCCTTGTGGGCGTAGAGCGGAATGTAGACGAGGTCGGCGGCGATCCACAGCCACCAGGACTCGACGAGCTTGCGGCACTGCCCGTACGTGGCGACGAGCGAGAGCCCGGTCGTCAGCGCGTCCCAGAAGGGGACGGTGGAATCGGTGGCGCGGCCCAGCAGCAGGGTGAGCGCGAGCACCCCCACCGCCCCCGCCGCGGCGAGCCCGGCCCATTCGGTGCGCGTGGTGCGGCGCACCGGCAGGGCCTCGGCGGATCCTGGTCCACCCCCGTGGGTCCAGGACCACCAGCCGTAGGCGGCGAGGGCGATGAAGACGATCTGGAGCCCGGCGTCGGCGTAGAGGCCGGCCTGGGCGAAGAGCACGATGAAGAAGACGTTGTTGGCGATCCCGATCGGCCAGTTGGCCACGTGCTGCCGGGCGACCAGCCAGACGCACAGGGCGCCGGTGGCGAAGCCGAGCACCTCGGTCCAGCTCATGCTCCAACTCATGGCGACCCCCTCAGAACATTTAATGGTCAGGTTGACTATAAACAGTGGAGCGGGTCCCCGACAAGCAGAAAACCCGCGGCGCCCTGGGGCACCGCGGGTTTTCTGGGATCGGACCGGCCGCCTGCGCGGCGACCGGCCTGCGTACTAGAGGCCGACCTCGCGCATCAGCATGCCGACCTCGGTGTTGGTCAGGCGGCGCAGCCAGCCGGACTTCTGGTCGCCCAGCTCGATCGGACCGAAGGAGGTCCGGACGAGCTTCTCGACCGGGAAGCCGGCCTCCGCCATCATGCGGCGGACGATGTGCTTGCGGCCCTCGTGGAGGGTGACTTCGACCAGGTAGTTCTTGCCGACCTGGTCGACGACGCGGAAGTGGTCGGCGCGGGCGTAGCCGTCCTCCAGCTCGATGCCGTCCTTGAGCCGCTTGCCGATCTCGCGCGGCAGCGGACCGGTGATGGCCGCCACGTACGTCTTCTTCACGCCGTACTTCGGGTGCGTGAGGCGGTGGGCCAGCTCACCGTGGTTGGTGAGCAGGATGATGCCCTCGGTCTCGGTGTCGAGCCGGCCGACGTGGAAGAGCCGGGTCTCGCGGTTGGTGACGTAGTCGCCGAGGCACTGGCGGCCGTCCGGGTCCTCCATGGTGGAGACGACGCCGGCGGGCTTGTTCAGCGCGAAGAACAGGTACGACTGGGTGGCGACGGTCAGGCCGTCCACCTTGATCTCGTCCTTCGGCTGGACGCGCTTGCCCTGCTCCAGCACGATCTCGCCGTTGACCTCGACGCGGGCCTGCTCGATGAGCTCCTCGCAGGCGCGGCGCGAACCCATGCCGGCGCGGGCGAGCACCTTCTGCAGGCGCTCGCCCTCCGCCTCGGCGCCCGGGAAGGTCTTCGGGGTCTTGATCACGGGCTTGTCGGCGTACCGGTCGCGCACGCGCTCCTCGATCCGCGCGTCCAGCTCGCGCGGGCGGGACTGGCCGCTGCGGCTGCCGGGGCCGCTGCGCGGGCCGCCGGCGCCGCCGATGCCGGGGGTCTTGGAGGTCCGGGGACCGCCCTTGGCGCCACCGCGCGCCGCGGCGCCGCGGGCACCGCCGCCGCCCGCCTTGGGGCCGCTGCGTCCGCTGCGCTCGCCCTCGGGGCCTACGTCGTAGCGGCGCTCCTCGGGACGCGGGTTGCGGATGCGGGGGGCCGGCTGGTCGCGGTCGCGCGAGTCGGAGCCGCCCTGGTAGCCGCCCTGGTAGCCGCCGCCCGAGCTGCCGCCGCGGGAGCCGCCGCCCTGGTAGCCGCCGGAGCCGCCAGAGCTGCCGCCCCGGTAGCCGCCGCCGGAGCTGCCGCCACGGGAGCCGCCGGAGCCGCTGCCACCGCCGGAGCCGCTCCCGCGGTAGCCACCGCCGCCGCTGGAGGAGCCGCCGCGGGAGTTACCGCGCCCGCCGCCTCCGCCGCCGCTGTTCCTGTTGCCGCCACCGTTGCCGTTGCCGCTGCTTCGCATCAAAGTTCCGTCGTCTTGTCGTCGTCTGCATCTGTGTCCGGTGCGTCCGGATCGAACGACGGCACACCTTCTTGCGTCTCGGCTTCGATCGCGTCCGCCTCGGGGAGGAAGGGCGCGAGCTCCGGGAGCTCGTCCAGGCCGCGCAGGCCCATCCGCTCCAGAAAGTAGTTCGTCGTCCTGTACAGGATCGCACCTGTTTCGGGTTCCGTCCCCGCCTCCTCCACCAGACCGCGCTGGAGGAGGGTCCGCATGACCCCGTCGCAGTTGACTCCGCGGACCGCGGAGACCCGCGATCGGCTCACCGGCTGCCGGTACGCGACAACCGCCAGGGTCTCCAGGGCCGCCTGGGTGAGCCGGGCCTGCTGGCCGTCCAGTACGAAGCCCTCGACGGCCGGCGCGTACTCCGCCCGGGTGTAGAACCGCCAGCCGCCGGCGACCAACCGCAGCTCGAAGCCCCGGCGCGCGGCCGTGTACTCGTCGGCGAGCTCCCGCAGCGCCTGCCCGACCTCGCGCGGGGTGCGCTCCAACACCTTGGCCAGGTGCGCCTCGGTGGCCGGCTCGTCCACGACCATGAGCACGGCCTCCAGGGCCGGCTTCAGCTCCAGCGCGGCCACCGCGCTGACGTCGCCGTTCAATCCTTCGCCTCCACGATCTGGTCGAACTCGTCGGTCACGGCCGGCATGCCGTCGCCGTCCCCGCCGCTCCAGCGCACGGTGAGGGTCTGCAGCGCCTCCTCCTGATCGAGGACGACCACCTTCTCCCGGTAGAGCTCCAACAGGGCCAGGAAGCGCGCGACGACGGTGAGGGTGTCCCCGGCGTCCTCGGTGAGCTCCTGGAAGGTGGCCTCCCCGCGCGCCTTCAGCATCCGCACCACCAACCCGGCCTGCTCGCGCACGCTGACCAGGGGGGCGTGGATGTGGTCCACGTACACCTGGGGCTTGGCCCTGGGCTGCATGGCCTTCACGGCCAGCCGGGCGAACCCCTCCGGTCCGATGCTGATGACGACCTCGGGCAGCAGGTCCGCGTGGTGCGGCTCCAGACCGACCGTCCGCGGGTACCGCTTGCCCTCCGCCTCCGCGCGCCGCTCGAAGATCTCGGCGATCTGCTTGTACGCGCGGTACTGGAGGAGTCGCGCGAAGAGCAGGTCCCGGGCCTCCAGCAGGGCGAGGTCCGCCTCGTCCTCGACCTCGGCGACCGGCAGCAGCCGGGCTGCCTTCAGGTCGAGGAGGGTGGCGGCGACGACGAGGAACTCGGTGGTCTGGTCGAGGTCCCAGTCGGGCCCCATGGCGCGGATGTGCGCCATGAACTCGTCGGTGACCTTGGACAGCGCCACCTCGGTGACGTCGAGCTTGTGCCGCGAGATCAGCTGGAGCAGCAGGTCGAAGGGGCCCTCGAAGTTGGCGAGCCGCAGGGTGAACCGGCCGTCGCCGCCGGTGGGGCTCGCGGTGTCGGTGCCCTGGCCCGGATCACCGGCCGCCGCCTCGCGGGCCCGCGGGGCGTGCGGGTGCGGAGCATCAGCCGAGCCCTCGGCGTCCCGGGCTTCGGCGTCCGGGACCTCGGCTTCCCGGGCTTCGACGTCCGGGGCCGGACCGGGCTCAGGATGCTCCTGCTGCCCGTCTGCGGGCCCGGGGGAACGTTCCGGCTCGGTACCGCGCACCGCCGGCGCGGGGCTCTCAGCGGGCGCCTCAGGGGCTTCGGAGGTCTCGTGGGGGCCGTGGGCCTCGATGGTTCCGGGAACCTCGGGCGCCTCCGGGCTCTCGGGGGCTCCAGGACCTTCGCGGTCCGCTCCCGCGCCGTACGCCTCCGGTCGCCGGGACGCGTCGGGGGCGCCGGGGCCGCGCCCCAGGACGCGCCGGGTCGGTCGGCCGGATTCGGCGGGGAGGGGCATCGATGTCCAGGAGGTGCACGGGGGCGGCGGGGAGGGCCGGGCGCCGGGGCCGCGGCCACCAGCAGCCTACGGGTTCCTCCCCGCTCCCCGGCGGACCACCGCCCGACACGGCGCCGCACCGCCGGACCGGCGTTCCCCCGTCCGTACGGAGCCCCGTGCGGGCGGCTCCCGGCGACGGGGCGGAGCTCCGGAGGGGGGCGGGCCGCAGATCGTCCGGAGGCCCGGTCGCCGGGCGGACGCCCGCCGGAGCCCGGCTCCGGGAGCGCGCGCCGCGGGCCGAGCGGCGCGCAGGCGGCCCGGACGCGGCCCCGGGCGGCGGGAAGGCGGGCCGCAGGCCGAGCCAGGGCACGCGCGCGGTCCGGACGGGCCGGGGCACCGGGAGGGCGGGCCCGCAGGGCGGTCAGCGGCCGCGCAGGCGCCGTACGAGGATGCTCGCGTCGCCGCGGGACTCCAGATCGGCGAGGACGACCGCGACCGCTTCGCGGACGATGCGGCCCCGGTCCACCGCCAGCCCGTGCTCCCCGCGCAGCACCAGCCGCGCGTGTTCCAGGTCCATGAGCTCCTCGGCGGAGACGTAGACCGTGATCTTCTCGTCGTGGCGCTCGCGGCCGCTGGGGCGCCGGTTCGCGCCCCGGCCCTGCCCCTTGCCCCGGCGGCCCGCGCCGGCCGGGGCGGACCCCATGCCGCCGGCCGGTCCGGCAGAACCTTCCTGCGGTCGTCTGGGCTGCCCCACGACGGGCCCGCCGGTGTCCGCGGCCTCCCGGCCACGGCCCTCGCCCGCCGTGCCCTCGGCCGAGGTGGCCGAGTGTTCTGCGGCGGGCGTCTCCTCGACCCCGCGCCGCGGCGAGGACGACTGGAGCGCCATCCCCCCGGTCGTACGGAACAGTTCGTCGGCTCCGGGCAGACTCACTCGGCGTGACACCGGGCGAGCACCTCCCTGGCCAGCTGGCGGTAGGCGGCGGCGCCGACGGAGTTGGACGCGTACGTCGTGATCGGCTCACCGGCGACCGTGGTCTCCGGGAAGCGCACCGTACGGCCGATGACCGTGTGGTAGACGTGGTCGTCGAAGGCCTCGACGACGCGCGCCAGCACCTCGCGGCTGTGCACCGTACGGGAGTCGTACATCGTGGCGAGGATGCCGTCGAGCTCCAGCTCGGGGTTGAGCCGCTCCTGCACCTTCTCGATGGTCTCGGTCAGCAGCGCCACGCCGCGCAGCGCGAAGAACTCGCACTCCAGCGGGACGATGACCTTGTGAGCCGCCGTCAGGGCGTTCACGGTCAGCAGACCGAGCGAGGGCTGACAGTCGATCACGATGTAGTCGTAGTCGGCCAGCAGGGGCTTCAGGGCCCGCTGCAGGGTGGACTCGCGCGCGACCTCGCTGACCAACTGCACCTCGGCGGCGGACAGGTCGATGTTGCTCGGCAGCAGGTCCATGTTCGGGACCGCCGTCTTGAGCAGCACCTCGTCGGCCGACATGCCCCGCTCCATGAGCAGGTTGTAGACCGTCAGGTCGAGTTCCATCGGGTTCACGCCGAGACCCACGGACAGTGCGCCCTGCGGGTCGAAGTCGACGAGCAGCACGCGGCGCCCGTACTCGGCGAGCGCGGCACCCAGGTTGATGGTCGACGTGGTCTTGCCCACGCCGCCCTTCTGGTTGCACATCGCGATGATCTTCGCTGGACCGTGGTCGGTCAGCGGACCCGGAATCGGGAAGTACGGGAGCGGGCGTCCGGTCGGGCCGATCCGCTCACGGCGCTGACGGGCAGCGTCGGGGGCGAGGGTGGCCGCGTACTCGGGGTCCGGTTCGTACTCCGCGTCGGGGTCGTAGAAGTGCCCTTCGGGCACATTGTCGTAGTCGGCGAAACCCACGGGCTTTTCGCCGCTCAGGTCGCCGGCCCTGGAGTTCACGTCTAGGCCGTCCATGCTCTTTTGGGGCGTCGTCATGTGCTGGTGGTTTGCGAAGGTGCGTACTGCGACGGAGCCGACGGCTTCGAGCCCGGTAGGGCTCTGGCCCCGCTCAGGCATCCCTGCTCGACCACCCCCAGGAGCAAATGTCGACTCATTCACAAGTCGTCTTACCTCCTCGGACGTGACCAGGACACTTATCGATAGGTCAGCGTGGCACCATGCCGACGGTTGGCGACTCTATGGCGTGTCACCGCCCAGCGGCAACACAATCCGCCGGACCCGGCACGATGTGTCGGCAACCGAACACCGCTCTGTCAAGGGCGCACGAGCTGTCGCTGCGAAGTTTCGCGGGTGTGCGAAAGGGTTAAAGGGTTACGTTCGAGGCGAGTTGAGCGGGGGCTCGGGGCGCCGCGCAAACGCGGCCGGCCGGACCTTGCGGGCAAGGTCCGGCCGGATACGTGAGATTGACGTCAGTCGTTGACGTGTCAGCCGAGCAGCGTGCTCAGCTCGAGGGTCTCGAGGCCGTGGGCCTCGGCGACGGGACCGTAAACGACCTGGCCGTCATGGGTGTTGAGGCCCAGCGCGAGCGCGGGGTCACGACGCAGCGCCTCGACCCAGCCGAGGTTCGCGAGCTGCACGATGTAGGGCAGCGTGGCGTTCGTCAGCGCGTAGGTGGAGGTGTTCGGCACCGCGCCCGGCATGTTGGCGACGCAGTAGAAGACCGAGTTGTGGACCTGGAAGGTCGGCTCGGCGTGAGTGGTCGGACGGGAGTCCTCGAAGCAGCCGCCCTGGTCGATCGCAATGTCGACAAGGACACTTCCGGGCTTCATCTTGGCGACGAGCTCGTTGGTGACCAGCTTCGGGGCCTTCGCACCCGGGATCAGCACCGCGCCGATGACGAGGTCGGCCTCGACGACGGCCTTCTCCAGCTCGTAGGCGTTGGAGACGATCGTCTTGATCTTCGTACCGAAGATCTTGTCGGCCTCGCGGAGCTTGTTGATGTCGCGGTCCAGCAGGGTCACGTGGAAGCCCATGCCGATGGCGATCTGCGCGGCGTTCCAGCCGGAGACGCCGCCGCCGATGACGACGCACTCGCCGGCGTGGGTGCCGGGGACACCGCCCGGGAGGACGCCGCGGCCGCCGGCCGAGCGCATCAGGTGGTAGGCGCCGACCTGCGGGGCCAGCCGGCCCGCAACCTCGGACATCGGGGCGAGCAGCGGCAGCGCGCGGTTGGCGAGCTCGACCGTCTCGTACGCGATGGCGGTGGTGCCGGACTCCAGCAGGGCGTCCGTGCACTCGCGGGAGGCCGCCAGGTGCAGGTAGGTGAAGAGCGTCTGGTCCTTGCGGAGGCGGTGGTACTCCTCCGCGATGGGCTCCTTGACCTTGAGCAGCAGGTCGGCGGTGGCCCAGACCTCGTCGGCGGTGCCGAGGATCTCGGCACCGGCCGAGACGTACTCGGCGTCCGTGATCGAGGAGCCCACACCGGCGTTCTGCTCGATGAAGACCTGGTGGCCGCTGCGGACCAGCTCATGCACGCCGGCGGGCGTGATGGCGACCCGGAACTCGTTGTTCTTGACCTCGCGGGGGATGCCGACCTTCATCGTCGATCACGGTCCTTGGCTCAGGGGATATTACGGGGCACTTCCATACATACCCGCCCACAAGAACGCGCAACGGGATGCACCACGGGAAGCCGCGGTGAACCCAGTCTAATGAAGGATGAGTCGCTGTCTAGCCTTGCAAACCAATAATCTTAGTCGGAAGCACTACGGATTTCGCAGGCTGCGGGGTCATCTCCCAGCAATCTGTCGGCTGCGGAGCGGTGCAGCCTGGCAGCTGCGGGGTCCCCCAGCCTGTCCAGCGTGTCGGCCAGCCGGACCTGCAGTGCGGCCTGAAGTCGCTGGTCACCCGCCCGGCGGGCCAGCTCCACCGCCTCACGGCAGGTGTGCAGGGATTCCTCGGGCCGGCCGGCGTACTCCTGGACCCGCGCCATCTCGCTCAACGCCTTTGCCTGACCGGGCACATCGGCGAGCTTCCGGTAGCCCGCGGCGGCCGCCCGCCAGCTGCGCAGCGCGTCCCCGTACCGCCCCGCGTAGGTGTGGACGTTCCCGAGCCGCCCGTACAGCCGGGCCTCGTCCGCACGCTCGCCCCGTGCGAGGGCTTGGGAGAGCGCCCGGCCGAACCAGTCGGAGGCCCGGTGCCAGTCCGCCAGCTCCTGGTAGGCACCCCCTACGGATTCCATCGCGCGGCCCGTCGCGTACGGATCGCCCGCCGCCCGTCCGGCGTCCAGCGCGGCCCGGTAGCGCTCCAGGGCCTCCTGGGTACGGCCGGTCGAGGCGTCCAGGTCGGCCAGGTTCAGCAGCGCGGCGGCCTGCTCCCGGTGCAGGTGACGGCGCTCGGCCACGTCCAGGACCAGGCGGTGCAGCCCGTACAGCTCGGGGGCGGCCCCGGCCGTGCCCCGGTGGTCCGCCAGCGCCCGCACGAGGGCCGCGACCAGTCGGCGGGCCAGCGTGTCCAGCCCGCCGTCGGCCACGGCCAGCGAGGCGGCCGCGGTGAGCGCGGGCAGCCGGGTGTCCAGCCAGGTGGCGGCGGCCCGTCGGTCGGGGAAGCGCAGGGCGCGCGGCAGGCCGTCCAGCAGCTCGCGGAGGTCGTCGTCCACGGCGGCGTCCACCCCGGGCTCCTCGGCCTCGGCCATGGCCCGGCAGGAGTGCAGCAGCCGTACGGTGCGCTCGAACATCCGGGCCCGGGCCAGCTGGACCTCGGCGGGGCGCTCCTTGGCCTCCAGGAGCGCCTGGAGCAGCGGCGCGAGGCAGCCGGGCAACAGGAAGAGGCCGTCGCCGGCGGGGCGGACGAGGCCCAGCCCGGCGAAGTCGTCCAGGGTGGACTGGGCGGCGGCGACGGAGCAGCCGGCGAGGGCGGAGGCGGTGTGCGAGTCGACGATGCCGGCCGGCGCGAGCGGCAGCAGCCGCAGGGTCCGCTGGGCGGGCTGCGGCAGGGACTCGTAGACCAGTCGGAAGCCGCGGGCGAGCGGGCCGCCGGTGGTGGCCGGCATGTCGTGGAGCTGCTTGGCCACGTCGGCGACGGCGGCCTTGGGGTGGGCGGCGAGCCATCCGCCGACGAGGACGAGCGCGGCGGGCTGGCCCCCGCACTCCTCGGCGAGGGCCTCGGCGGCCCGGGGGTCGGCGGTGACCCGGGTGTCGCCGATGCGCTGGACGAGCAGTTCCACGGCGGAGGGGGTGTCGAGTCCGCCGAGGGTGCAGGGCCGGACGTCGGGGATCCCGGTGAGCGGCCCTTCGGCGGTGACCACGACGAGGCACTCGGGGGTGTCCGGGAGCAGGGCGTCCACCTGCTGGGGATCGGCGGCGTCGTCGACCAGGATGATCGCCCGGCGGCCTTCGAGGGCGGCGCGCAGCGCGGAGCTCAGTTCGTCCTCACCGGCCCCGGGCGGGGTGGGCCGCCCCAGTCCCTCCAGCAGGCTCCGGACGGCCCGCTCGGTGGCCACGGTGTCCCCGCCGGGGGCGGTGAGTCGGGTGCGGAGCACTCCGTCGGGGTACTCCTCGGCGACCTCGTGCACGAAGGCCTCGGCGAGGGCCGTGCGCCCGGAGCCCGGCCGCCCGGCGACCAGCAGGACCCGGGCCCGGGGCGCCTTGGCCTTGCGGCCGGAGAGGGTGTCGAGCCCGGTCCGCGCGATGTCCTCGCGCAGCTCCTTGAGCTCACGCCGCCGCCCGACGAAATCCGCCACGGATCCGCTCCTCTCCCTGCCACCGGATTGCGAGCGTAGTTCACGCAGAGCGACGACCCGGGTGGAGCGTGGCGGACAAATCCCCCGATCGGATCAGCAGATGGACCTATTTTTCACTCGCCGCTCGCGCGGTGCGCGCGGCCGGGACCGCGCGGACGTGCCCTACGCCTCGTAGGGGCGGGCCGGCCAGGGGGCGAGGGCCGGGCGCAGGGCCTCGATGCCGCCTTCGGAGGCGAGGGCCGCGGCGAGGGCCAGCACTCCGGTCACCAGCCCGGGGTTGTGCAGTTCGCCCGCCAGGACCCCGCGGACCAGGTCCGCGAGCGGAACCCGGGCGATCTCCATGTCCGCCTCCTCCTCGGAGACCTCGTACCGCTCCCCCTCGGCCTCTGCCAGATCCCGTGCGAGGAAGATCCGGACGGCCTCGTCGGATCCGCCGGGCGAGGTGAAGAAGTCGGCCAGCACCCGCCACTCGCCCGCCTTGGCGTGCGCCTCCTCGTACAGCTCCCGCTGGGCCGCGTGGAGCGGGTTCTCGCCGGGTACGTCCAGCAGCCCGGCCGGGAGCTCCCACAGCCGGTGCCGCACCGGGTGGCGGAACTGCTTGAGGACCAGCACCCGCTGTTCCTCGTCGAGGGCGAGGACGCACACCGAGCCCGGGTGCACCTGGTAGTCGCGGCGCACCACCGAGCTGTCGGGCATCCGGACCTGGTCCGAGCGGACGGACGTCTTCGCGCCCTCGAACGGGGTCCGCGAGGCGACGACCTCCCACGACTCCGGTGTGTCCACGATGTCGTTGCCCATGGCCATGGCCGATACCTTCCCCGAGAAACGCGACAGCCGGGACACGATCCGTGTCCCGGCTGCCTACGTTATGCGGTCAGGCTCTCACTTCGCGGACTGCTGCCGCTCCACGGCAGCCTTCACCAGGCCGGCGAACAGCGGGTGCGGACGCGTCGGGCGCGAGCGCAGCTCCGGGTGGGCCTGGGTGGCCACCAGGTAGGGGTGCACCTCGCGCGGGTACTCGACGTACTCGACGAGCTTGTTGTCCGGGGAGGTGCCGGAGAAGACGAGGCCCGCCTTCTTCTCCAGCTCGCCGCGGTAGGCGTTGTTGACCTCGTAGCGGTGGCGGTGGCGCTCGTCCACGTAGGCCTCGTCGCCGTAGACCTCGCGCACGATGGAGCCCTCGGCGAGCTTCGCCGGGTACATGCCCAGGCGCATGGTGCCGCCCAGGTCGCCCGCGCCCTCGACGAAGGCCAGCTGCTCCTCCATGGTCGAGATGACCGGGTGCGGGGTGGAGGCGTCGAACTCGGTGGAGTTGGCGTCCTCGATGCCCGCGAGGTTGCGCGCGGCCTCGATGACCACGCACTGCAGGCCCAGGCACAGGCCGAGCAGCGGGATCTTGTTCTCGCGGGCGTAGGTGATCGCGCCGACCTTGCCGTTGACGCCGCGGTCGCCGAAGCCGCCGGGCACGCAGATCGCGTCCACGTCGCCGAGCACCGCCGCCGCGCCGGCCGGGGTCTTGCAGTCGTCGGAGGTGACCCACTTGATCTGGACCCGGGCCTTGTTGGCGAAACCGCCGGCGCGCAGCGCCTCGGTCACCGACAGGTAGGCGTCGGGCAGGTCGATGTACTTGCCGACGAGCGCGACCTTGACCTCGTGGTCGGGGTTGTGGACCCGGTCGAGCAGGTCCTCCCACACCGTCCAGTCGACGTCGCGGAACGGCAGGTCGAGCTTGCGCACGACGTACGCGTCCAGGCCCTCGGTGTGCAGGACCTTGGGGATGTCGTAGATCGACTTGGCGTCGATCGCCGCGACCACGGCCGCCTCGTCCACGTCGCACATCAGCGAGATCTTGCGCTTGATGGAGGTGGGGACGTCACGGTCGGCGCGCAGCACGATGGCGTCGGGCTGGATGCCGATGTTGCGCAGGGCCGCGACCGAGTGCTGGGTCGGCTTGGTCTTGAGCTCACCGGAGGGGCCGATGTAGGGGAGCAGCGAGATGTGCACGACGAAGACGTTGTCGCGGCCGACCTCGTGGCGGACCTGGCGGACGGTCTCCAGGAACGGCAGCGACTCGATGTCGCCGACGGTGCCGCCGACCTCGGTGATGACGACGTCGACGTCGTCGGTCGCCATGCGGCGGATGCGGTGCTTGATCTCGTTGGTGATGTGCGGGATGACCTGCACGGTGTCACCGAGGTACTCGCCGCGGCGCTCCTTGGCGATGACCGTGTTGTAGACCTGGCCGGTGGTGACGTTGGCCGAGCCGTCGAGGTCGACGTCGAGGAAGCGCTCGTAGTGGCCGATGTCCAGGTCGGTCTCGGCGCCGTCGTTGGTGACGAACACCTCGCCGTGCTGGAACGGGTTCATGGTGCCGGGGTCGACGTTCAGGTAGGGGTCGAGCTTCTGCATCGTGACCCGCAGACCGCGCGCCTTCAGCAGCGCACCCAGGCTGGAGGCCGTCAGGCCCTTGCCGAGGGAGGAAGCGACACCCCCGGTGACGAAGATGTGCTTGGTCGTCATGGCTGTGCTGTTTCGAAAAGCAGCGGGCGGCGTCGCCAAGAGGGGGCTCCCGTGGTCGCGAGGTGAGGTGCGTCCGGCGCCGGCCACCGTCGATCCGGAAGGGTCTCAGGGGGCGCCGAAGCTGCGGTTTCGGGGCTCCTGATTCGCACAGGCAGACCACCGGTCCACGGGGTACCAGCCTATCAGCGCCCGGAGCGGTCCGCCTCCGGGCGCGCGGCGCACGCGCCCGGCCCGGGGGCGGCGAAGTGCGCCGGGGCGGTATCGCCGCTGCTCACCCGTTCGGCCCAACCGCATTCTCCACAGGCTCACGGAGATCACTAGGGTGCCGTCATATCCTGCTCGGATATTGCACACATCACCGCCGGGCAGTCCGTCAGACGGCCTAACCGAGCCGATATACGGAATCATGGGCTCACGCGGGGATCCCTGCACACAGGTGACCGCGCAACCGCGCAATGCAAGCGCCCTTCGGGGCGGACGTGGCCGTTCGACTGGAGATGCACGTGTCCGGGCGCATCGAGGATTACGCACTGATCGGGGACATGCAGACCGCAGCACTGGTCTGCCGGGACGGAGCCGTGGACTGGCTGTGCCTGCCACGCTTCGACTCGCATGCCGTGTTCGCGAGCATTCTCGGCACCGAGGATCACGGGTTCTGGCGGATCGGCCCGGCGTTCCCGGAGGGCACCGAGGCCCCGCGCGCGACCCGCCGCCGCTACCGCGGTGACTCGCTCGTGCTGGAATCGGAGTGGGACACCCCGCGCGGCAGGGTCCGCGTGATCGACTTCATGCCGCCCCGAGAGGATCACGCGCCGCAGCTGATCCGCATCGTGGAGGGCGTCAGCGGGCGCGTGCCGATGCGCTCGGCACTGCGCATGCGTTTCAGCTACGGGCGGGTCGTGCCGTGGGTGCACCGGGTCGACGGGCGCACCGTGGCCGTGGCCGGCCCCGACTCGGTCTGGCTGGACTCCGACGCGCAGACCTACGGCGAGGACCTGACCACGTACTCCGACTTCACCGTCGGCCCCGGCGACCGGAAGGCCTTCAGCATCAGCTGGCAGGCCTCGCACCGCGACGCGCCCGAAACCCCCGACGCCGAAGCGGCCCTGGAGTCGACCACCGACTTCTGGCGCGAGTGGGTCGACCAGTGCACCTACCACGGACCGTACCGGGAGGCCGTGATCCGCTCGCTGATCACCCTCAAGGCGCTCACGTACGGCCCCACGGGCGGGATCGTCGCCGCGCCCACCACCTCCCTCCCCGAGGAGATCGGCGGGGTCCGGAACTGGGACTACCGCTACACCTGGCTGCGGGACGCGGCCATCACCCTCTCCTCGCTGCTGCGCACCGGATACCGCGAGGAGGCCCGGGCCTGGCGCGAGTGGCTGCTGCGCGCGGTCGCCGGCGACCCGGAGAACCTGCAGATCATGTACGGGATCGCGGGCGAGCGGGAGCTCGGCGAGACCGAGCTGGACTGGCTGCCCGGTTACGAGAACTCCCGCCCGGTCCGCGTCGGCAACGGCGCCGCGGGCCAGCTCCAACTCGACGTGTACGGCGAGGTCACCGAGGCCCTGCACCTGGGCCACATGACCGGGCTCGCCCGCAGCGACTACGCCTCGCTGCTCCAGCTCAAGCTGATCCGCTACCTGGAGACCCACTGGGACCAGCCGGACGAGGGCATCTGGGAGGTGCGCGGCCCGCGCCGCCACTTCGTGCACTCGAAGGTGATGGCCTGGGTGGCCGTGGACCGCACGATCAAGCTGATCGAGAGCGGCGACGCGGACGGCCCGCTGGAGCGGTGGCGCGAGCTGCGCGACGAGATCCACCAGGACGTGTGCGAGAAGGGCTACGACAAGGAGCGCAACACCTTCACCCAGTCGTACGGGTCGAAGGAACTGGACGCCTCCCTGCTGCTGATTCCGCAGATGGGCTTCCTGCCGCCGGACGACAAGCGGGTCATCGGCACCATCGAGGCGATCCAGCGCGAGCTGTCCACGCCCGACGGTTTCATCCTGCGCTACCCGACGGCGGGCGAGGAGGCCGGCGTGGACGGCCTGGAGGGCGACGAGGGAGCCTTCCTGGCCTGCTCGTTCTGGATGGCCGACGACCTGGCGATGATCGGCCGGGTGGACGAGGCCCGGCGGTTGTTCGAGCGGCTGCTGTCGCTCCGCAACGACCTGGGCCTGCTCGCGGAGGAGTGGGACCCGCGGCTCCAGCGGCAGGTGGGGAACTTCCCGCAGGCCTTCAGTCACGTTCCGCTGATCGACACGGCCCTGCGGCTGACGGCCAGCGGGGCGTACGGCGGCTGATACCGGTCGACCCGCCGGGGCCGCGGACCTTCTCGCCGCGCCCCGGTGATCGTCCGCGCCTACGCTGGAAGTGTCCTATGCCCTCCCTCCGGTGGAAGGGGGCAGCCATGGCTCCCCTGTCGAAGGCGGGCGCGGCCCTGACCGCGCTCCGCGAGGATCTGTCCGGCGGGGTCTTCGCTCCGGAGGATCCGGGGTACGACGAGGCCCGGACCCTCTTCAACGCGATGATCGACCGCAGACCCGCCGTCATCGCCCAGTGCGAGAGCACGGCGGACGTGGTGACCGCGGTCCGGTTCGCGAGGGAACTGGACCTGAACATCGCCGTGCGCGGCGGCGGGCACAGCGTGGCCGGGATGTCCCTCAACGACGGCGGCCTCGTCGTGGACCTGCGCCGGATGCACGAGGTGACGGTCCATCCGGCGGCCGGGGCCGCGCACGTCGAGGGCGGGGCCACCATGAGCCACCTGGACCGGGCCTGCGAGCCCTACGGACTGGCGACGACCGGCGGCCGCGCCTCCACCACCGGCGTCGGCGGGTACGTGCTGGGCGGCGGCAGCGGCTGGTTGGACCGGAAGTTCGGCCTGGCCGTGGACAACCTGCTGGGCGTGGACCTGGTCACCGCCGAGGGCGAGGTCGTCCACGCGACCGCGGAGGAGCACCCGGAGCTGTTCTGGGGGCTGCACGGCGGCGGCGGGAACTTCGGCGTCGCCACCTCGCTGACCCTGCGGCTGTACGAACTGCCCGCCATGTCGATCGCGTTCCTGCTGTACCTGCCGGAGCGCGGGCCCGAGGTGGTCCGTACGTACCGGGACGTCATCGAGGCCGCGCCGCCCGAGGCCTCGGGCGCAGCCCTCTACCTCACCGGCCCGCCCGAAGAGTTCGTCCCGCAGCACCTGGTCGGGCGGCTGCTGGCCGGGGCGCTGCTGACGTACGCGGGCCCCGAGGACGAGATGCGGCGGCTGGCCGAACCGCTGCTGGCGATCCCCCACGAGTCGGAGATCGTCACGGCCATCCCGTACGCCGACCTCCAGTGCATGATCGACGACCCGCCGGGCATGCGGAACTACTGGTCGGCCGAGTACCTCACCGGCTGTCCCGACGCGTTCGTGGACGTCTTCTGCGCCCGCGCCGAGGCCATGCCGGTACCGACCGGCACCCAGCACCTGGTCTTCCCGCAGGGCGGCGCCGTGGCGTCCGGCCCGGCCGACTACCCGGTGCCGTACCGCGACTCGCCGTGGGCGGTGCACCCGTTCGGGATCTGGGAGGACCCGGCCGACGACGAGCGCTGCCGGCAGTGGGTCAAGGACGTCCGCGCCGACGCCCGGCCGTGGAGCACCGGCGCGGTCTACCTCAACTTCACCGGGGACGAGGGCGTGGAGCGGGTGGTCTCGGGCCTCGGCGGCGAGAACATGCAGCGGCTGGGCGCGCTCAAGCGCCAGTACGACCCCGACAACATCTTCCGCTTCAACCACAACATCCAGCCCGCCTGACGATGGAGACGGATCGGCCGGTAGCGTCCCGCGCTATGGAGAACCAGGGCGGGATCACGGTTCAGCGGGCACTGGAACTGCCCGGGCTGCGCGGCGGACTGCCGGAGGTGGTGGCCTGCGCCGACCGCCTGGGCCGGACCGTCCGCTGGGTGCACGCGGGCGAGGTGCCGAACATCGCCTCCCTGCTCAAGGGAGGTGAGCTGCTGCTGACCACGGGCTTGGGCCTCGGCACCCGGCCGGCCGAGCAGCGGGCCTTCGTCCGCCGCCTCGCGGACCGCGGGATCGCCGCGCTCGTGGTCGAACTGGGCCCGCGCTTCACCCGGCTGCCGGCGACCCTGGTGGAGACCGCGCGGTCGGCGGGGCTGCCCCTGGTCCAGCTCCACCGGGAGGTCCCCTTCGTGGCGGTCACGGAGGAGGTCCACACCGAGATCGTCAACCACCACTACGCACTGCTCCAGCGGGCCGAGGAGGTCCACCGGCGCTGTACGGAGGCGCTACTGGGCGGTGGGGGCATCCCCCAGGTCCTGCGGATCCTGGCCGACCTCACGGGGAACCCGGTGTTCTTGGAGACCCCCGACGGGCAACTCCTGTACGCGGCCGGCAGCGCGGCCGGGGACGCGGGCGCGGACCCGCTCCAGGTGTGGGAGGGCCTCCGCGGCCAGCGCGAGGCCGAACCCGCCACGAACACGGTGGTGGTCGACGTACCGGGCGGCGGCCACGGCACCGGCTCGGTCCGGGCCCGGCTCGTCCTGGTCGGCGTCTCGGCCCCGCTGCTCCCGGTGCACCGGATGGCGGCCGAACGCACGGCGGGTGTCCTGGCCGTCGTCCTGATGCAGGCGCGGCAGGAGGAGGAGCTGGCGGCGCGCGGCCGCGGCGACTTCCTGACGGACCTGGCGGAGGGCCGCATCTCGGCGGAGGACGCACCGGGACAGGCCCGGGTCCTGGGCTTCAAGCCGGGCGGCGGACCGCTGCTGCCGGTGGTGATGCGGCTGTCCTCGGACCTCGGACCGTCCGGGAACTGGGCCGTCCTGGCCCGCGCGGTGCTGGAGGAGCTGTCGTCCGTCGGGGTCCCGGTCCTGCTGGGCGTCCGCCCGGTCGAGGGCCGGGTGCCGCTGCTGGTCTCCCTGCGCGCGGAGTCGGAGCGCACGGCGGTGGCGGACCGGGTCTCGGCCGCGCTCCGGGCGGGCGTCGAACGGGCGGGCCTGGACCGGGCCGACGCGCCGCCGGCCGTGGTCGTCGGCGTGGCGGGTGGCTGGGCCGCGGCCTCGGCGGGCCTGCGCCACGCCGCGGAGACCGCGACGGCGGCCCACGGCCTACCGGCACGCCCCTGGTACGACGCGCGCCGCCTGGACATCGACCTGCTGCTGTGGCGGCTGCGCGAACATCCCGACCTGGCCGCCTTCGTGGACCGGGCGATCGGACCGCTCCGCACGCACGACACGACGTCGCGCCCGCCGCTCCTGCCCACCTTGGAGACGTACCTGGCCCACGCGGGCCGCAAGGCGGAGACGGCGCGCGAGCTCCATCTGAACCGGCAGACGCTGTACAACCGGTTGGCCCGCATCTCGGAACTCCTGGGCACCGACCTGGACGACCCCGAGACGGTCCTCTCCCTGAGCCTGGCCCTCCGCGCCCGCCGCCACACCCCTTCCGCTTCTTGACGCCGTCCTCGCACCGCTCGGCGCTAGCGCGCCTCCCGGGCTTCGTACCCCTACCTGCCCTTCCACCGTTCCCCGGGCTCTGCCCGAACCCGCGCCTCAATCGCCGGCGGGGCTCAAGTTGAGCCCCGCCGGCGATCGAGGCGCGGGGGTGCGGGGGCGGAGCCCCCGAAACGGCGCGCCGCCCGGACCACCGCTACCCCGCCGGGAGGCTAGCGGCGGGTACGTTCCATCAGTTCGTCGTAGACGGACAGGACCTGTGCGACGGTGTCGTCCTCCGACGGCCACGTCGCGGCCTGGACGCGCCCCGCGGCCGCCAGCGCGGCCCGGCGGTCCGGGTCGGCCAGCAGGCCGGTCACGGCCGAGGCGAGGGCCCCCGCCTCCCCCGGCGGGACCAGTACCGCACCGTCGCCCACCAACTCCGGGACACCGCCCACCGCCGTGGCCACCAGCGGCACGCCCACCCGCAGCGCCTCCTGCGCCAGCAGTGCCCGCGCCTCCCAGCGGCTCGGCAGGACCGCCAGGTCCGCCGCCGCCAGCAGCTGCGCCGCGTCCCGGCGGCGCCCCAACAGCCGTACCGGAAGCCCCTCCGCCTCGATCCGCCGGGCGAGCTCAGCCCGGAGCGGCCCCTCCCCCGCGATCACCAGCAGCGGCGCCGGGTCCAGGCCGCGCCACTCCCGTGCCGCATCGAGCAGTACGGAGTACCCGCGGTGCGGCACCAGGCTGCCGACGGCGATCAGCAGCGGCCGTTCCACCACGCCCAGTTCCGCCCGCACCTTGCCGGGGTCGGCCGCCGCCTCTGCACCCGCCGTGCCCACCGGCAGGGCCACCGGGGCCAACCGCGCGTCCCTGGCGCCCCGCAGCCGCGCGGCGTCCACCTGGTCCGAGGAGGCCCCGAGCACCACCGCCGCGGCCCGCGCCACGTGCCGTTCCAGCATCCGGCCCAGCCGCCCGAGCGCACCGGCCGCCGTGGGGCCATCGCCGTGCCAGCTCACCACCAGCGGCACCCGGCGCCCCCGTATGGCCAGGGCGGCGCGCATTCCGGCGCGCACGCCGTGCGCGTGCACGAGGTCCGCCCCGGCACATGCGGCCCGCAGCACGCTGACCGCGTCGGGCGCGAACTGCGCCCCGGCGCCGGTGAAGTCGTACTCCCCCTCCGCCTGGACGGGCGCGCACACCGTGACCCGTACCCCGCGCGCGGCGAGGCCGGTCGCGAGCGAGCGTACGTGCGCGCTGCTGCTCGCGCCCGCACCGCTGCCGAGTACTTGCACGGTGCGCAGCGGCGGCCGGCCGTAGGGCTGGGCCGGGAGAGAGGTGGAGACCGGGGAGCTGCTCACGGGCCGAAGCTCCAGGGTGAGGGAGTGAGAGACGTCGCCAAGAATGCCAGTCCGCACGCGCGTTCCGGGACCATACGGGTACGGATCCCGTACGAGATGGTGCAGGACGCCCTCGAGCCTCACCCACACGGGCTATCTCCGGGCCTGCGCGGGCGCGCCGGAGGCCCGGAACGCGGTGCGTTCCGGGCCTGCGCCGGGGTACCTCACGCGTCCGCGCGCGCCGCCGCCAGCAGTTCCTCGGCGTGCGCCCGCGCCGAGACCGAGTCCTCGTGGCCGGCGAGCATGCGCGACAGCTCGCGAATCCGGTCCTCGCCCTCCAGGACGGTGACCCCGCTCCGGGTGACCGATCCGTCATTGGTCTTCTCGACGAGCAGCTGCCGGTCCGCGAAGGCCGCCACCTGCGGCAGGTGCGTGACGACCACGACCTGCGCCGACTTGGCCAGCTTGGCCAGCCGCCGGCCGACCTCGACCGCCGCCTTGCCGCCGACGCCCGCGTCGACCTCGTCGAAGAGGTAGGTGGGCACCGGGTCGGAGCCCGCGAAGACGACCTCGACGGCCAGCATCACCCGGGACAGCTCACCGCCCGAGGCGCCCTTGGCGATCGGCCGCGGCTGGGCACCGGGGTGCGGGGCCAGCAGCAGCTCCACCTCGTCCGCGCCCGAGGGGCCGTAGGCGACCGGGCGGCCGTCCACGTCCACTCCGTCGGAATCCTCGGCCTGCCGGACGTCGATGGTCACGCGGGCGTGCGGCATCGCCAGCGAGGCCAGCTCCGCCGTCACCGCGGAGGCGAAACGGGTCGCGGCCTCCACCCGGGCGTCCGTCAACGCCTGTGCCAGCAGCGACAGTTCGCCGCGCAGTCCGTCGCGTTCGGCGGTCAGCTCGGTGATCCGCTCGTCGTCGCCGTCCAGTTCCAGCAGCCGTGCCGCGCTCTGTTCGGCCCACTCCAGCACGGCGTCCACGGTGCCCGCGGAGCCGTACTTGCGGGTGAGCTGGGTCAGGGCGGCCCGCCGCTCCTCCACCGCGGCCAGCCGCAGCGGATCGGCGTCCAGGTCGTCAGCGTAGCCCGCCAGTTCCCCGGCCACGTCGGACAGCAGGATGCCGAGCTCCCCGATCCGTTCGGCGAGCGCGCCGAGGGCCGGGTCGTGGGAGCGTACGGATTCCAGCGCCCGGTGGGCGCCCGCGACGAGCATGTTCGCGTCGATGGCCTCCGGGTCCTCCGGGTTGCCCGCGAGCGCGGCGTGGGCCAGCTGCGCCGCCGAGGCCAGTGATTCGGCATGCCCGAGCCGCTCCGCCTCGGCCGCGAGTTCGACGTCCTCGCCGGCCACCGGTTCCACGGCCGCGATCTCGTCCAGTCCGAAGCGCAGCAGGTCCGCCTCCTGGGCCCGTTCCCGGGCCCGGGTGGTGATCTCCTCCAGCTCGACGGCGACGGCACGGAACCTGCGGTAGGCCGAGCCGTACTTCTCCAGCGGGACGGCGACGGCGTCCCCGGCGTACCGGTCGAGGGCCTGCCGCTGCCGCGCCGGGCGCAGCAGCCCCTGCTGGTCGGTCTGCCCGTGTACGGCGACCAGGTCGTCGGCGAGCTCGCCGAGCAGACCGACGGGCACGGAGCGGCCGCCGACGTGGGCGCGCGAGCGTCCCTCGGCGGACACGGTCCGACTGATCAGCAGGGCGCCGTCGTCGAGCTCGGCCCCGGCCTCCTCGGCGCGTACGGCGGCGGGGGCGTCGGGGCGCATGACGATGCGACCCTCGACCACCGCGGCCTTGGCCCCGATCCGTACCAGGGCCGGGTCGGCGCGACCGCCGAGCAGCAGCCCGAGGCTGGTGACGACCATCGTCTTGCCCGCGCCGGTCTCGCCGGTCACCGCGGTGAATCCGGGCGACAGCTCGACCACCGCGTCGTCGATGACCCCGAGCGACCGTATCCGCATCTCCTCAAGCACGGGACGACGATACCGAGGTTTCATGGGTGCCATGTGACGTCACCCGCCCCGAATTCTCCGAACGCGTGTGCTATTAATGCTCTCCCGGCCGAACTCCCCATCGTGCTACGGGGATAGGCGCCCGGAACCGTTTCGGACTCGATTCGACTCGCCGCCGTCCAGCACCTCCACGACACGCACGTGCGGGTGTGCGACCGCTTCGGCGGCTGCGCCGCGGGGGAGCGAGAGAGCGGGGCCCGCAGCCCTGCGGCTCGCCCGCCGGGGGCTCCGGTGCCTCACCCCTTCCGGCACGGCCCGACCGACGGCGGTTCGCCCGTCCGAAGGACGGCGGAACCGCGCCACCACCGGGGCGCCCGGTCCCCCGCCACCCGTCCCCACCCTGCGTCCGGACGCCCCGGACCGCCGAGGGGGTGGATCACATCAGTGCGGCGCGCCGCGCCACCCCGACACCGGCAGCGCGAACTTGGCGACGAGCCGGTCCGTGAAGGACGCGTGGTGCAGTCGGGCGAGCCGTACCGGCACCGCACCGCGCCGCACCTCGACCCGCGCCCCGGCCGGCAGCTCCAGCGTGCGCCGCCCGTCGCACCACAGCACGCCGTGCGGGGTGCCGTTCTGCACCTCCACCGCCAGCACCGAGGTCGGCGAGGTCACCAGCGGCTTCGCGAACAGCGCGTGCGCGCTGATCGGCACCAGCAGCAGCGCCTCCACCTCCGGCCAGACCACCGGCCCGCCCGCGGAGAAGGCGTAGGCCGTGGAGCCCGTCGGAGTCGCGCAGACGATCCCGTCGCAGCCGAAACCGGTCACCGGGCGCCCGTCGATCTCCAGGACCACCTCCAGCATCCGCTCCGGGGACACCTTCTGGACCGCGGCCTCGTTCAGCGCCCAGTCCCGGTGGACCACATCTCCGTTCGTCCGCACGATCACGTCGAGCGTCATCCGCTCCTCGACCTCGTACGAGCGCGTCACCACCCGGTCCACGACCTTGTCCAGGTCGTCGCGCTCGGCCTCGGCGAGGAACCCCACCCGGCCCAGGTTGACGCCCAACATCGGCACCCCCGAGGCGCGGGCGAACTCCGCGCCCCGCAACAGGGTGCCGTCCCCGCCGAGGACGATAAGCAGCTCACACCCGTCGAGCACCCCCGGGGTGGACTCGGTGACCAGCTCCACCTCGGGGGGCAGCGGCAGGTCCACCGCCTCGTGCTCCATGACGCGTACGCCCAGTCCGCACCTCAGCAGACCCTGTACGACCAGCTCGGCGCTGCGGATGGCCGCAGGCCGCCCGGTGTGCGCGAGCAGGAAGACCGTCCGCCCTTCCCCCGAAACACGTGAACCCGCTGTACCTGCTGTACCCGCTGTACCTGTCACTGCGGCCCCTCCGCTACTGCACGGTCAACATCCTCCGGGTCGAGTGCCGGTGCCCCCGCCCGCAGCCACAGAAAGTACTCGACGTTCCCCGAAGGCCCCGGCAGCGGACTCGCCGTCACCCCGAGAACGCCCAGACCCAGCTTCGCGGCCTGCGCCGCGACCTCGCGCACGGCCTCGGCCCGCAACTCCGGGCTGCGCACCACGCCGCCACTGCCCAGCCGGTCCTTGCCGACCTCGAACTGCGGCTTGACCATCAGCACCAGGTCCGCGTCCGGCGCGCAGCAGCGCACCAGCGCCGGCAGCACCAGACCGATGGAAATGAACGACAGATCACCGACGACCAGGTCGACCGGAACCCCGTCGAGCTGCTCCACCGTCAGCTCGCGCACGTTCGTGCGGTCCTTGACCGTGACCCGGTCGTCGCTCTGCAGCGACCAGGCCAGTTGCCCGTAGCCGACGTCCACGGCCATCACGTGGGCCACGCCCGAGCGCAGCAGCACGTCCGTGAACCCGCCGGTGGAGGCGCCGGCGTCCAGCGCGCGGCGGCCCTCGACGGCCAGCCCCTGCGGCTGGAAGGCCGCCAGCGCGCCGGCCAGCTTGTGGCCGCCGCGCGAGACGTAGTCGGGGTCTGCGTCGTCCTTGAGGACCACCAGGGCCGCGCTGGTCTCGACCTGGGTGGCCGCCTTGGTCGCGGTGGTGCCGCCCACGGTCACCCGGCCCGCGGCGATCAGCTGTGCGGCGTGCTCGCGCGAGCGGGCCATGCTGCGGCGTACCAGTTCGGCGTCCAGGCGGCGGCGTGCCACTCCTGCCACGTTCGGTTCAGCTCCTGTTTTCGTACGGTCCGGGGACGGGCGGTGCGTCCAGCGCGGTCAGCGCGTCGCGCAGCCCCCGGTGGACATCCTCGTACACCTCGACGTGTCCGTGCTCCTCGAGGTGGTCCGCGTCCGCCAACCGCGCCAGGTGCGCGTCCACGCCGGCGTGGCCGGTGAGCGTGCGCTCGATGCCCAGCGCCACGGGCCCGGTGGGCTCTGCGGGCTCCACGGGCCCTGCCGGCTCTGCGGAGGCATCGACCCGGGGGTCGGCGGCTTCGTCGGTCATGCCCCGACGCTACCTCGAAGCGCCCCGCGACCACGCATGGCTCTGCGGTACGGTCGTGATCACGATGGCTACGATCCAGGAGTGCCGCGAAGCACTCGACAACCTCTCCGGCAACCTCGCACGGGCCGACGGCGGCGTGCGCAGCGCGGCCGCGTTCGACCGCTCCCTGAGCTGCCACATCACCGACCTCGACCAGACGTTCACGGGCCGCCTCGACGCGGGCCGGATCCGGGTGGACGCGGTCGCCCCGGGCCCGCCCGCGGCGAAGGCCGAGATCAGGCTCGCGATGACCGGCGACGACCTCGTGGCCCTGGTCGCGGGCGAGCTGAAGTTCGCGAAGGCCTGGGCCTCCGGCCGGGTCCGTCTGGAAGCCGGCTTCCGCGACCTACTCCGCCTCAAGAGCATGCTCTAGCCAAGCCCCGCCCCGACCCCTTCCAGCCTCGTCGACCCCTTCCAGCCTCCCCGGCACCCCCAAGCCCCGCCGGCGTTCGAGGCGCGGGAGTCCGGGGGCGGCGCCCCCGGCAACCGGCCCGCACCGAAACCGCCTGCCCGGCCGGAGGCTACTCCGCCCGGGCCACCACACGGGCCTTGCGCGCCGCCGGGACCACCAGCGGCGTCCCCGTCTCCGGATCCGGAATCACCTGGCAGCGCAGCCCGAACACCTTCTCCACGAGCTCCGCCGTCACCACCTCGGCCGGCGGCCCCTCCGCGACGACCTTCCCGCCCCGCATCGCGATCAGGTGCGTGGCGTACCGGGCCGCGTGGTTCAGGTCGTGCAGCACCGCCACCAGCGTCCGCCCCTGCGTCTCGTGCAGCTCCGCGCACAGGTCCAGCACGTCGATCTGGTGCTGGATGTCCAGGTACGTCGTCGGCTCGTCGAGCAGCAGCAACGGCGTCTGCTGGGCCAGCGCCATCGCGATCCACACGCGCTGCCGCTGCCCGCCCGACAACTCGTCCACGGCCCGGTCCGCGAGCTCGGCGACCCCGGTCGAGGCCATCGACTCGTTCACGACCCGCTCGTCCTCGGCCGACCACTGCCGCAACAGCCCCTGGTGCGGGTACCGGCCGCGCGAGACCAGGTCGGCCACCGTGATGCCGTCGGGCGCGATCGAGGACTGCGGGAGCAGGCCCAG
Organism: Streptomyces sp. NBC_01439; assembly: GCF_036227605.1. Taxonomy (GTDB): domain Bacteria; phylum Actinomycetota; class Actinomycetes; order Streptomycetales; family Streptomycetaceae; genus Streptomyces. Next base: position 7,188,209 of record NZ_CP109487.1, on the reverse strand, counting down.
GGTCTTGGCGACCTTCTTCGCGGGCATCGACCCGATGGCCTGCCCGTCCAGCAGCACCCGCCCGGTGGACGGCTTCAACATCCGCGACAGGGCCCGCAGCAGCGTGGACTTGCCGCAGGCGTTGGGGCCGACGATCACCGTGAAGGAGTTGTCGGGGATCTCCACCGACAGGTTCTCGGCGATGACCCGCTGGTCGTAGCCGAGGGTCACGTTCTCCGCGGTCAGCCGCTGCACTTGGGTACTCCTCATCAGGTTCATATACGTCCCGCCTTGCGCTCGGTGACGAGCAGCCAGAGCAGGTAGACACCGCCGACGAGGCCGGTCACCACGCCCACCGGCAGCTGGTCGGAGCCGAAGGCCCGCTGCGAGGCCCAGTCGGACACCATCAGCAGCACCGAGCCCATCAGGGCGGCGTTCACCAGGTTCCCGCCGGGCGAACGGGTCAGCCGCCGGGCCAGCTGCGGCGCGGCCAGCGCGATGAAGCTGATCGGGCCGGCCGCGGCGCTCGCCGCGGTGGTGAGCAGGACCGCCGCGAGCATCAGCAGCATCCGCGTCCGCTCCACCCGCACGCCGAGCGCGTACGCGGCGTCGTCGCCCATCTCCATCATCCGCAGGGCCCGGCCCCGCCCGAGGACCAGTGGGAAGAGCACCGCGCACACCGCGAGCAGCGGCCACACCTGCGCCCAGTCCCGGCCGGCCAGCGAGCCGGTCAGCCAGACCATGGCGCGGGTGGCCTCGATCAGCTGGGCCTTCGTGATCAGGTACTGGATCACGGCGATCAGGATGGCGGAGGCGCCGATGCCGACCAGCACCAGCCGGTAGCCCTGGATGCCCTGCTTGTACGCGAGCAGGTAGACGAGGACTCCGGCCAGCAGACCGCCGACCAGCGCGCCGACGGCGACCTCGGTGGCGCCGCCCTTGAACAGGACGATGACGACGAGCGCGCCGACCGCCGAGCCGTAGCCGAAGCCGAGCATGTCCGGGGAGCCCAGCGGGTTGCGGGAGACGGACTGGAAGACGGCTCCGGAGATGCCGAGCGCCGCGCCGACGAGCAGCGCGACCAGGGCCCGCGGCAGCCGCAGGTCGTTGACGATGAAGTCGGTGGCCGGGGTGCCGTTGCCGAGCAGGGTCTGTACGACGTCCCACGGCGCGATCTCGAAGTCGCCGGTGCCGATGAGCAAGACGGCCATCGCGAACGCCACGAAGGTCAGCAGCACGCCCACGGTGAGGGCGCGCCGCTCGACGCGCAACGAGAGCCCGCCGGGCAGGCGCAGCGGACGGGGGCCGGACCGACGGCCCTTTCGGGGGGCATCGGTCGCGGTCACGGTCGTGGGCGCGGTCGCGGTCACAGCTGGGCCATCCTCTTGCGCCGAACCAGGTAGATGAAGACCGGGCCGCCGATGAGCGCGGTCACGATGCCGACCTGCAGTTCGGCGGGCCGGGTGACGACGCGGCCGATGATGTCGGAGCCGAGCAGCAGGGCCGGCGACAGGACGGCCGAGTACGCGAGCACCCAGCGCATGTCGGGGCCGGTGAAGGCCCGGACGAGGTGCGGGACCATCAGCCCGATGAACACGATGGGACCGCAGGCGGCGGTCGCCGCACCGCACAGCAGGGTGATGGCGACCATGGCGCCGATCCGGGTCCGCGTGAGGTGGGCGCCGAGCGCCCGCGCCGTGTCGTCGCCCATCGCCATCGCGTTGAGCGGCCGGCCCAGCACCAGCGCCAGCACCGCGCCGACGAGCAGGAAGGGGGCCACCTGCCGGACGGTGTCCATGTTGGCCGAAGCCAGCGAACCCACCGTCCAGAAGCGCAGCTTGTCCAGTGCCTTGCTGTCCATCAGCTGCACGGCGTTGATGTAGCCGACGAGCGCCGCGCTGGCCGCCGTACCAGCGAGCGCGAGGCGCACCGGGGTCGCGCTGCGACTGCCACCGAGCACGTACACGAGGACCGAGACGAAGGCGGCTCCGAGGAAGGCCCACCACACGAACTCGTTCAGTGAACTCGCGCCGAAGAAGCTGATCGCGGAGACCACGGCGGCCGCGGCACCCGCGTTGACGCCGAGGATGCCCGGCTCGGCCAGCGGGTTGCGGGTCAACGCCTGCATCACGGCACCGGACAGACCGAGCCCGAGCCCGACCAGCAGCCCGAGCAGGGTGCGCGGGATCCGCAGGTCCCGCACGACCACGTCGGAGGGCGTACCCGCGTAGGCGAACAGGCCGTGCCAGACCTCGTCCAGGGTCATCTGCTTGGCGCCCACGGCGATGCTCACGACGGCGATCAGTGCCAGCACCGCGAGAGCGGCGAGCAGACCGGCGGCGCGCACGGCGTGGCGCGGGCGGGCTACGGAGGCAGCGGCGCCCTCGTCGGGCGCCGCGCTCCGTTCGGGTTCAGGGGGACTCTCGACCAACACGCAGGTTAGGCTAACCTACCTTCCGCACGGGCGGATCCCCCGGACCGCCCTTAAAGACCCAGCCTGGCCAGCGCCTTCGCCGCATCGAGCGTGCAGACTCCGTCCCCGGCCACCGTCCAGGCCGCCGCACACAGCGCCCGCAGCCCGTCGAGCGGATCCCCTGCCTCCCCGACTTCTCCGGCCTCCTCGCCCGCTCCGGCTTCTCCGGCCTCGCGCAGCTCCAGCACGCCGCCGTTCGTCGCGACCGCCGTCCAGCCGCCGCAGCGGAACCCCTCCGCGAACGGTTCCACCTCCGGCTGCCCGGCCAACAACCCCCGCAGATCCCGGTCCACGTAGGTCGGACGGTGCCTGGGCTCGGCACGCAGCAGCTGTTCCGCGTCGGTGACCCCGGTCAGCACCAGCAGCGAGTCCACTTCCCCGTTGAAGGCACCCTCGATGTCGGTGTCCAGCCGGTCCCCCACCACCAGCGGCCGCCGTGCCCCGGTGCGCAGCACCGTCTCCCGGTGCATCGGGGGCAGCGGTTTGCCCGCCACCTGCGGCTCCGCGCCCGTGGCGATCCGTACGACCTCCACGGCAGCCCCGTTGCCCGGCGCGATCCCGCGCGCACCCGGAATCGTCAGGTCGGTGTTCGACGCGAACCACGGCACCCCGCGGTTGATCGCGTACGAGGCCTCGGCGAACCGCCCCCACGGCAGGTCGGGACCCCCGTACCCCTGGACGACCGCCGCGAGCCCCTCCTCCTCGGCCGACTCCACCGGCACCAGACCCCGCTCGCGCAGCGCGACCCGCAGCCCGTCCCCGCCGATCACCAACACCTTCGACCCCGGCTCCACCTGCTCGGCGATCAGCCGGGCCACCGCCTGCGCCGAGGTGATCACCTCGGCGGCCTCCGTCGGAATGCCCAGCTCGCCCAGGTGCTCCGCGACCGCGTCCGGCGTCCGCAGCGCGTTGTTCGTGACGTACGCGAGGTGCATCCCGTCCGCCCGGGCCGTCGCGAGGGACTCCACCGCGTGCGCGATGGCCCTGCCGCCCGCGTACACCACCCCGTCCAGATCCAGCAGGGCGGTGTCGTACGCCTGGTGCAGACTCTGCTCACTCGCCGCGGGACTGGTCCTGCTCTGCCGGGTCATCCTGTCCGCTCCTCCTGGGGCCACTCCCAGCAGTAGCTGGGCCGACCGACCTTGTCCGATTCCGTACTGCCCCGATCATCCCGCATGGCAAGACGCGTTTTACCATGCACCAATGACCACATCTGGTACTGCGGAGCACGGGCTGCGCCTGATCCCGTTCCACGGCCTGCGCTACGTCCCCGAGCGTGTCGGCAGCCTCGCCGCCGTCACCTCGCCGCCGTACGACGTGGTCGTGCGCCCCGACGGAGTCGACCACCTCGAATCCGCCGACCCGCACAACATCGTCCGCCTGATCCTCCCGCAGGCGGGTACCCCGGCGGCGCGCAACGAGCAGGCCGCGCGCACCCTGCACGACTGGCTCGCCCAGGGCATCCTCAGCGCCGACCCCGAGCCCGCGCTCTACGTGTACGAACAGCGCCGGGCCGGCCTCCTCCAGCGCGGCCTCATCGGCGCCCTCGCCCTGTCCACCGCCGACGCCGGCATCGTGCTGCCGCACGAGGACGTCATGCCGGACGTGGTCACCGACCGGGCCGGCCTGATGCGGGCCACGTCCGCCAACCTCGAACCCCTGCTGCTCACCTACCGGGGCGACGACCCCGACACGGGAGCGGCCGCGGTCGTCGAACGGACCGCCCGGCGCGCCCCGCTCCTGTCGACCACCACCGAGGACGGCTTCCAGCACCGCCTGTGGGCCATCACGGATCCGGCCGAGCTCGACACCGTCATGGCGGACCTGAGCCACCGCCAGGCCCTCATCGCCGACGGCCACCACCGCTGGGCGACGTACCTGCGCCTCCAGGAGGAGCACGCCTCCCCCACCCCCTGGGACTTCGGCCTGGTCCTCCTCGTGGACACCGCCCGCTATCCGCTGCAGGTCCGCGCCATCCACCGGATGCTGCGCCGCCTCCCGGTGGCGGACGCCCTCGCCGCCCTCGACGGCCACTTCCGCGTCCGCCCGGTCGCCGGACCGCTGCCGCTGGCCCTGGACTCCCTCGCGGACGCCTCGGAACGCGGCAACGCCTTCCTGCTCGCCGGCGACGGCGCCTTCCATCTGGTCACCGACCCCGACCTGGCGCTCCTCGACGCCACGGTCCGCCACGACCGCCCCGAGGCCTGGCGCCGGCTGGACGCCACCGTCCTGCACGCCACCCTGCTCGACGCCCTCTGGCACGTCCCGGACGCGCCGGACCAGATCACGTACATCCACGACGCCGCGTCCACCGTGGCCATGGCCGAGCGGCACGGCGGCACGGCGGTCCTGCTGCATCCCGTACGCGAGGAAGTCGTACGGGACTTGGCCCGCCAGGGCGTCACCATGCCCCGCAAGTCCACGTCCTTCGGCCCGAAACCGGCCACCGGCCTGGTCCTGCGCGGCCTGGGCTGACCGGTTCCGGACATGAAGAAGGGCGGTACCCCGGTCGGGGTACCGCCCTTCTTCATGTCACCGTGCCTCAGGCCTTGTCGCCCTCGGTGTCGACGTCGGCGTCGGCCTCGGACTGCTCCAGCGGCTCGTACTCCTCGTCGTCCTCGTCGTAGTACTCGGCGACGTCGGAGGCGCGCTCGGCCGCGGCGATCTCCGCCGCGTCCTCGTCGTCGTCCTCGTCATCGTCGTCCTGGCCCTCGTCGTCGTCCTGGTCCTGGCCCTCAGCGAGGTCGGACAGGTCGATCGAGGCGTCGACGAACTCGACGCCGTCGAGCTCGGCGAGGCGGTCGGAGGCGTCGGTGGCCCCGTCCTTGTCCGCTTCGAGGGTCTTGCCGAACCACTCGCGCGCCTCGTCCTCACGACCGGCCGCCAGCAGGGCGTCGGCGTAGGCGTACCGCAGGCGTGCGGTCCAGGGCTGGACCGAGTTGGAGGCCAGCTCCGGGCTCTGCAGGGTCACGATGGCCGCTTCGAGCTGCCCCTGGTCCCGCCGGGCACCGGCCGCGACCAGACGCATCTCGACCTGACCGGCCTTGTCCAGCTTCTGCACCTCGGGCTCGCCGGCCATGGCCAGCGCCCGCTCCGGACGGCCGAGGCCGCGCTCGCAGTCGGCCATGACGGGCCACAGCTCGACCGAGCCGGTCATGCGCTTGGCGGCGCGGAACTCCGCGAGGGCCTCGCTGTACTTCTGCGTGGCGTACGCGGCGAAGCCGGCGGCCTCGCGGACGGCGGCGACGCGGGAGGCCAGCCGCAGGGCGATGCGCGAGTACGCGTACGCCTGCTCGGGCTCCTCGTCGATCAGCCGCGCGACCATGACGAGGTTCTTGGAAACCTCTTCGGCCAGGCCCTTGGGCAGGCTCAGCAGCTCCTGACGCACATCGGCGTCGATCTCGAAGCCGGTGACGTCCTCGTCGATCGGAAGCCGCTTGACCGGGTCCCGGTCACGGTCCGCGCGGAAGTCACGGTCGCCGCCGCGGTCATCGCGACCACGGTAGCCACCACGGTCACCACCACGGTCACCACCGCGATCGTCACGGCCACTACGGTAGCCGCCACGGTCGCCACCGCGGTCGTCGCGACGGGGGTACGACGGACGGTCGCCGCCACGGTCGTCGCGACCGCCGCGGTAGCCGCCACGGTCGTCGTCACGACGCGGGTAGGACGGACGGTCGCCACCGCGGTCGTCGCGGCGGAAGCCACCGCCACCACCGGAGGGACGGCCACCACGGTCGTCCTCACGACGCGGGTAGGACGGACGGTCGCCACCGCGGTCGTCACGACCGCCGCGGAACCCACCACGGTCGTCGTCACGGCGCGGGTACGAGGGGCGGTCGCCACCACGGTCGTCACGGCGCGGGTACGAGGGGCGGTCGCCACCGCGGTCGTCGCGGCGGAAGCCACCGCCACCACCGGAGGGACGGCCACCACGGTCGTCCTCACGACGCGGGTACGACGGGCGGTCGCCACCACGGTCGTCACGGCGCGGGTAGGACGGGCGGTCGCCACCACGGTCGTCACGACCGCCACGGAACCCACCACGGTCATCGTCACGACGGGGGTACGAGGGGCGGTCGCCACCACGGTCATCGCGACGCGGGTAGGACGGGCGGTCGCCACCGCGGTCGTCACGACCGCCGCGGTAGCCGCCACGGTCGTCCTCACGACGGGGGTACGAGGGGCGGTCGCCACCACGGTCATCGCGACGCGGGTAGGACGGGCGGTCGCCACCGCGGTCGTCACGACCGCCACGGAACCCACCACGGTCATCGTCACGACGGGGGTACGAGGGGCGGTCGCCACCACGGTCATCGCGACGCGGGTACGACGGGCGGTCACCACCGCGGTCGTCGCGGCGGAAGCCACCGCCACCACCGGAGGGACGGCCACCACGGTCGTCCTCACGACGCGGGTACGACGGGCGGTCGCCACCCCGGTCGTCACGGCGCGGGTAGGACGGGCGGTCGCCACCGCGGTCGTCACGACCGCCACGGAACCCACCACGGTCATCGTCACGACGGGGGTACGAGGGGCGGTCGCCACCACGGTCATCACGACGCGGGAAGCTGGGGCGGTCGCCACCGCGGTCATCGCGACGGAAACCGCCACCGCCACCACCGGAGGGACGGCCACCACGGTCGTCATCGCGGCGGGGGTACGACGGACGGTCGCCACCGCGGTCGTCACGGCGGAAGCCACCGCCACCACCGGAGGGACGCCCACCACGGTCATCGCGACGGAAACCGCCACCGCTGCTGGACGGCCGGCCACTGGCACCACGGTCGTCACGACGGAACGGGGGACGGTCGCCGCCACGGTCGTCACGGCCCCCGCGGTAGCCGCCCCTGTCACCGCCGTCGTTGCGACGAGGCTCGCGCTCCGGACGATCGTCGGGAGAGTTGGACATGGGTGTGACTCCTGTCTTCGGGGTACCGCTAGTCATTCTCGCGCAACCAACCCATGGCCGCGCTTCGGCGTAAAGAGGTGAAAAACAAAAAAGGACCCTTGGTCCAGCGTTGAACGCTGGACCAAGGGTCCTTTGAAAGATTGTTCGGCGGCGTCCTACTCTCCCACAGGGTCCCCCCTGCAGTACCATCGGCGCTGAAAGGCTTAGCTTCCGGGTTCGGAATGTAACCGGGCGTTTCCCTAACGCTATGACCACCGAAACCCTATCGGTTTCGAGCGAACAAGCACACTTTGTAGTTATGTTCTAGCTCTAGAAACCAGCAACTGTTCGTTGCTTCAGAACTAACACAGTGGACGCGAGCAACTGAGGACAAGCCCTCGGCCTATTAGTACCAGTCAGCTTCACCCGTTACCGGGCTTCCACATCTGGCCTATCAACCCAGTCGTCTACTGGGAGCCTTACCCTCTCAAGGAGGTGGGAATACTCATCTTGAAGCAGGCTTCCCGCTTAGATGCTTTCAGCGGTTATCCCTCCCGAACGTAGCCAACCAGCCATGCCCTTGGCAGGACAACTGGCACACCAGAGGTTCGTCCGTCCCGGTCCTCTCGTACTAGGGACAGCCCTTCTCAATATTCCTACGCGCACAGCGGATAGGGACCGAACTGTCTCACGACGTTCTAAACCCAGCTCGCGTACCGCTTTAATGGGCGAACAGCCCAACCCTTGGGACCGACTCCAGCCCCAGGATGCGACGAGCCGACATCGAGGTGCCAAACCATCCCGTCGATATGGACTCTTGGGGAAGATCAGCCTGTTATCCCCGGGGTACCTTTTATCCGTTGAGCGACGGCGCTTCCACAAGCCACCGCCGGATCACTAGTCCCGACTTTCGTCCCTGCTCGACCCGTCGGTCTCACAGTCAAGCTCCCTTGTGCACTTACACTCAACACCTGATTGCCAACCAGGCTGAGGGAACCTTTGGGCGCCTCCGTTACCCTTTGGGAGGCAACCGCCCCAGTTAAACTACCCATCAGACACTGTCCCTGATCCGGATCACGGACCGAGGTTAGACATCCAGCACGACCAGAGTGGTATTTCAACGGCGACTCCACAACCACTGGCGTGGCTGCTTCAAAGTCTCCCACCTATCCTACACAAGCCGAACCGAACACCAATATCAAACTGTAGTAAAGGTCCCGGGGTCTTTCCGTCCTGCTGCGCGAAACGAGCATCTTTACTCGTAGTGCAATTTCACCGGGCCTATGGTTGAGACAGTCGAGAAGTCGTTACGCCATTCGTGCAGGTCGGAACTTACCCGACAAGGAATTTCGCTACCTTAGGATGGTTATAGTTACCACCGCCGTTTACTGGCGCTTAAGTTCTCAGCTTCGCAACCCCGAAAGGTCACTAACCGGTCCCCTTAACGTTCCAGCACCGGGCAGGCGTCAGTCCGTATACATCGCCTTACGGCTTCGCACGGACCTGTGTTTTTAGTAAACAGTCGCTTCTCGCTGGTCTCTGCGGCCACCCCCAGCTCAAGCAGCAAGTGCTATCACCAGTGATGGCCCCCTTCTCCCGAAGTTACGGGGGCATTTTGCCGAGTTCCTTAACCATAGTTCACCCGAACGCCTCGGTATTCTCTACCTGACCACCTGAGTCGGTTTAGGGTACGGGCCGCCATGAAACTCGCTAGAGGCTTTTCTCGACAGCATAGGATCATCCACTTCACCACAATCGGCTCGGCATCAGGTCTCAGCCTTATATGAGGGACGGATTTGCCTACCCCTCGGCCTACACCCTTACCCCGGGACTACCACCGCCCGGGCTGGACTACCTTCCTGCGTCACCCCATCGCTTACCTACTACAAGTCTGGTTCGTCGGCTCCACCACTTTCCTTTCCCCGAAGGGTCCGGAACGGCTTCACGGACTTAGCATCGCCTGATTCGATATTGGGCGTTTCAAAGCGGGTACCGGAATATCAACCGGTTGTCCATCGACTACGCCTGTCGGCCTCGCCTTAGGTCCCGACTTACCCTGGGCAGATCAGCTTGACCCAGGAACCCTTAGTCAATCGGCGCACACGTTTCTCACGTGTGTATCGCTACTCATGCCTGCATTCTCACTCGTGAACCGTCCACAACTAGCTTCCGCTGCTGCTTCACCCGGCACACGACGCTCCCCTACCCATCACAGCGGGCGTTGGCCCTATTGCTGCAATGACACGACTTCGGCGGTACGCTTGAGCCCCGCTACATTGTCGGCGCGGAATCACTTGACCAGTGAGCTATTACGCACTCTTTCAAGGGTGGCTGCTTCTAAGCCAACCTCCTGGTTGTCTCTGCGACTCCACATCCTTTCCCACTTAGCGTACGCTTAGGGGCCTTAGTCGATGCTCTGGGCTGTTTCCCTCTCGACCATGGAGCTTATCCCCCACAGTCTCACTGCCGTGCTCTCACTTACCGGCATTCGGAGTTTGGCTAAGGTCAGTAACCCGGTAGGGCCCATCGCCTATCCAGTGCTCTACCTCCGGCAAGAAACACACGACGCTGCACCTAAATGCATTTCGGGGAGAACCAGCTATCACGGAGTTTGATTGGCCTTTCACCCCTAACCACAGGTCATCCCCCAGGTTTTCAACCCTGGTGGGTTCGGTCCTCCACGAAGTCTTACCTCCGCTTCAACCTGCCCATGGCTAGATCACTCCGCTTCGGGTCTAGAGCGTGCAACTCAATCGCCCTATTCGGACTCGCTTTCGCTACGGCTTCCCCACACGGGTTAACCTCGCTACACACCGCTAACTCGCAGGCTCATTCTTCAAAAGGCACGCAGTCACGACCCATTAGGTAAACCCAATGAGCGACGCTCCCACGGCTTGTAGGCACACGGTTTCAGGTACTATTTCACTCCGCTCCCGCGGTACTTTTCACCATTCCCTCACGGTACTATCCGCTATCGGTCACCAGGGAATATTTAGGCTTAGCGGGTGGTCCCGCCAGATTCACACGGGATTTCTCGGGCCCCGTGCTACTTGGGAGATGAGCAAGCAAGCCGCTGATGTTTCGTCTACGGGGGTCTTACCCTCTACGCCGGACCTTTCGCATGTCCTTCGACTACATCAACGGTTTCTGACTCGCCGACCGGCCGGCAGACCGATCAAGCTCATTCCCACAACCCCACATGCGCAACCCCTGCCGGGTATCACACGCATACGGTTTGGCCTCATCCGGTTTCGCTCGCCACTACTCCCGGAATCACGGTTGTTTTCTCTTCCTGAGGGTACTGAGATGTTTCACTTCCCCTCGTTCCCTCCACACTGCCTATGTGTTCAGCAGTGGGTGACAGCCCATGACGACTGCCGGGTTTCCCCATTCGGACACCCCCGGATCAAAGCTCAGTTGACAGCTCCCCGGGGCCTATCGCGGCCTCTCACGTCCTTCATCGGTTCCTGGTGCCAAGGCATCCACCGTGCGCCCTTAAAAACTTGGCCACAGATGCTCGCGTCCACTGTGTAGTTCTCAAACAACGACCAGCCACCCATCACCCTGCACTCCGAAGAGAACAAGTTCACTGGGGCCGGCACTGAAGACATGACCTTACGGCCGTACCTTCAGGACCCAACAACGTGCCAAGCACGATCCCCTCTACTTCACTGTGTTCCACGCCGAAGCAGTACTTACAGAGAGTTTCGGAAACCGTGCCAACTAATCAACGTTCCACCCATGAGCTGACCGTGCAGAACGTTTGTCTGCAATCGGTACTGTGCTCCTTAGAAAGGAGGTGATCCAGCCGCACCTTCCGGTACGGCTACCTTGTTACGACTTCGTCCCAATCGCCAGTCCCACCTTCGACAGCTCCCTCCCTTACGGGTTGGGCCACCGGCTTCGGGTGTTACCGACTTTCGTGACGTGACGGGCGGTGTGTACAAGGCCCGGGAACGTATTCACCGCAGCAATGCTGATCTGCGATTACTAGCGACTCCGACTTCATGGGGTCGAGTTGCAGACCCCAATCCGAACTGAGACCGGCTTTTTGAGATTCGCTCCACCTCACGGTATCGCAGCTCATTGTACCGGCCATTGTAGCACGTGTGCAGCCCAAGACATAAGGGGCATGATGACTTGACGTCGTCCCCACCTTCCTCCGAGTTGACCCCGGCGGTCTCCTGTGAGTCCCCATCACCCCGAAGGGCATGCTGGCAACACAGGACAAGGGTTGCGCTCGTTGCGGGACTTAACCCAACATCTCACGACACGAGCTGACGACAGCCATGCACCACCTGTATACCGACCACAAGGGGGGCACTATCTCTAATGCTTTCCGGTATATGTCAAGCCTTGGTAAGGTTCTTCGCGTTGCGTCGAATTAAGCCACATGCTCCGCCGCTTGTGCGGGCCCCCGTCAATTCCTTTGAGTTTTAGCCTTGCGGCCGTACTCCCCAGGCGGGGAACTTAATGCGTTAGCTGCGGCACCGACGACGTGGAATGTCGCCAACACCTAGTTCCCAACGTTTACGGCGTGGACTACCAGGGTATCTAATCCTGTTCGCTCCCCACGCTTTCGCTCCTCAGCGTCAGTAATGGCCCAGAGATCCGCCTTCGCCACCGGTGTTCCTCCTGATATCTGCGCATTTCACCGCTACACCAGGAATTCCGATCTCCCCTACCACACTCTAGCTAGCCCGTATCGAATGCAGACCCGAGGTTAAGCCTCGGGCTTTCACATCCGACGTGACAAGCCGCCTACGAGCTCTTTACGCCCAATAATTCCGGACAACGCTTGCGCCCTACGTATTACCGCGGCTGCTGGCACGTAGTTAGCCGGCGCTTCTTCTGCAGGTACCGTCACTTTCGCTTCTTCCCTGCTGAAAGAGGTTTACAACCCGAAGGCCGTCATCCCTCACGCGGCGTCGCTGCATCAGGCTTTCGCCCATTGTGCAATATTCCCCACTGCTGCCTCCCGTAGGAGTCTGGGCCGTGTCTCAGTCCCAGTGTGGCCGGTCGCCCTCTCAGGCCGGCTACCCGTCGTCGCCTTGGTGGGCCATTACCCCACCAACAAGCTGATAGGCCGCGGGCTCATCCTTCACCGCCGGAGCTTTCAACTCCCGCCCATGCAGGCAGGAGTGGTATCCGGTATTAGACCCCGTTTCCAGGGCTTGTCCCAGAGTGAAGGGCAGATTGCCCACGTGTTACTCACCCGTTCGCCACTAATCCACCCCGAAGGGCTTCATCGTTCGACTTGCATGTGTTAAGCACGCCGCCAGCGTTCGTCCTGAGCCAGGATCAAACTCTCCATGAATGTTTACCCGTAATCGGGTGCACACATCACTTAGAGCGGGCGCATCATGTCGGAATATGACCGACGCGCCACAACGTCCTCGCTGTGTTGTTGCCTGCAAGTGCTCCACAAGGAAGCCTTACAGGTCTTTTTCAAAGGAACCTCATCCACCGAAGTGGACGGGGTATCAACTTCTGGCGTTGATTTTTGGCACGCTGTTGAGTTCTCAAGGAACGGACGCTTCCTTTGTACTCACCCTCGCGACATCCGCTGGGGCTTTCCTCCGGGCTTTCGTTCTGCTGTCTTGCGTTTCCAACTCTACCAGATCATTTCCGCGCCGTTTCCGGCGATGGATTTGAATTCGGCGACCGTTGGGGGTCTTTGCCTTTCGGCGTTCACTACGTTAGCGCTTTTCCCTTGTGACGCATAATCGAGTCACCGGCAGAGAATTCGGGCATGCCGAATAGAACCCCGCCAGGGGCAAGTCGTAGGTAGTGGGTTGGCCGCTCAGGGTCTGCCGATGGCAGTGCCCCGTAAAAGCGGCTCGAGCTACGTTAGGCGTCCGGCAGGGCCGAGTCAAGTTGAGCGGCGGCGTGGTGCGTGGGCGCGGTGCGGGCTCACCGTCGGGTCGTGGGTGCCGCAGAAGCAGTACGGGTGGTCCGCGCCGGCACCGCCGACTCCCGTGCGCGGACCGCTCCTCACCAGGTCGGACGAGGCGGGGGTGGCCACGAGGAGGGACAGGGGCGAATCGGGACCCGCGCAGAGGTACGTCCCGTCCAACGCGCGGTCCACGTCCAGACCGGTTGCCAGTCGGGCCGGCTTCTTGGCGGGTTCTCGCGGGCTTCTGGCTGAAAATCGACGTTTGAAGGACCAAGTCACCCCGACGTGGCCAGCCGTCCGGCCCGGGGTCGGCGCTCGGCGACTCAGGCTCCGGCGGGCGGTTTGGCTCGCGGGCTCAGTCGGTACGCCGAGACCGTCGGATCGCCGGCGAGGTGGAACCGGTGTTGCCAGTCGTGGGCCTTGCTCACGCCTACCCGAGGACCAGCCTGGATGAGCGCGGCAGGCACCTGCTCCCCGTCGGACAGCACGACCGAGGTACCCGTCAGAAGGTCTGCGCCGTTGTGCTCCCCGGTGATGCCGAGGGCCTGACAGAAGTTCCCCGGGCCTCGGGCAAGGCGTGGGCTCTCGACCGTCTCCCCCCGTCGCTTGCGTGCCAGCTCTTCCCCCTCGATGACCCTGCCCGCCCGGATGAGGACGGCCGAGGCAATGCCGTCCGTACCGGTGACGACGTTGGCGCACCAGTGGAGGCCGTGGGACCGGTACACGTACAGGTGTCCTGCGGGTCCGAACATGACCGCGTTACGGGGTGTCCGGCCTCGGTAGGCATGGGAAGCCGGGTCCGCCGCGCCGGAGTACGCCTCGGTCTCGGTGATGGCGATGCTCACGGTTCCCCGGGCGGTCTTGCAGGTGAGGACACTCCCGAGCAGCTTGGGGGCGACTTCTTCGGCAGGCTGGGCGAGGAGATCGACATTCATGCTGACTGCCTTGACGTGCCGGAGACGAAGTGGACGTATGCGTGTCTGGACGGGCCGGACGTCGACGCGTTGCGGGCGGTGCGGCCGCGGCAGGCGCGGGAGCCGGGGTCGCTCTCCCCTTCGTACGCCTCGACCTCCGTGATGCGCAGTTCGAGGGGGTCCGGGGCCGCAGGGGGGGCCGGGCGGTCGAAGGGGGAGCGGGGAAGGGGCGTACGGTCAGGGCGCGCGCTCATCCGGTCGAGCGTAGTGGAGCGCGTCCCCCTGGAACCGGGGCCTAAGGTTCCGCGTTGGTACAGGGTAGTCGCGGCGTAGTCGCCAGATCCTTTCAAGGGGAGTTAGAGCATGGGCTTCAAGAAGCTGTTCGCGAGCCTGGGCGCCGGTGGTGCTTCGGTGGACACGATCATCACCGAGCCGAACGTCGTGCCGGGCGGGATCGTCCAGGGCGAGGTGCGGATCCAGGGTGGATCCGTGGAGCAGCAGATCGAGGGGCTGTCCGTCGGGCTGCAGGCGCGGGTCGAGGTCGAGGGCGGCGACCAGGAGTACAAGCAGGACATCGTCTTCACCAAGCAGCGTCTGGGCGGTGCCTTCAAGGTGCAGCCCGGTGCGCTGCACGTGGTGCCGTTCGGGCTGGAGATCCCGTGGGAGACGCCGATCACCCACTTCGGGGGTCAGCACCTGCACGGGATGAACATCGGGGTCAGCACCGAGCTGGAGATCGCGCGCGCGGTGGACGCGGGCGACCTCGACGCGATCAACGTGCACCCGGTGCCGGCGCAGCAGGCGATCCTCGATGCCTTCCGGCAGCTCGGCTTCACGTTCCGCAGCGCGGACATGGAGCGCGGGCACATCCGTGGGACGCGTCAGTCGCTGCCCTTCTACCAGGAGATCGAGTTCCTGCCGCCGTCGCAGTACCGCGGGCTGCACCAGGTCGAGCTCACCTTCATCTCGGACGGCCGGGAGATGGACGTCGTGCTCGAGATGGACAAGAAGCCCGGTCTGTTCACCGAGGGCAGCGACACCTACCGCTGCTTCCAGGTGGGTCTGCAGTCGTACCAGGGCACGGACTGGGCGGCGTACCTGAACCAGTGGATCGCGTCGGTCGGTTCGCAGCGCAACTGGTTCTAGGCTCGGAACCGCGTCCGTACACGGCGGGCGCGGTCCGATGTCTCCCCTTCGTCTCCCCCTTCCGGAGGTTCAGCAGTGCCAGAGCAGAGCAGGTCGCACCTTCCGCACGACTTCCACCCCGAGGTCGCGTCCTTCACCGTGACGAGCGAGGACGTCTCTCATGGAGCCGACCTGCACGCCGCCCAGGTCCTCACGGGGAAGAACGTCTCGCCGCACCTGCGCTGGGAGGGCTTTCCCGAGGGGACGAAGAGCTTCGCCGTGACCTGCTTCGACCCGGACGCGCCCACGGGCAGCGGGTTCTGGCACTGGGTCCTCTTCGACCTGCCCGTTTCGGTGACGGAGCTGCCGGCCGGGGCGGGCACCGGGGACTTCGCGGGGCTGCCGGAGGGGGCCGTGCACGCGCGGAACGACTACGGCACGAGGGACTTCGGCGGTGCGGCCCCGCCGCGCGGGGAGCGGCACCGCTACGTGTTCACCGTGTACGCGGTGGACCGGGAGCAGCTCGGCCCGGACGAGGACTCGTCGCCGGCGGTCGTCGGATTCCATCTGCGGTTCCACGCCCTGGGGCGTGCGCAGCTCGTCGCGGAGTACGAGGCGCCCGCCGCGCGCTGATCGTTTCCCGAGCGTTCGCCCGGTCCTGGTCTAAAGAAGGCCAGGACCGGGCATTTTTATTGCGTTGTCCCGCGTGGCGCGCGCGGCCAGAGTGGTTGCGGGCCCTGCTGCCAGGGTGGTCGCGGGCCTGCACACGGAGGTGGGCGAGATGCGGGACACGCTGGTGCTGAATGCGAGCTTCGAGCCGCTGTCGACGGTGACTCTGAATCGTGCTGTGGTTCTGGTGCTCCAGGACAAGGCCGTCGTCGAACAGTCGCACCCCGAGCTGCGTGTGCGCGCGGCCACCATGGATCTTCCGATGCCCCGGGTGATCCGGCTCTGCAGGTACGTCCGGGTGCCCTTCCGAAGACATGCTCCCTGGTCGCGGAGGGGGGTGTTGGTCCGGGACCAGCACCGTTGCGCGTACTGCGGGAAGCGCGCGACGACCGTGGACCACGTACTGCCGCGGGCCCAGGGGGGTGGCGACACCTGGCTGAACACGGTGGCGTCCTGCGCCGAGGACAACCACCGCAAGGCGGCGCGGACTCCTGAGGAGGCGGGGATGCCGCTCCTCCGGAAGCCCTTCGTGCCGTCGCCGGCGGATGCGATGCTGCTGGCCCTGGGGGTGGCCGGGCAGGAGGCGCTCCCGGAGTGGCTGGAGCGCTCCGCCTGAGCGGATCTCCCACGTTCGGTGGAGGCGGTCGCGCTGGGCGGCGTAGTTCTTCTACGTCGCTCAGCTGACGAGCAGTTGGACGATGGCGAGGATGCCGACCGTAACGATGACCGCGCGCAGGACGGTCGGCGAGAGGCGCCGGCCGACCTTGGCGCCGATCTGACCGCCGATCGTGGAGCCGACGGCGATGAGGGCGACGGCCGTCCAGTCGAACTCTGCGACGAAGAGGAAGACGACGGCCGCGATGCCGTTCACCAGAGCGGCGATGACGTTCTTGACGGCGTTGATGCGTTGCAGGTCCTCGCGGAGCAGCAGGCCCATCAGGCCGAGGTAGAGCACGCCCTGGGCAGCACCGAAGTAGCCTCCGTACGCGCTGGAGAGCAGCATGCCGCCGAGCAGGGCCGGTCCGCCGTCGGGGTGGCCGGTGTCGTCTCCGGCGGCTTCCTGGCGTCGGCGCAGCGCCGCGGCGAGCCGGGGCTGGAGGACGACGAGGACCAGGGCCAGGGCGATCAGGACCGGCACGATCGTGTCGAAGGACTCGGACGGCAGGGTGAGGAGCAGGAGCGCGCCCGCGAGTCCGCCGATGAGGGACACGGCGCCGAGCCGCAGGATGCGGGCGCGCTGGCCCTGGAGCTCCTTGCGGTAGCCGATGGCTCCGCTGATCGAACCGGGCACCAGGCCCAGGGTGTTGGACACGTTGGCGGTGACCGGGGGCAGTCCGGTGGCGAGCAGCACCGGGAAGGTGATCAGGGTGCCGGAGCCGACGATGGTGTTGATCGTGCCCGCGCCGATGCCGGCGGCGAAGACAGCGAGTGATTCCCAGATGGACATGGACGGTGCCATCCCCTTTGCATGAGTGAGTCGCCTCCCCGCCATGAAGGTCGAGGGGCCTCACTGATCATGCAGGAAGGGGTGGCGCGTGTCAGTCGATGGGGGGCTGTTCCCGGCGGTCCGCGCCGTCCTTGTCCCGCGCGGCCGGGATGCCGCCGCCGTCCTTGCCGGTGCCGCCCGGGTTGAAGCCCGAACCGCCGGCCATGGGGCCGAAGTTGCCCATGGCTCCGGAGAGGCCCTTGAGGGCGTCGCCGATCTCGCTCGGCACGATCCAGAGCTTGTTGGCGTCGCCTTCGGCGATCTTCGGGAGCATCTGGAGGTACTGGTAGGCGAGGAGCTTCTGGTCGGCGTCGCCGGCGTGGATGGACTCGAAGACCGTACGGATGGCCTGTGCCTCGCCCTCGGCGCGCAGCGCGGCGGCCTTGGCGTCACCTTCGGCGCGCAGGATGGAGGACTGCTTCTCACCTTCGGCGCGCAGGATCTCGGACTGCCGGACGCCTTCGGCCTGGAGGATCGCGGCGCGCTTGTCGCGGTCGGCGCGCATCTGCTTCTCCATCGAGTCCTGGATGGAGGTCGGCGGCTCGATGGCCTTGAGCTCGACGCGGTTGACGCGGATGCCCCACTTGCCGGTGGCCTCGTCGAGGACTCCGCGCAGGGCCGCGTTGATCTCCTCGCGGGAGGTGAGGGTCCGCTCCAGGTCCATGCCACCGATGATGTTGCGGAGCGTGGTGACGGTGAGCTGCTCGATGGCCTGGATGTAGCTGGCCACTTCGTAGGTCGCGGCCCGGGCGTCGGTCACCTGGTAGTAGATGACGGTGTCGATGTTGACGACCAGGTTGTCCTGGGTGATGACGGGCTGCGGCGGGAACGGAACGACCTGTTCGCGGAGGTCGATCCGGTTGCGGATCGAGTCGATGAACGGGACGACGATGTTGAGGCCCGCGTTCAGGGTGCGGGTGTAGCGGCCGAACCGCTCGACGATGGCGGCGCTGGCCTGCGGGATCACCTGGATCGTCTTGACCAGTGCGATGAAGACCAGAACCACCAGAATGATCAGGACGATGATGATCGGTTGCATGCGGTTCCCCGTGCCCTTCCGGCTGTCTGTGCTGCCCCGTTGATCGGAGTCTCGCAGACCCGGGGGCCGCGAGCAGGCTGCTTCTCACATCACGACGGCGGTCGCCCCGTCGATCTCCACGACGTCGACGGACTGGCCGGGTTCGAAGCTGGTGTCCGCGTCGAGGGTGCGCGCGGACCAGACCTCACCGGCGAGTTTGATGCGGCCGCCGCTGCCGTCGACCCGTTCCAGGACGACGGCTGATCTGCCCCTCAACGCGTCGATGCCGCTGCGGTGTTGGGGGCGCTGGGTGCGGTGCCGGTTGGCGATGGGGCGGACGACGGCGATGAGCGCGACCGACACGATCACGAAGACCAGGACCTGCGCCACCACTCCCCCGCCGACGGCAGCCGTGACGGCGGCCGCGACCGCGCCCACGGCGAACATGCCGAACTCCGGCATGGCGGTCAGGACGAGGGGGATGCCCAGTCCGACCGCGCCGATGAGCCACCACACCCACGCGTCGATGTCCACATGGTCATGGTAGGTCCGGTGGGCGCGGTCCGGACAGGGTGCGGGGACCCGCAAGAGGGTTGAGAGACGGCCTAGCCGAGCGGAAGGCCCTGGGCGGTCCAGCGGTCGGCGCCGTTGCGCGCGACGACCAGCGGGAGGCCGAAGCAGAGGGAGAGGTTGCGGGAGGTCAGTTCGAGGTCGATCGGGCCCGCGGTGACGACCTTGCCCTGACGGACCATCAGGACGTGGGTGAAGCCGGGGGCGATCTCCTCGACGTGGTGCGTGACCATGACCATCGACGGGGCGAGCGGGTCGCGGGCCAGGCGGCCGAGGCGGCGTACGAGGTCCTCGCGACCGCCGAGGTCGAGACCGGCGGCGGGCTCGTCGAGGAGCAGCAGCTCGGGGTCGGTCATCAGGGCGCGGGCGATCAGCGTGCGCTTGCGCTCGCCCTCGGAGAGGGTGCCGAACTTGCGGTCGAGGTACTCGGTCATGCCGAGGCGGTCGAGGAAGGCGCGGGCGCGCTGCTCGTCGACGTCCTCGTACTCCTCCTGCCAGGTCGCCGTCATGCCGTAGGCGGCGGTGAGGACGGTCTGCAGGACGGTCTGCCGCTTGGGCAGCTTGTCGGCCATCGCGATGCCGGCGACACCGATGCGGGGGCGCAGCTCGAAGACGTCCACCTTGCCGAGGGTGCTGCCGAGGATGGTGGCGGTGCCCTTGGTGGGGAAGAGGTAGCTGGAGGCGAGGTTCAGCAGTGTGGTCTTGCCGGCGCCGTTGGGGCCGAGGATCACCCAGCGCTCGCCCTCCTTCACCGACCAGGAGACCTGGTCCACCAGAGCCCGGCCCTCGCGGACCACGGATACGTCCACCAGCTCCAGAACATCGCTCATGAGCGTGTTGTCACCCCTTGCAGTCACGGTTCTCTGTGCGCCGGTAGACGCAGCCCCAAGGGAAAACCTACGCCACTCGGAGCGGGGTCCGGGGCCGGGGCCCGGTGCCGGGGCCGATCCGTAAAGTGGGGGGATGCTTTTCGAACCACGTTCAGGGCGCTTGGCCGCCTGGGGGAACGCACTGCTGGCCGGTCTGGTCTCGCCCGACGAGGCCGTGTTGTCGATCGTGGGCGAGGACGCCGTGCACCGGGTGGAGGGGCTGGCGGGCGAAACGGGCCCCGTCGGTCTCACCCTGGCGCTCGGCCGGCTGCGGGCCCTGGGGGTGACGGGGCTGCGGGTGGCGCTGCCGGCACCGGGGCATCCGCTGGGTCTGAGCGGGCCGCCGGAGTTCAATGCGCGCGCGCTGGAGGCGGAGGAGGCGGTCGTCGCGGTGGGAGCGGCGCTGGGGCTGGTGCCGGAGGTGTCCGAGGTCGGCCCGGCCGGGGACGTCCACGTGTCGGTGACCTGGCACGTGCTGCCCGTACGGGAGGCCCCGCCGGCCGACGTGCCCTCGCTGGGCGAGGCGGAGCGGGAGCTGGCGGAGGCGCTGCGCGAGGCGACCGAGGTGCTGACCCGGCTGGACGTCGCGGGGTCCGGGCCGGCCGCGGAGGCCGCGCTGTCGGCGTACCGGGCTCGGGCGGAGGCCGGACGGGAGGCGCTGGCGCCGGGGTATCCGGCGCGGGCGGTACGGGTGCTGGCGCTGGCGCAGCGGGTGGACCTGATGGTGTCGCTGGCGTACGAGAACGGGCACGGGGGCGCGGTGGCCGCCTCGGAGATGGCGGCGCGGGCGGAGGCGCTGCGGCCGGTGGAGCGGGTCGCACGGCGGGCGCTCGTGGCGGCGTACAACTCGGCCGTAGAGGCGCGCGAGCGGGGGTGATCCCCCGGGCCGGGGCGTTGCCGGGCGTGGCTGCGGCGCCGCTGCGCGGGCGGCCCCGGCTGCGCCGGGCTTCGTGGGGCTGCGCCCCGCGCCCCGCGCCCCGAACTCCCCGGCTACCGCTGGGAGGTGCCCCCTGGCGGGGCTGGGGTGGGCGCGCCTCAACGCCGAAGGGGCGGATCGGGCGCGCCACGGCGACGGAGGAGGCGGATCAGCGGGGGATTGCTTGCGCCGTGACGCCGGTCGGGCCGTCGCCGACCGGGACGGTGGCGGTCCTACCCGTTCTGGTGTCGATCACCGACAGGGTGTCCGAGTCGAAGTTGCTGACGTGGACGCTGCGGCCGTCCGGGCCTACGGCGAGGCCGTTCGGGCCGTCGCCCACGGCGACGGTTTCCGTCACGGTGTGGCTGCGGGTGCTGATGACCGACACGTCGTCCGACCTGAGGTCGGCGACGTAGACGCGGCGGCCGTCGGGCAGGACTCCGATGCCCGCGGGCTGGTCGCCGACCGGGATGCGGTCCGTCTCCGTACGCGCCCGGGTGTCGACCACCGACACGTCGTCCGAGTCCAGGTTGGAGACGTAGAGGCGACGGCCGTCGAGGGCGAGGGCGAGGGCGGTGGGTCCGCCGCCGACGGGGATCTCGGCGGTGACCGCGCCGCTGTCGGTGCGGATCACCGAGACGCTGTCGGAACCGGCGTTGGCGACGTACAGCGTGCGGGCGTCCGGTGTCACCGCCAGGCCCAGGGGTGCGTCGCCCACGGCGATGGTGTCCGTGACGGAAAGGGTGCGAGGGCTGATCACCGACACGGTGCCCGAGCCGACGTTGGCCACGTAGACGTTCGTGTTGTCCGGGGAGACCGTCACCCTGCTCGGTTCGTGTCCGACCGCGACGGTGTCGACGACCGTCCTGGTGCGGGTGTCGACCACGGACACGGTGTCCGCCGCGGAGTCGGTGACGTAGAGGCGGGAGCCGTCGGGGCTGAGGGCCACGCTGTCGGGGCCGTTCCCCACGGGAACGGTGTCCACGACGGTGCCGGAGCGGGGGTCGACGACCGAGACCGTGTCGGAGTGGAGGTTCGCCACGTAGACGAGGGCGGAGGCGGCGTGGGTGGGGCTCGCCGTGGGCGCTGCCGCCTGCGCCCCGGGCGGGTACGGCGGTCCCATCAGGCCCACTGCCGCGGCGAACACGACGGCGGCGCATCGGACGATGTCCCGGTTCCTCGTCATGCGGGCCACGCTAGGACCGCGGGCGGGGCCGCGGGATGAGGCTCGCGCGCGGGCGGGGTCGATGGCCCCCGTCTGCCCGCGACGGCGTGCGGACGCAACCGAACGGCGCCGCTTCCTGGGGAGAGGGAGGAAGCGGCGCCGCGTGCGGGGTCAGGTCACGCGGGGGGTCAGGCGTTGACGCCGGTGTTGCCGAAGGCGGGGTTGAGCAGACCGATCACGTTGACCGAGTTGCCGACCACGTTCACGGGGACGTGGACGGGGACCTGGAGCAGGTTCCCGGAGGCCACACCGGGCGAGTTCAGGGCCTCGCCCTCCGCCGACGCACCGCCGTGCGCCGAGGAGACACCGGCGCCGGCGGCGAGGAGGCCACCAGCGATCATGGTGACGGCTGCGGCCTTCTTGAAGTTCTTCACGTTCTCGTCCTCCAGTACGTCTGCCGCGACCAGCCGTCGCGACACGCCTTGGAGAACGGCCGGTCCGCGATCGGGATACGCCATGTGGGCTACATACACCCGACCGTATGAATCTCAGTCCGGAACGAGACGATCCGATTTACCTCTGATCACTCGACGATTCCGTGCCTGACCGCCCACAATGCGGCCTGGGTCCGATCGGAAAGGTCCAACTTCATCAGGATGTTCGAGACGTGGGTCTTGACCGTCTTCTCGGAGAGGACCAGGGCACGGGCGATCTCCCGGTTGGAGCGGCCGTCGGCGATCAGGCCCAGGACCTCGCGTTCGCGGTCGGTCAGCGAGCCGGGCCGGCCCGCCGGAGAGCCCTGGTCGTCCTGGGAGAGCAGGGCGAGGGCCACCTCCGGCTGGAGGAGCACGTGGCCCGCGTGGACGGAGCGGATGGCTCCGGCCAGCGCGTCCGGGTCGATGTCCTTGTAGACGTATCCGGCCGCACCGGCCCGCAGGGCGGGGACCACGGTCCGCTGCTCGGTGAAGCTGGTGACGATCAGCACGCGGGCGGGGTTCGCCAGCTCGCGCAGCCTGCGCAGCGCCTCGATGCCGTCGGTACCCGGCATCTTGATGTCCATCAGGATCACGTCGGGTCCCAGCTCCTCGGCCCGGGCGATGCCCTCTTCGCCGTCGGAGGCCTCACCGACCACCTCGATGTCCTCCTGGACCTCCAGGAAGGTCCGCAGGCCCCGCCGGACCACCTGGTGGTCGTCGACCAGCAGTACTCGAATGCCGCTGCCGCTCCGGGCGGTGCTGTCAGCCACCGGGGACCTCCATCTCGATCGTGGTGCCCCGACCGGGCTCCGAGTGCACGGTGAGCCGGCCGCCGACGCCGCTCGCGCGGTCCCGCATGGAGACCAGGCCCAGATGCCGGCCCGCCCTGCGGACCGTCCGGGGGTCGAAGCCCTTGCCGGTGTCGAGGACCTTGAGGACCGCGCCCCCGGCGGAGGTCCGGGCCAGGGTGACCTCGACGCGGTCGCCGCCGGAGTGGCGCAGGGCGTTGTGCAGGGCCTCCTGGGCGACGCGGAGCAGCGCTTCCTCCTGGGTCGCCGGCAGGGCCCGTACGCCGTCACAGGTGAAGGTGACGTGCGCGGTGTGGGCGCGGTCGAGGACGTGGACGTGGGTGCGGAGGGTGGCGACCAGGCCGTCCTCGTCCAGGGCGGCCGGGCGCAGCTCGGTCACGGCGGCGCGCAGTTCGTCGGCGGCCTCCGCCGCCAGGGCCGCCACCTGCTGGAGCTCGCCCTTGGCCCGGGCCGGGTCGCGGTCGACCAGGGTGGCGGCGGCTTGGGCGGTGAGGCGGAGCGAGAAGAGCTTCTGGCTGACGGCGTCGTGCAGCTCGTGCGCGAGCCGGGAGCGCTCCTCGGCGATGGTGAGTTCGCGGCTGCGCTCGTAGAGGTGGGCGTTGGTCAGGGCGATCGCCGCGTGCTGGGCGAGGAGGGAGAGGAGTTCCTGGTCCTCGTCGGTGAACCCGCGGGGGCCGCGCTTGTTCGCCAGGAAGAGGGCGCCGAGGGTCTCCTCGCCGTCGCGCACGGGCATGCCGAGGAAGTCGGACATCTCCGGGTGGGCGGCCGGCCAGCCCTCGAAGCGCGGGTCCTTGCGTACGTCGGCCAGGCGCTCGGGGCCGCCTTCGTGGAGCATCGCGGCGAGGATGCCGTGCTGGCGGGGCAGCGGGCCGATGCGCCGCCACTGCTCCGCGCTGATGCCGTCCACGACGAACTGGGCGAAGCCGCCGTGGTCGTCCGGGACGCCCAAGGCCGCGTACTCGGCGTCCAGGAGTTCGCGGGCGGACACGACGATCGTGCGCAGGACGTCGCGGACCTCCAGGCGGCGGCTCATGGCGAGCAGGGCGGTGCTCACGGCGGCCAGGCCGCTGGGGGGCCCGCCGTGCGGGGGGCTACCGGTCATGGGCTCACCGTACCCGCGGCCTTGACCTGCGGGATCGGGCCGTGGACGTAGGTCCAAGGGACCTACGGGGGTGGGGCTCGTGGCCGACGCGGCGGGGCGCGGGCCGTTCCTAGGTTGGGGGCATCTGCTGATCGGGACGGAAGGCGAGGGTGCTGTCATGTCGGTGGCGATCGTGACGGGGGCGTCCAGGGGACTGGGCCGGGCGCTGGCCGGGGAGCTGGCGGCGCGGGGCTGGGACCTGGTGCTGAGCGCACGGGGTGCGGCGGCGCTGGAGGAAGCCGCGGCCGGTCCGGCGCGGGCGGCCGGGGTGCGGGTGGTGACGGTGGCCGGGGACGTGTCCTCGGCGGCGCACCGGGCGGCGCTGGTGGCGGCGGCGCAGGAGTTGGGCGGGCTGGACCTCTTGGTGAACAACGCGGGGGTGCTCGGGGCCGAGCCGTTGGTGCCGCTGGCGGAGCATGCGCTGGACGGGCTGCGCGAGGCCTTCGAGGTCAATGTGGTGGGGCCGCTGGGGCTGGTCCAGGAGGGGCTGCCGCTGTTGCGGGCGGGTCGGGCCGGGGCGGTGCTGAACATCAGCTCGGACGCGGCGGTGGTGGCGTACGCGACGTGGGGGGCGTACGGGGCGACCAAGGCGGCGGGGGACCTGCTGTCGGCCGTGCTGGCGGTGGAGGAGCCGGGGCTGCGGGTGTGGTGGGCCGATCCGGGATCGATGCGGACGCGGATGATGGCGGCGGCCGAGCCGGACGAGGACCTGGCGGGGCTACCGGCGCCGGAGGAGGTGGCTCCGGCGCTGATGCGGCTGGTGGAGCGGGAGCTGCCGAGCGGGCGGTACACGGCGCGGGAGCTGGCCGCGGAGGCGGGCCCGGGGACGGGCGCGGAGGCGGGGGGCGAGGCGGGCGCGGAAGCGGCCGCGGGAGCCGTCCCCGGGGCGGCCGCGGGGGGTGGGCGGTGAGCCGGCATCGAGCCCTACGGGAGACAGATCTATATATAACGGACATACCGCCGCAATTGTTGGCCCGGGTCCCGGCCGAGCAGCGGGGACCGGGGCTGGGGCGGGACGCCGTGAGGCTCCTGGTGTCCCGGGGTAGCGAGCAGGTGTCGCTGCACGCCTTCCGGGAACTGCCGGGGCTGCTGCGGGCCGGAGACGTACTGGTGGTGAACACCTCGACCACGCTGGCGGCCGCCGTGGACGCCCGGCTGGGCGGCGAGGACCTGGTGGTGCACTTCTCGACCCGGGGCGACGGCGGGTACCCGGGGACGAGGCCCCGGGACGGCCGCTGGGCGGTGGAGCTGCGCGCCCCGGCCGGCGGCGGGACGACCCGGCCGCGCGCCGGGGGGCCCGCCGGGGCGGTGCTGGAGCTGCCGGGCGGACACCGCCTCACCCTGGAGGAGCCCCTGACGGCGGGCGCGGACCGGCTGTGGTGGGCACGCCCCTCCCCCGCGCCGGACGGGGTGCCGGCGCTGCTGCGGACGCACGGGCGGCCGATCCGGTACGCGTACACGGAACGGGACCAGCCGATCTCGGCCCATCAGACGGTGTTCGCGGTGCCGGCCGCCGACGGGGCGGGCTCGGCGGAGATGCCGAGCGCGGGCCGGCCCTTCACGGCGGAGCTGGTGGCGCGGCTGGTGAGCCGGGGGGTGCAGTTCGCCCCGCTGGTCCTGCATGCGGGGGTGGCCTCGCAGGAGGCGCACGAACCTCCGTACCCGGAGCGGTACGAGGTGTCCGCCACCACGGCGGGGCTGGTGAACGCCGCCAGGGCCGCGGGAGGGAGGGTCATCGCGGTGGGGACCACGGCGGTACGGGCCCTGGAATCGGCCGCGGACGCATCGGGGCGGGTGCGCCCGGCCGCCGGGTGGACCGACCTGGTGGTGACTCCGGAGCGCGGGGTGCGGGTGGTGGACGGGCTGCTGACCGGGCTGCACGAGCCCGAGGCGTCCCATCTGCTGATGCTGGAGGCGGTCGCGGGGCGGACCGCCGTACGGCTCGGGTATGCCGAGGCACTGGCCCGGCTCTGCCTCTGGCACGAGTTCGGGGACGTTCATCTGCTACTCAAGGATGAGAACCGTGACCATATGCATTGCGACAGCAACGCAATGTGAAACCGCCCCGCGCCCCATGTGACCCCGCACATAGGACCCACATCACTTACGAAGCCGCCTAGTGGACGGATAAAGGCCCTGTCAGTGCTGTCCCACCTAGCGTCGAGGCCCGAAATGGGGCCTCGACGCCCACGCGTGATCCACTAAGCGGGATCGTACGTCACACCTTTGCCACAGGATTTTGCCGCCGCTAAGAATTGCTCCCGTCGCACAGCACCGCGGATCCCCGGATCCACAAAGCGCCTTCCTGCGACTCCCGCTATTCGAAGAGGTTGCCCCGCCATGTCTGCTTCCCGCACCCCCGGTCACAGTCGTCTGACGAAGGCACACAAGCTGTCCATCGCCGGTGTCGCCACGCTGAGCGCCGCCGCCGTCGCCTTCTCCCTCGCTCCGGGCGGCACCGCCGCCGCCGAGGCGCAGACGATCAACGTTGCCCCCGTCGCCTGGACCCAGGCCGTCAACGGCGCGCAGACGAAGACGCTGCAGGGCCACCTCTCCGCGCAGCAGGTCATCTCCCAGGCGAACGCCAAGGCCGCCGCCAAGATCAAGGCCGACGCCGACGCGAAGGCCAAGGCCGAGGCCGCCGCGAAGAAGGCGCGCGAGCAGAAGGCTGCCGCCAGCCGCTCCGCCGCCCGCACCCCGGTCTTCGCGAACAACCTCGACGGTTGGATCAAGGAAGCCCTCTTCATCATGAAGAAGGAGGGCATTCCGGGCACCTACGCCGGCATCCACAAGAACGTCATGCGCGAGTCCAGCGGTAACCCGATGGCGATCAACAACTGGGACATCAACGCCCAGAACGGCATCCCCAGCAAGGGTCTGCTCCAGGTCATCTACCCGACCTTCAAGGCGTACCACGTCAAGGGCACCAAGTTCGACCAGTACGACCCGGTCGCCAACATCGTCGCCGCCTGCAACTACGCGGCCGACCGCTACGGCTCCATGGACAACGTCAACAGCGCCTACTAGGCCTCGGCGCACCCAAAGCCCCATGCGCCTCAGGGCGGCACCCGGACTTCCGGATGCCGCCCTGAGGCGTTTTGCGGTACGTGCGCACGTGCGGCGCGCGGTACGTGCGTGCGGTCGTCCCGCCCGCGTCCTACTTGCCCGCGCGCATGACCTCGGGCTCGTGGCGGCGCAGCAGGCGCTGCACCGCGAAGCCGCAGGCCACGCCGATGAGCAGCAGGATGGTGATGTTCAGGCTCCACTGGCCGATCGTGGCGTCCCAGAGCGGGTCGGTGTTGGTCGGGTTCTCCGCGTCCCACGGCGGCATGAGCTTGCCGAGGTTCAGCGTGGTGCCGGCGGCGGCGATGGCCCAGCGGGACGGCATCAGCCAGGCGAACTGCTCCAGGCCCGGGGAGTCGTAGACCTGGAAGAGGATGCCGGTGAAGACGACCTGGACGATCGCGAACATGACCAGCAGCGGCATGGTCTTCTCGGCGGTCTTCACCAGCGAGGAGATCACCAGGCCGAACATCATCGAGGTGAAGCCGAGCGCGATGACCGACAGGCAGATCTCGACGGCCGGCGGCATGATCAGGCCCTCGGCGGGCAGGTCGCGCGGGAAGAAGCCGATCGCACAGATGATCACGCCCTGGATGGCCGTGATGACTCCGAGGACGATCACCTTCGACATGAGGTACGCGGACCGGTACAGGCCGGTCGCGCGTTCCCGCTCGTAGATGACCCGTTCCTTGATCAGCTCGCGGACCGAGTTGGCGGCGCCCGAGAAGCACATGCCGACCGCGAGGATCAGCATGATCGTGCCGGCGTCACCGTTGAAGCGAGACGGCGCGACGGGAGGCGCGAGGCCGAACTTCGCGGGGATCACCGTGGAGACCACGCCGAGGACGGCGGGCAGGAGCACCATCAGGGCCAGGAAGCCCACGTCGGAAGCGATCACCGAGACGTAGCGGCGGATCAGCGTCCACAGCTGCGAGCCCCAACCCTGCGGCTTGGTCGGGTGCATCTGCTGGACCGGGGGCATCGCGCCGGACTGCGGGGCGATCGCGTCGATGTCGGCGGCGTACAGCTGGTAGTGCTGGGATCCCTTCCAGCGGCCGGCCCAGTCGTAGTCGCGGTAGTTCTCGAAGGCCGAGAACACGTCCGCCCACGTGGTGTAGCCGAAGAAGTTCAGCGCCTCGTCCGGCGGACCGAAGTACGCGACCGAACCGCCCGGGGCCATGACCAGCAGCTTGTCGCAGATGGCCAGCTCGGCGACCGAGTGGGTGACGACGAGGACCGTGCGGCCGTCGTCGGCGAGGCCGCGCAGCAGCTGCATGACGTCGCGGTCCATGCCCGGGTCGAGGCCCGAGGTCGGCTCGTCCAGGAAGATCAGCGAGGGCTTGGTGAGCAGCTCCAGAGCCACGGACACGCGCTTGCGCTGACCACCCGAGAGCGCGGTGATCTTCTTGTCCTTGTGGATGTCGAGCTTGAGCTCGCGCAGCACCTCGTCGATGCGGGCGGCGCGCTCGGACTCGGCGGTGTCGCCCGGGAAGCGGAGCTTGGCCGCGTACTTCAGGGCGGTGCGGACGGTCAGTTCCTTGTGCAGGATGTCGTCCTGCGGGACCAGGCCGATGCGCTGGCGGAGCTCCGCGAACTGCTTGTACAGGTTGCGGTTGTCGTAGAGGACGTCGCCCTGGTCGGCGGGCCGGTAACCGGTCAGCGCCTTGAGCAGGGTGGACTTGCCGGAGCCCGAGGGTCCGATGACGCCGATCAGCGACTTCTCGGGGACGCCGAAGGTGACGTCCTTGAGGATCTGCTTGCCGCCGTCGACCGTGACCGTGAGGTGGCGGGCCGAGAAGGAGACCTCGCCGGTGTCGACGAACTCCTCGAGGCGGTCACCGACGATCCGGAACGTCGAGTGGCCGACGCCGACGATGTCGTTCGGGCCCAGCAGAGCGGTGCCGGACTTCGCCAGCGGCTGACCGTTGACGTACGTGCCGTTGTGGCTGCCGAGGTCGTGGATCTCGAAGCGGCCGCCGGGCATCGAGCGGAACTCGGCGTGATGGCGGGAGACCTGGAGGTCGGAGACCACCAGTTCGTTCTCCAGCGCACGGCCGATCCGCATGACGTGGCCCAGCGAGAGCTGGTGGAACGTCGTCGGGCTGCGGTCTCCGTAGGCCGGGGCCCCGCCCTGCGCCGGGCGGGGAGCCGCGGCGCCCTGCTGGTGCGGGAGGTGGGCCTGCGGCTGCTGCGCGTGCTGCTGCT
This sequence comes from Streptomyces sp. NBC_01439, assembly GCF_036227605.1. Taxonomy (GTDB): domain Bacteria; phylum Actinomycetota; class Actinomycetes; order Streptomycetales; family Streptomycetaceae; genus Streptomyces. The sequence goes on along the minus strand of NZ_CP109487.1, from coordinate 7,158,541 downwards.
GTGCGTGCTGCTGCTGTTCCCAGGCCTGGGGCTGCTGCGCGTGCTGCTGCTGCGGGGCCTGATAGGCCGGGGCCTGCGGCTGGGCGTACGCCTGGGCCGGGGCCTGCTGCGCCACGGCCGGCTGCGGCGCGGCGGCAGCGCTCAGATTCAGCCGCGGTCCGTCGGTCGCGTTGCCCAGGTGGACCGGCGTGCCGGGCACGAGCTCGGTCTGCTGGACCCTGGCCCCGTGCACGTAGGTGCCGTTGGTGCTGCCGTGGTCCTCGATGCCCCAACCCCGGCCGTTCCAGGTGATGGTGGCGTGCCGCCACGACACCCGCGCATCGTCGATCACCACGTCTCCCTGGGGGTCACGCCCCAGCGAGTACGACCTGGACGGATCGAGCGTCCAGGTCCTTCCGTTCAATTCCAGTACGAGTTCCGGCACTCCAGCCCCACTTAAGTCCCCCGAGAATCCCCCATGACGTCAGGGAGTCTAGGGATGGCGAACATCCGGGGGAACTATTTCAGGCCTACAGCCGTATGTGGAATCCGGGCCTTGCCGGGGCGTCTACGCCTGCCCGTTGACGGGGTCGCAAGTCACCCGGAGAGTGAGATACGGGACTTCTCGCCCGGGGGTCCCGTCGCGTACCGCTCGGTAGGCATCGGGGGTTCACCGTATGCGCCGCATCCGTTGGGGAGACGTGCTGCTGTCCGCCGTCGCCACCGTGGGCTGGTCCCTGATCGCGATGGCAGGGGTGGCCGGACTCGGGCTGCACCTGCTGGGCGCCGACGCCTCCGACGCCTCGAGGGGCTCGCTCGGCGCGATGACGGCGGCCACGGTGGTCCTCGCGATCGGTGGAACCGTGACCCCCTCGGGTGACGTCTCGGTCTTCGGAGTCACCGGTGCGGGCGCCGAAACCTCCCTGGACGGCATGCCCTTGGGGGTGTCGCTGGCCGGGGCGCTGGTCATGGCCTCGTTGTTCCTGCGTTCCCTCCGGGCCTGGGCGGGGCACGGGGAAACGGCGGCCAGGGTGGCGGTCCTCGGGGCGCTGTTCGTCGCGCTGGCGGGCGCTCTGGCGCGGGCCGGGCACGGCGTGGTCACCCTCGACGGGACGCTGCCGCTGCCGAATACCCCCGCGAAGGTCGAGGTCCCGGGGATCGGGGACATCGGCGGGCTGCTCCCGGACCGCATCGGGGACCTGATCGAGACCCGGACCCGAGTGGCGTTCTCGGTGGAGCTCGGGCCGACCCTGTTGGGCGCGGGGGTGTGGGTGCTCGCCGTACTGGCGCTCGCGCTGCTGGTCTCGCGGCGCGGGCCGACCGCGCTGGCCCGGCTGCGCCCGGCAGCCTCGGCGATGGTGGCAATGCTGCTGGTCGCGGTGGCGGCCGGATGGGCCGCGGCGGTGTGGGCGGCGCTGGGCGACGACCAGCCGCGGCGGGTGTGGGGCGGAGCGCTGCTGGGGGCGCCGAACGGGAGCTGGCTGGGGTTGCTGCTGGGGCTGTTCGTACCGGTGCGCGGCCGCGTCTCGGGGGCTCCGGCCCGGCTGCTGCCCGATCCGTTGGACGACCTGCTGGCGGTGTCCGCACGGGAGCCGGTCACGGTGGCCCGCCTCGGGGAGTACGACGAGCGGCTGTGGCTGCTGGTCGCGGGGGCGGCCCTGTTGCTGCTCTACGCGGGCGCGCTGGCGGCCGTACGGACGCCGGGGCGCGGGATCCTGGGGTGCGCGGTGCGGCTGTCGGTCTGTACCGGGGCGACCCTGGCGGTGCTGGCGTGGTTGACGGGGTTCTCGGCGGACGCTTCGCTCGCGGTGCTGGGTGTGGATGTGGTGGACGCGGGGGTGGAGCTGCGGGGGGACGTCCCGTACGCCCTGCTGCTGGGCGCGCTCTGGGGGGCGGTGGCCGGTGCGGTGGGTGCACTGCTGACCCGTCGGCGCCGGGCCGCCCTGCCGGGTCGGGCCGGCGCGCCGGGGCCCGCGCCGGGGTGGCCCGACCCCGGGGCGCCGACGGCCGCGTACCCGGGGGCCGTACCGTACGGCGGGCCCGTGCGCGGGCCGCGGCCCGGAGCGGGCGGGGAGGTGGACGGCTCCTGGGACGTGACCGTGACGGGCGTCCCGCCCTGGTCGCCGGGGCTGCCGAAACCGCCCCGCCGGGAGCCCTTCACTCCCCCTCCGCCGCCGGGAGCCCCGCCCCCGCCGAAGCCGCTGAGGCCACCGAGGCCGCCGGGGCCACCGGCGCCGCCGCGGTGAGGCCGGCGGCCGTTGCCCGGGGCTCCGCCGCGGCTCCCGCGCCTCGAACGACGGAGGGTCGGAACGTTCGTTCGGTCGGCGCGACCGTTCACGACGTGGGACGGGGGTCCTGGGGCCCGGGTCGGGAAGATACGGTGAGGGCACCATGAGCGCATCGCAGACCTCCGACGTCCCCACCCTCCTCGTCAAGATCTTCGGCAAGGACCGTCCCGGGATCACCGCCGGGCTGTTCGACACCCTCGCCGCCTACTCCGTCGACGTCGTCGACATCGAGCAGGTCGTCACCCGTGGCCGCATCGTCCTGTGCGCCCTCGTCACCAAGCCCGACGGCGGAGCCGAGGGCGACTTGCGGGCGACCGTCCACAGCTGGGCCGAATCCCTCAAGATGCAGGCCGAGATCCTCTCCGGTACCGGTGACAACCGGCCGCGCGGCAGCGGCCGCTCCCACGTCACCGTGCTCGGGCACCCGCTCACCGCCGAGTCCACGGCCGCGATCGCCGCCCGGATCACCGAGACCGGCGGAAACATCGACCGGATCTTCCGGCTCGCCAAGTACCCGGTGACGGCGGTGGAATTCGCCGTCTCCGGTGTCGAGACGGAGCCGCTGCGCACCGCGCTGGCCACCGCCTCCGCGCACATCGGCGTGGACGTGGCCGTGGTCTCGGCCGGATTGCACCGCCGGGCCCAGCGCCTGGTCGTCATGGACGTGGACTCGACCCTCATCCAGGACGAGGTCATCGAGCTGTTCGCGGCGCACGCCGGGTGCGAGGCCGAGGTCGCCGAGGTCACCGAGCGGGCCATGCGCGGTGAGCTGGACTTCGAGCAGTCGCTGCACGCCCGGGTGGCGCTGCTCGCGGGGCTGGACGCGTCCGTCGTGGACAAGGTCCGCGCCGAGGTGCAGCTGACCCCGGGCGCGCGGACCCTGATCCGCACGCTCAAGCGGCTCGGCTACCAGGTGGGTGTGGTCTCCGGCGGGTTCACCCAGGTGACGGACGATCTGCGGGAGCGACTGGGGCTGGACTTCGCCTCCGCCAACACCCTGGAGATCGTCGACGGGAAGCTGACGGGCAAGGTCACCGGCGAGATCGTGGACCGGGCGGGCAAGGCCCGGCTGCTGCGCCGCTTCGCCGCGGAGGCCGACGTACCGCTGTCCCAGACGGTGGCCATCGGCGACGGCGCCAACGACCTGGACATGCTGAACGCGGCCGGGCTGGGCGTGGCCTTCAACGCCAAGCCGGTCGTCCGCGAGGCCGCGCACACCGCGGTGAACGTGCCCTTCCTCGACGCGGTGCTGTACCTGCTCGGGATCACCCGTGAGGAGATCGAGGCCGCCGACCTGGCCTGACCCCGACGCACGCGAAGGGCCCCGGCAGCCGGTGCGGTTGCCGGGGCCCTTCGGTGTCCTGGGTCCGCCGGTCAGAGGCCCTTGGGGGTCCAGTAGTCGAGCAGTGTGCCCACGCCGTGTTCCACGGACTTCCACGATCCGGTGAAGGAGACCACGGCGAGGGCCGCGGTCGGGAAGCCCGTACGGGTCATGCGCGCCAGGGTCTCGCCCTCCGCGCGCCCCGAGAGGGCGTCGGCGAGGGCGTGCATTCCGGGGTTGTGCCCGATGACGAGGAGGTCGGAGACCTCGTCGGAGGTCTCGTTGAGCAGGGCGATGAGCTCACCCAGCGAGGCGTCGTAGAGCCGCTCCTCGTAGTGGGTCTTCGGCCGGTGCGGCATCTCCTGGACGGCCAGCTTCCAGGTCTCGCGGGTGCGGGCGGCGGTGGAGCACAGGGCCAGGTCGAAGACGATGCCGGTTTCGGCCAGCTTCAGACCGACGGCCGGCGCGTCCTTGCGGCCTCGTTCCGCGAGGGGGCGATCGTGGTCGGACACATCGGGCCAGTCGGCCTTGGCGTGCCGGAGGAGGGCGATCCTGCGGGGTGTGTCGGCGCTCATGACTCCCAGCTTCGCATGAAACGAGGCGCAGGGCGCAGGGCGTTGGGGGGGGCTCACGCCCGGGTGAGGGGCGCGCAGGAGGTCAGCCGGCGGCGCGCAGCAGCTGCTCGGCGATCTGGACGAGGCCCGAGACCTCGCCGGTGGCCGCTTGGGCCTCGCCCGATCCGGCGAGGAGCAGCAGCAGGAGCCCGAAGGCGAGGGCGGGCAGGGCCAGTGCCCACCAGTGCAACCGGGTGCTCGCGGCAGTGGCGCGGGCCCGGGGGCGGGTGGGGCCCGGCGGGAGGGGGCTGATGTGCGTGGGGGCCGACATGGCCGCCTCCGTGGGTGGGGACCGGACTGACTCACTGCCTACGAATCTATGGATCCGGGGCGGTGGTTCCCATCCGGGGCACACCCCACTTCACCCTGAGCCTGACCCCCTAGGGGTAGTGGGGTTAACCCCACCCCCTCCCCGGAGCAGGGGCTCACGGGGAGGCGATCGTGGCGATGACCGAGATGATCACGGTGACGGCGAGGAACGCGCCGAGCACGAGGCCGAGCTTCTTGCGGCCGTTCTGCGGGTTCGGTTCAAGTACGGGCGTCATGCCGGTCAGTCTCCCATGCCGCATTCGTCCTCGATCGTGCGGTCCCGTCCGGCGAGGACGCCCAGCACGACCTGCGGTACGAGCAGTCCGGCCATCAGGGCGAGCGGCAGGTCCCAGCCTCCGCTGTGCTGGTAGAGGGTGCCGATGAGGAGGGGGCCGGGGATGGAGATGAGGTAGCCGGTGCTCTGGGCGAAGGCGGAAAGCTTGACCACGCCGGCCGGGGACTTGGCGCGCAGCCCGATGAGGGTGATGACGAGGGGGAAGGCGCAGTTGGAGATGCCGAGCAGGAGCGCCCAGGCCCAGGCTCCTGCGGCGGGGGCGAAGTAGAGGCCGAGGTAGCCGGTGAGGCCGAAGGCGCCGAGGGTGACCGCGATGGCGCCCTGGTTCTTCATCCGGGCGGCGAGGCCGGGGATGACGAAGGCGAGCGGGACGCCCATGACCATGGTGACGGCGAGGAGCACTCCGGCCGTGGAGGCGGAGACCCCGGCGTCGCGGAAGATCTGCGGGAGCCAGCCCATGGTGATGTACGCACCGGTGGCTTGGAGGCCGAAGTAGCAGGCCAGGGCCCAGGCGGTGCGGCTGCGGACGACCCGGGGGCCGGCTCCGGAACCCACCGGCCCGGCGGTGGACCCGGCCCGGTCGGCGCGCCGGGAGGCGCGGGCGACGAGCAGCCAGGGCAGTACGGCGAACAGGGCGAGCACGGCCCAGACCAGCAGGCCGGTGCGCCAGCTGCCGCCGAGGGCGTCGGTCAGCGGGACGGTCGCGGCGGCGGCGAGCGAGGTGCCGGCGGCCAGGCACATGGAGTACAGGCCGATCATGGTGCCGACCCTGTCGGGGAAGTAGCGCTTGACGATCACCGGGAGCAGCACGTTGGTGAGGGCTATGCCGGCCAGCGACAGGGCGCTGGCGGCGAGGAAGCCGACGGCGCCGGTGGCGAAGGGGCGCACCAGCAGGCCGGTGGCGACCGCGGCCATGCCGGCGCAGACGACGGCGGCCGGGCCGAAGCGGCGGGAGAGCCGGGGTGCGGTGACGCCGAAGACGGCGAAGCAGAGGGCGGGGACGGAGGTGATCAGTCCGGCGACGGTGCCGCTCATGCCGAGGCCCGTGCGGGTCTCCTCGAAGAGGGCGCCGAGGCTGGTGATGGCGGGCCGCAGGTTGAGGGCGGCCAGCACGATTCCGACGATGAGCACCGGGCCGAGCCAGGTCGGGGCGGCCTGGGCGGGGGTGGAAGGGTACTGGTCGGGGGCGGTGCGCACGACCGGCGGGCGGTTCATGGTCCGGATGTCTTCGTCGGGCATTCAACCATCATAGAATCATGGGATGATTGGTTGTCCAGTCGCTCGTGAAGTCGCCTCCGAGAGGAACCCATGCCGCTGACCTCGCCCCGGCGCTCCGCGCTCGTCGATCAGGTGATCGCCCAGCTGCGGAACCAGATCACCTCCGGCGAGTGGCCGGTCGGCGCCCGCATTCCGACCGAGCCGAAGCTCGTCGAGCTGCTGGGCGTCGCCCGCAACACGGTGCGCGAGGCCGTGCGGGCGCTGGCGCACAACGGCCTCCTCGACATCCGCCAGGGTTCGGGGACGTACGTCATCGCCACCAGCGAGCTGGCCGGCGTGATGCACCGCCGCTTCGCCGGGGCCGACCCGCGGCACATCGCCGAGCTGCGTTCGACGCTGGAGTCCGCGGCGGCCCGACTGGCGGCGGAGCGGCGTACCGAGCGGGACCTCGTACAGCTGGACGCCCTGCTGGCGCGCCGCGAGGAGGCCTGGACGGGCGGCGACGCGGAGGTCTTCGTGGCGGCGGACGTGAGTCTGCACATGGCGGTGGTGACCGCCTCGCACAACGAGGTGCTGATCGAGCTGTACGCGGACCTCGGCGATCTGGTGGCGGACTGGCTGCGGGGGGACGTGGGGACCGAACTGCACCCTTCCGCCCACCTGGACCACGCCCGGTTGATCGAGGCGATCCGGCGGGGCGACGGGGACGCGGCGGCCTCGGAGGCCGCGGGCTACCCCTTCGCCTGCCTCGGCGAGAAGGCGGCTGACACGCCGGTCAACAGCGCGGAGGACGCCCCGCTCACGGGCGCCGGTGGCTGACCCAGGCCGAGCGGACCTCTTTCCAGCAGCGGCCGACGAGCTCGGTCCGGCCGGCCGGGCCGACGGCCACGGCGACGCCGTCGCCGTCCACGTCCCACCAGCGGTCGCACTCGACGTGCAGCCGGACGAGGTCGGTCTCCGGGTAGGCGTTGTGGCAGTACGCCGACACCTGCGAGCCCTGGATCACGGTGTCGCAGTCGGCACCGAAGAGCTCGCCCCCGGCGGGCCGTACGGGCTGCGCGGGGGGCTCGGCGGGGATGTCGGCGAGCTCCACGACGGCAGGGGCCACCGCGTCGGTGCCGGGTACGGGCTCCGCCCCCACGGGCTGCGCGGCGGCTCCGGGGACCAGGAGCCCGGTCAGGATCACGGTCGTGACCAGCACGGCTACGGCTCGGCTCGGTCTCGCGCGCACTCCTGTCCTCCTCCCCGCAGGAGCCGAGAAGATCCCGGCCTGGTCAGTTTGCAGGCATTCGTCCCGGTTTTCGACTCGGGAAGATCCGGTCGGCCGGTGAACATTCGGTCGAACGCACCCCCCCGCGGAGTGCGCAAACGGCGGCGGCCGCGCCTCCCGGAAGGGAAGCGCGGCCGCCGCCGTGCGGACGGGGAGGGCCGATCGAGGATCAGGCGCCCATCGCGTGCAGGCCGCCGTCCACGTGGACGATCTCGCCGGTGGTCTTCGGGAACCAGTCCGAGAGCAGGGCGACGACGCCCTTGCCGGCCGGCTCCGGGTCGCTCATGTCCCAGTTCAGCATGGAGCGGGTGTTCCAGACCTCGGCCAGCTCGCCGAACCCCGGGATGGACTTCGCGGCCATGGAGCCGATCGGACCGGCCGAGACCAGGTTGCAGCGGATGTTCTCCTTGCCCAGGTCGCGGGCGAGGTAACGGCTGGTGGCCTCCAGGGCGGCCTTGGCCGGGCCCATCCAGTCGTACTGCGGCCAGGCGAACTGCGCGTCGAAGGTGAGGCCGACGATGGCCGCGCCCTCCGCCGGGAACAGCGGCTTGCAGGCCATGGCCAGCGACTTCAGCGAGAACGCCGAGACGTGCATGGCGGTGGCCACCGACTCGAACGGGGTGTTCAGGAAGTTGCCGCCGAGGGCGTCCTGCGGCGCGAAGCCGATGGAGTGGACGACGCCGTCGAGGCCGCCGAGCTCGTCGCGGACGAGGCCCTCCAGGCGGGCCAGGTGCTCGTCGTTGGTGACGTCGAGCTCGATCACCTTGACCGGCTTCGGCAGCTTCTTCGCGATGCGCTCGGTCAGCGACGGACGCGGCCACGCGGTGAGGATGACCTCTGCGCCCTGCTCCTGAGCCAGCCGGGCCGTGTGGAAGGCGATGGACGACTCCATCAGCACACCCGTGATGAGGATGCGCTTGCCCTCGAGAATTCCGCTCATGGTGATCAGTGACCCATGCCCAATCCGCCGTCAACGGGAATGACGGCTCCGGTGATGTACGCGGCGTCGTCGGACGCCAGGAAGCGAACGGCTGCCGCGATCTCCTCGGGCTGCGCGTAACGGCCGAGCGGCACCTGGCCCACGATGCCCGCGCGCTGCTCGTCGGTGAGCACCTTCGTCATGTCGGTGTCCACGAAACCGGGGGCGACGACGTTGAAGGTGATGTTGCGGGAACCCAGCTCGCGGGCGAGGGAGCGGGCGAAGCCCACCAGCGCGGCCTTGGAGGCGGCGTAGTTGGCCTGGCCGGCCGAGCCCAGGAGGCCGACGACCGAGGAGATCAGGACGACGCGGCCCTTCTTGGCCCGGAGCATGCCCCGGTTCGCGCGCTTGACCACCCGGAACGTGCCGGTGAGGTTGGTGTCGAGGACGGAGGTGAAGTCCTCTTCGGACATGCGCATCAGCAGCGTGTCCTTGGTGATGCCGGCATTGGCCACGAGGACCTCGACCGCGCCGTGCGCGTCCTCGATCTCCTTGTAGGCCTGCTCCACCTGCTCGGAGACGGTGATGTCGCAGCGCACCGCTAGGACACCGAGGGAGGTGAGCGCCTCCGGCGGCTCACCCGACCGGTACGTGATCGCGACCTTGTCGCCGGCCTCCGCGAAGGCTTGGGCGATGGCGAGGCCGATGCCCCGGTTTCCTCCGGTGACGAGAACCGAGCGGCTCAACGGATCACCCTTTCGCTAGCGGTCTGAATACCAAAAACCTATAGGTCGCACCGCCCGTACGGGGAATCGACCCCCGACAGGGCCTTGCGACCGGCTCTGTCGAATCCCTACAGAAAGATGTAGGCACGAAGCCCCCGATCGCGACATGATCGGGGCGACCGGCCCCGACCACGGGAGGACTTCCGTGCCCCATTCCATCGACGCGGTCTTCACCGCGCTGCCCCTGCGGGCGCTCGCCGATGCGGCGCTCGCCCGGGCCCGCGCGCTGGGCGCCGAGCATGCCGACTTCCGGCTGGAACGGATCCGCAGCGCCTCCTGGCGCCTGCGGGACGCCAAGCCGTCCGGTGGCTCCGACACCACCGATCTCGGGTACGCGGTCCGGGTCGTGCACGGGGGCAGCTGGGGATTCGCCTCCGGTGTGGACCTGACCATGGACGCCGCCGCCAAGGTGGCCTCGCAGGCCGTGGCCATGGCGAAGCTGTCCGCCCAGGTGATCAAGGCCGCGGGGTCGGACGAGCGCGTGGAGCTCGCCGACGAGCCGGTGCACGCCGACCGGACGTGGATCTCCGCCTACGACGTGAACCCCTTCGACGTGCCGGACGCCGAGAAGGCCGCGCTGCTCGCCGACTGGAGCTCGCGCCTGCTGGCGGCCGACGGGGTGGCCCACGTGGACGCCTCGCTGCTCGCCGTCCACGAGAACAAGTTCTACGCCGACACCGCGGGCACCTCGACCACGCAGCAGCGGGTCCGGATCCACCCGCAGCTCACCGCGGTCGCCGTGAACGGCGGAACCGGCGAGTTCGACTCGATGCGCACCATCGCCCCGCCGGCGGGGCGCGGCTGGGAGTACCTGACCGGCACCGGCTGGGACTGGAACTCCGAGCTGGAGCAGATCCCCGGCCTGCTCGCCGAGAAGATGCGGGCGCCGAGCGTCGAGGCCGGCCGCTACGACCTGGTGGTGGACCCGTCCAACCTGTGGCTCACCATCCACGAGTCCATCGGCCACGCTACCGAGCTGGACCGGGCGCTGGGCTACGAGGCGGCGTACGCGGGGACCTCCTTCGCCACCTTCGACCAGCTGGGCAAGCTCAAGTACGGCTCCCCGATCATGAACGTGACGGGCGACCGCACCGCCGAGCACGGTCTGGCCACCGTCGGCTTCGACGACGAGGGCGTCCAGGCGCAGAGCTGGGACCTGGTCAAGGACGGCACCCTGGTCGGCTACCAGCTGGACCGGCGGATCGCGAAGCTGACCGGCCTCGGGCGCTCCAACGGCTGCGCCTTCGCCGATTCCCCCGGGCACGTGCCGGTCCAGCGGATGGCGAACGTCTCCCTCCAGCCGGATCCGGGCGGGCTCTCGACCGAGGACCTGATCGGCGGGGTGGAGCGCGGGATCTACGTGGTCGGCGACCGCTCGTGGTCGATCGACATGCAGCGCTACAACTTCCAGTTCACCGGGCAGCGGTTCTTCCGGATCGAGAACGGCAAGCTGGCGGGGCAGCTGCGCGACGTCGCCTACCAGGCCACCACCACCGATTTCTGGGGCTCGATGGAGAAGGTCGGCGGCCCGCAGACCTACGTCCTGGGCGGCGCCTTCAACTGCGGCAAGGCCCAGCCGGGCCAGGTGGCGGCGGTCTCGCACGGCTGCCCGTCCGCGCTGTTCCGCGACGTGAACATCCTGAACACCACGCAGGAGGCCGGGCGATGAGCTCGTCGATTCGCATCACCAAGCCCCACGAGGTCGTCGAGCGGGCCCTGGAGCTGTCCACGGCCGACGGTTGCGTCGTCATCGCGGACGAGGGGTCGAGCGCCAATCTCCGCTGGGCGGGCAACGCCCTGACGACGAACGGCGTGACCCGCGGCCGGACCCTGACGATCATCGCCACGGTCGACGGGAAGGAGGGCACGGCCTCGGGGGTCGTCTCGCGCTCCGCCGTGACCGCGGACGACCTGGAGCCGCTGGTCCGGGCCGCCGAGGCGGCCGCCCGCGGGGCGGGCCCGGCCGAGGACGCCCAGCAGCTGGTCGCCGGGATCCCGGCCTCGCCGGACTTCACCGACGCCCCGGCCGAGACGAGTTCGGCGGTCTTCGCGGACTTCGCCCCGGCCCTCGGCGAGGCCTTCGCCCGGGCCCGTGAGGGCGGCCGGGAGCTGTACGGCTTCGCCCACCACGAGCTGGTCTCCACGTACGTGGGCACCTCGACGGGCCTGCGGCTGCGCCACGACCAGCCGAACGGCACCCTGGAGCTGAACGCGAAGTCCCCGGACCGGCAGCGCTCCGCCTGGGCGGGCCGCTCCACCCGGGACTTCAAGGACGTGGACCCGACCGCGCTGGACGCGGAGCTCGCCGTGCGCCTCGGCTGGGCGGAGCGGAAGATCGACCTGCCCGCGGGCCGGTACGAGACCCTGCTGCCGCCGACCGCCGTGGCCGACCTGCTGATCTACCAGATGTGGTCGGCGGCGGCCCGGGACGCGGTGGAGGGCCGTACGGTCTTCTCCAAGCCCGGCGGCGGCACGCGGCTCGGCGAGAAGCTGTCCGGGCTGCCGCTCACCCTGCGCAGCGACCCGAACGCGCCGGGCCTGGAGTCCGCGCCGTTCGTGATCGCGCACAGCTCCGGCGACGACGCCTCGGTGTTCGACAACGGCCTGCCGGTCCCGGCGACCGAGTGGATCGCGGACGGTCACCTGAACCGGCTGAGCACGACCCGGCACACGGCGGGCCTGACCGGAATGCAGCTCTCCCCCGGCTTCGGGAACCTGATCCTGGACGCGGGCGGCGAGAAGTCCCTCGACGAGATGGTCGCGGCCACCGAGCGGGGCCTGCTGCTGACCTGCCTCTGGTACATCCGCGAGGTGGACCCGGCGACGTTGCTGCTCACCGGCCTGACCCGGGACGGCGTCTACCTGGTGGAGAACGGGCAGGTGGTCGGCGAGGTCAACAACTTCCGGTTCAACGAGTCCCCCGTGGACCTGCTGTCGCGGGCCTCGGAGGCCGGCCGGACCGAGAAGACCCTGCCGCGCGAGTGGAGCGACTGGTTCACCCGTGCCGCGATGCCGGCCCTGCGCATCCCGGACTTCAACATGAGCTCGGTGAGCAAGGGCGTCTGACCACCTAGAATGTGCGGGTAGACCCCTCATCCTCATCCCTACTCACTCCATCTCTCAAGGAGAGTCACGACCGTGACTGACATCGTCGACGAACTGAAGTGGCGCGGGCTCTTCGCCCAGTCCACCGACGAAGAAGCGCTGCGCAAGGCCTTCGCGGACGGTCCGGTCACCTTCTATTGCGGTTTCGACCCGACCGCGGCCTCGCTGCACGTGGGGCACCTGGTCCAGGTGCTCACCGTGCGCCGGCTCCAGCAGGCCGGCAACCGGCCGCTGGCGCTGGTCGGCGGGGCCACGGGGCAGATCGGCGACCCGCGACCGACGGCCGAGCGGACCCTGAACGACCCGGAGACCGTCGCGAACTGGGTGACCCGGCTGCGCACCCAGATCGAACCGTTCCTGTCCTTCGAGGGCGAGAACGCGGCGCTCATGGTGAACAACCTGGACTGGACGGCGGGCATGTCCGCCATCGAGTTCCTGCGGGACATCGGCAAGCACTTCCGCGTCAACAAGATGCTGACGAAGGACTCGGTCGCCAAGCGGCTCGACTCCGACCAGGGCATCAGCTACACCGAGTTCAGCTACCAGCTGCTCCAGGGCATGGACTTCCTGGAGCTGTACCGGCGCTACGGCTGCGTGCTCCAGCAGGGCGGCTCCGACCAGTGGGGCAACCTGACGGCCGGGCTCGACCTGATCCACCGGGTCGAGCCGGGCGCGGTCGTGCACGCGCTGGCGACTCCGCTGATGGTCAAGGCGGACGGCACCAAGTTCGGCAAGTCCGAGAGCGGCGCCGTGTGGCTCGACCCGGAGATGACCACGCCGTACGCGTTCTACCAGTTCTGGCTGAACGTGGACGACCGGGACATCTCCACCTACATGCGGATCCTGTCCTTCAAGTCCCGCGAGGAGCTGGAGGAGCTGGAGGCACAGACCGCCGAGCGGCCGCAGGCGCGCGCCGCCCAGCGGGCGCTGGCCGAGGAGCTGACCACGCTCGTGCACGGCGCCGACCAGTGCGCCGCCGTGATCGCCGCGTCGAAGGCACTGTTCGGTCAGGGCGACCTGGCGGAGCTGGACGAGGCCACGCTGGCCGCGGCCCTGTCCGAGCTGCCGCACGTCCAGGTGCCGGAACCCGGCCTCGTGGTGGACCTGCTCGCGGAGACCGGCCTGGTCGCGAGCAAGTCGGCCGGCCGCCGGACCGTGAAGGAGGGCGGTGCCTACGTGAACAACGCGAAGGTCACCGCCGAGGACGCGGTCCCCGCCAAGGAGGACCTGCTCCACGGGCGCTGGCTGGTGCTGCGCCGCGGCAAGAAGAACCTGGCCGCGGTGGAGGTCACCGGCGCCTGACCCGACCGGCGCGCCGCAGGGCACGACCGAGCGGCGAGCACTGCGGAGCGCGGCGGACCACGGCGGAGGGGCCGGTTCGGACCATGTGGTCCGGCCGGCCCCTCCGTCATGACCCGCGGTGGGTCACGTCGTCTGCCGCTTGCCCTTGATCGCTCCGTACGCCATCTCGCCGAGCGCGACCACGAGGACCGCTCCCGCGATCTGCAGCAGGTGCCTGGTCCAGTCGATGCCCGCGGTCTCACCCACACCGATCCACGTGGCCACCGCATTGCCGATGACGGCACCGACGATGCCGAACAGGGTGGTCAGCCACAGGGGCTGGTGCTGCTTGCCCGGCAGGATGGCCTTGGCTATCAGCCCCAGCACGAAACCGACGATGATCGCCCACAACCAACCCATGTCGAGCCTCCTCCCGGCGCGTTGTGCGCACGTGCGCCCAGTGTCGACCCATCCGGCGTACGGCGCATTTCGGACGGCGTCGTACGGGGGTCCCCCCTCGCCTCCCGGCCCGGGGACGGGCGTACCGTGGAAGGGACCGGGTCGAGAGCGCCCGGAGGGCGATCGGGTGGTGGAGCGTGGAGCGGACGAAGCGGCAGAAGCGGAACGGGGCCGAGGTCTTCCGGATCACCGGCGCACGGATGGGTCTCGCCGAGGACGTGCGGGGCCGCCAGCGGCGATACGTGATCTCGATGGGGATCAGGACCCTGTCGGTCATCGCGACCGTACTGTTGTGGAACGTACAGCGCCCGGTGGCCATCGTGACGCTCGTGGCGGGAGCCCTGCTCCCCTACGTGGCCGTGGTCATTGCCAATGCCGGACGGGAGTCGACGCCCTCGCTGCCCTCGCACTTCGTCCCGGCCCCCGTGCGGCCGGCGCTCGACCCTGGAAACCTCAGGAAAAGCTCAGATCAATCGTGAAGTTCCTGTGCACTCCAGCGGGTCCTGCGTGACATACTGCTCACGCGCTCCGCATCCCCCGTCGGAGCGACGGACCGACGCCGGGCAGCTCCCCCCGTGGCTGCTCGGCGTCGCCATTCCGTTCTAATGTGGGCCTGTGACTTCCTCCAACGCCTCCGGCCCCGACGAGAACCCCATCTGCTCCGCCAAGGGCTGTCGCGACGCGGCCGCATGGGTCCTGGCGTGGAACAATCCGACGCTGCACGCGCCGGAGCGGCGCAAGACCTGGCTGGCGTGCGAGGAGCACCGCGAACACCTCTCCCAGTTCCTGGGGGTCCGCGGTTTCCTCAAGGACGTCGTGAAACTGGACGAGTGGGTACAGCCGGAGGGCTCGGAACGCCAGCGCTGAACCGCCCTGACGTGACCTCACCTGACCCGCCCTGACCTGGTCCGGGACTGCGGTCCCGGGACCCGGGTCAGCCGCCGATCGCGGACATCGGGCGGTCGGGCTGCAGGAAGGACGGGTCGTCGAGGCCGGACCCCGCCTTCTTGCCCCACATGGCGACCTTCCACAGCCGGGCGATCTCCTCGTCCGGGGCGCCCGAGCGCAGGGCCGCGCGCAGGTCCGACTCCTCGGTCGCGAACAGGCACGTGCGCACCTGGCCGTCGGCCGTAAGCCGCGTACGGTCGCAGGCGCTGCAGAACGGGCGGGTGACCGAGGCGATGACACCGACGGTGGCCGGGCCCCCGTCGACCACCCAGCGCTCGGCCGGGGCGGAGCCGCGCTCGGCGGCGCCTTCCTCGGTGAGCGTGAAGCGGGTGCGCAGGGACTCCAGGATGTCCCCGGCGGTGATCATGCCGTCGCGCTTCCAGCCGTGCTGGGCGTCGAGCGGCATCTGCTCGATGAAGCGGAGCTCGTACTCGTTCTCCACGGCCCAGGCCAGCAGGTCGGGGGCCTCGTCGTCGTTGAGGCCGGGCATGAGCACGGCATTGACCTTGACGGGGGTGAGGCCGGCCTCGCGCGCCGCGGCCATGCCGTCGATGACGTCCTTGTGCCGGTCGCGGCGGGTGAGGGTCTTGAAGACGTCGGGGCGCAGGGTGTCCAGCGAGACGTTCACCCGGTCCAGGCCGGCGGACTTCAGGGCCTGCGCGGTGCGCTTCAGGCCGATACCGTTGGTGGTCAGGGACATCTTGGGGCGGGGCTCCAGGGCGGCGCACCGCTCGACGATGCCGACCAGGCCGGGTCGCAGCAGCGGCTCGCCGCCGGTGAACCGGACCTCGGTGATCCCCAGCTGCGTGACCGCGATGCGGATCAACCGGACGATCTCGTCATCACTGAGCAGGTCCGACTTGCCGAGCCACTGCAGCCCCTCTTCGGGCATGCAGTAGGTGCACCGCAGATTGCACCGGTCCGTCAGTGAGACGCGCAGGTCAGTGGCCACGCGGCCGTAGGTATCGAGAAGCACTGTGGGCCCCCTCCCCTGTCCGGAAGTAGAGGTACGCGCGGACATCGGATCTACTTCACGCGTTCTATTTCGAGACTACGTGACGCCTGTGTCATCCAGAGGTGCCCGAATGAACGAGACGTGACGTGGCCGCGTCGTAGGGATCTACGACGCGGCCACGCTGGGTGTTCGGACGATGTCAGTGCGCCCCGGTTCCGGTGAGGGAACGCACCTCCAGCTCGGCGAACTTCTGGGGGTCGGCCTTCTCTTTGGAGAGGACGGTTCCCAGCCAGCCCAGCAGGAAGCCGAGGGGGATCGAGATGATCCCCGGGTTCTCCAGCGGGAACCAGAAGAAGTCCGCTTCCTTGAACATGGAGGTGGGCTTTCCGGACACCACCGGGGAGAACAGCACCAGGCCAACCGCCGAAACCAGTCCGCCGTAGATGGACCAGAGCGCGCCCTGGGTGGTGAAGCGCTTCCAGAAGAGGCTGTAGAGGATCGTCGGCAGGTTCGCGGAGGCGGCGACCGCGAAGGCGAGCGCGACCAGGCCGGCCACGTTCAGGTCGCGGGCCAGCGCGCCGAGGCCGATGGCGACCGCTCCGATGACGACGGTGGACCAGCGGGCCGCGCGCATCTCCTCCTTCTCGGTGGCCTTGCCCTTGCGGATCACGTTGACGTACAGGTCGTGCGCGAAGGACGAGGAGGAGGCGAGGGTGAGGCCCGCGACGACGGCCAGGATGGTGGCGAAGGCGACCGCGGAAATCACGGCGAGCAGGATGGCGCCGCCGGTGGAGTCGGGGCCGCCGCCGACGGCCTGGGCCAGCAGGGGTGCGGCGGTGTTGCCGGCCTTGTTCGAGGCCAGGATGTCGGCCCTCTTCAGCAGGGCCGCGGCACCGAAGCCGAGGGCGATGGTCATCAGGTAGAACGCGCCGATGATGCCGATGGCCCAGTTCACGGACTTGCGGGCGGCCTTGGCCGTGGGCACGGTGTAGAAGCGGATCAGGATGTGCGGAAGCCCCGCGGTGCCGAGGACGAGGGCGAGGCCGAGCGAGAGGAAGTCCAGCTTCGAGGTCGAGTCCTTGCCGTACTTGAGACCGGGTTCGAGGAACTTCACCCCCTGTCCGCTGTTCTCGGCGGCCTTGCCCAGCAGGTCGGAGATGTTGAAGTGGAACTTCAGCAGCACCAGGAAGGTGATCAGCAGGGCCCCCGCGATCAGCAGCACCGCCTTGATCATCTGGACCCAGGTGGTGCCCTTCATCCCGCCGATGGTCACGTAGACGATCATCAGTACGCCGACCAGCGCGACGACGGCCACCTTGCCGCCGTCGCTGGTGATGCCCAGGAGCAGGGAGACGAGCACGCCGGCGCCGGCCATCTGGGCGAGCAGGTAGAAGATCGAGACCACGATGGTGGAGGTGCCGGCGGCGGTGCGGACGGGCCGCTGGCGCATCCGGTACGCGAGGACGTCGCCCATCGTGTAGCGGCCGGAGTTGCGCAGCGGCTCGGCGACGAGCAGCAGGGCGACCAGCCAGGCGACGAGGAAGCCGATCGAGTAGAGGAAGCCGTCGTAGCCGAAGAGGGCGATGGCTCCGGCGATGCCGAGGAAGGACGCGGCGGACATGTAGTCGCCGGAGATGGCGAGGCCGTTCTGGAAGCCGGTGAACTGGCGGCCGCCCGCGTAGAAGTCGGCGGCGCCCCGGGTCTGGCGGCCGGCCCAGACCGTGATGATCAGGGTGGCGACGACGAACAGTCCGAACAAGGTGATGATCAGCGGACGGTGCTCGGAGGCTCCCGCGGCGAGCGTCGTCAGGTGGTGCGCGCCGCTCATTCGGCGGCCTCCATCCGCGCCTTGATGGCCTCGGCCTTGGGGTCGAGCTTCGCGGCGGCGTGCCGTGCGTAGAGCCAGGCGATCAGGAAGGTCGTCGCGAACTGGGCGAGGCCGAGCACGAGGGCGACGTTGATGTTGCCGAAGAGCTTGGTCCCCATGAAGCCGCCCGCGTAGTTGGACAGCAGGACGTAGAGCAGGTACCAGGCGATGAAGGCCACGGTGAGCGGGAAGGCGAAGGAGCGGTAGGAGCTGCGCAGTTCGGCGAAGTCCGCGCTCTGCTGGACGCTCGCGTAGTCAGCTGCCGTAGGGACCGCCGTGGGCGTTCCCGCGCTGCCGGGCGGCGGCGCTGCTTCGGTGGTCACGGGGGGATCTCCTTGTGACGCGGGTGCGGTGGGGACGACGGACAAAACAACCTCCGTGTGGGGGGACGGTGGTGCCGAGCCCCCCTGTCAACGGCACGGACGGCGCGTCGGGACGGTTCAACACCGATTGATTCTTGGGGAATTGATTTCTCGAACTGATGGCGGAGAGGGGAACGGCGACGCTAGGTTCACTTGTCATGAACCCGCCCGACGTGACCGCGTCCGGGCGGCTTTTTCGAAGATGACCTGGAGAACCCATGGATCAGCTGGGGTCGCGTGCGCCCAAGAAGCGCAGCCGTGCTCTCGCCGTACCCGTCGGCCTGGCGCTCACCGCCTCGCTCGCCTTCCTGCCCGCGATCTCGGCCTCGGCCGCCCCGCTGGCCGCTGCGGCCGACACGGCGACGGCCGCGAAGGCCGACGCCTCCAGCCCCAAGTTGTCGTACGTGGCCAACCTGAACGCGTACGCCACGGTGAAGGCGGCGAAGAAGGCGATCGAGCGGGCCGGCGGCACGGTGGTGACGGCCTACGAGCAGATCGGGGTCGTGGTCGCACACTCCCAGGACCCGGACTTCGCCAAGCAGCTGCGCGCCCAGCGCGGCCTGTTCGTGTCGGTCGGCGCCACCCGGACGGCCCCGATGACGGCGGCGCGGACCACCGACGAGGGCGCGACCCAGCAGCTGAGCGCGGCGGACGCCGCCAAGGCTGCGGCAGCGGCCCAGGAGGGTCAGGAGCCGCTGGAGCCCAACCAGTGGGACCTGCGGACGATCAAGGCCGACAAGGCTCACAAGATCAACGATGGCAGTCGGAACGTCACCGTGGGCATCATCGACACGGGGGTCGACGACACCCACCCCGATCTCGCCCCGAACTTCTCCAAGGGCCAGTCGGCCAACTGCGTGGGCGGCGTCGCCGACACCACCGAGGGCGCCTGGCGCCCGTACCCCGACGGCAGCGACCACGGCACGCACGTGGCCGGCACCATCGGGGCCGCGCGCAACGGCATCGGCGTCAGCGGTGTCGCGCCGGGCGTGCAGATCGCCGCGATCAAGGTGAGCGAGCCCGGGACCAGCCTCTTCTACACCGAAGCGGTCGTCTGCGGCTTCATGTTCGCCGCCGAGACGGGGATCGAGGTGACCAACAACAGCTACTACGTCGACCCCTGGCTCTTCAACTGCAAGTCGGACGACGACCAGAAGGCGCTGGTGGAGGCCATCGGCCGGGCCACCAAGTACGCCGAGCGCAAGGGCACGCTGCACATCGCCTCGGCCGGCAACTCCAACCAGGACCTGGCCGCGGCCTCCCTGGAGGACACGACCAGCCCGAACGACACCACCCCGGTCACCCGCACCATCGACCCGAAGGTCTGCCTGGACCTGCCCGCGCAGCTGCCGGGCGTGGTCACCGTCTCCGCGACCGGCGACAAGGGCCTGCGCTCGTACTACTCCAGCTACGGCCTCGGGGTCGTGGACGTCGCCGCCCCCGGTGGTGACAAGTGGCAGGTCCCGGACACCCCGGACTCCAACGGACGCGTGCTGTCGACCGTCCCGGGCGGGGGCTACGGCTACAAGCAGGGCACCTCGATGGCCGCCCCGCACGTCGCCGGCGTCGCGGCGCTCCTCAAGAGCGCCCACCCGTCGGCCACGCCCTCGCAGCTCCAGGCGATGCTGAAGGCCCAGTCCACCAAGGCTGCCTGCCCGACGCAGATATACGACGCCACGGGCACCCTGATCGACGCCACCACCTGCCGGGCCAAGTGGGGCCAGACCGGCTACTACGGCTACGGCGTGATCGACGCGCTCAAGGCCGTGAAGTAGTCCGACCCGGCGGACGAACGGCCGGGCCGGGCGGGGATCACCCCGCCCGGCCCGGCCGCGCTCGCACCCGGCGGTGGATCAGGGCTTGATCATCACCTTGAGCGCGCTGCGGTCGTCCATCGCCCGGTAGCCGTCCGGGACCTCGTCCAGGGACACCGCCCGGTCGAAGACGGGCGCCGGGTCGATCACGCCGCTGAGCACGTCCTCCAGCAGCTCCGGGATGTACGCGCGGACCGGGGCCACACCGCCGCGCAGGGTGATGTTGCGGTCGAACATGACACCGAGGTCGAGGCCGGTGCCGCTGCCGTGCGGGACGCCGACGTAGCCGATGGCCCCGCCGTCGCGGGTGATGTTCACGGCGGTGCGCATCGACTGTTCGGTGCCGACCGCCTCGATGACCGCGTGCGCGCCCCGGCCGCCGAGGAGCTCGCGCACGGCCGCCTCGGCGGCCTCGCCGCGCTCGGCGACGACGTCGGTGGCCCCGAAGAGCTTGGCGATGTCCGTACGTACGGTGTGGCGGCCCAGGGCGATGATCCGCTCGGCGCCCAGGCGCTTGGCGGCGAGGACGCCACACAGGCCGACCGCGCCGTCGCCGACGACGGCGACCGTGGAGCCCTCGCGCACGCCCGCGCCCAGCGCGGCGTGGTGGCCGGTGCCCATGACGTCGGACAGCGCGAGCAGCCCGGTCAGCAGGTGGTCGTCGGAAACGGCCTCGGCGGGCAGCTTCACCAGGGTGCCGTCGGCGTGCGGGACGCGGACGGCCTCGCCCTGGCCTCCGTCGTGGCCGACCGAGCCCCAGAAGCCGCCGTGCTCGCAGGAGGTGAAGAGGCCCTCGGAGCAGTACTCGCAGGTGCCGTCCGACCACATGAAGGGCGCGACGACGAGGTCGCCGGCCCGCAGGCCGGACACGGCGGAGCCGGTCTCCTCGACGACGCCCAGGAACTCGTGGCCGATGCGCTGGCCGGGCTGACGCGCGGCCTCGCCACGGTAGGCCCACAGGTCGCTACCGCAGATACAGGCACGCAGGACGCGAACGACGGCGTCCTCGGGGCGCTGGATCGCAGCGTCGGGCACCTCCTCCACGCGTATGTCGTGCGGGGCGTGGATGACGGTGGCGCGCATGGTGATGCAGTCCTCCGGTTCGAAATCGTTCAGTCTTGTACGACTGTGGAACCGTCCTACCGTACGCCTGCTTCCCGGGAGGTCGCGCCAGTGGCCAGCAGGTACTGGGCGGCCAGGTACGTGGCCATGATCCAGAAGTCCGGGCGGGGCAGCTGGGGCCATTCGGCGACGCCGGTGGCGATGAGGGTGTCGGAGAGCAGGAACAGCCCGCCCCCGATCCCGGCCCGCAGGCCGAGGGCGCTGGAACGGAACGCCATCGCGGTGAGCAGCAGGCTGTAGCCGGCCACGGGGATCCGCAGGTCGGGCGGCAGATCGGACCACAGCAGGGCGACGGTGCCGAGGAGGGCGAGCGCGTACGCACCCCCGACCAGCGGGTTCGCGGGCCGCTTGCCGAAGAGGACGAGGTAGCAGACGTGCCCGACGGCGAAGGAGCCCATGCCCACGAGGAAGGCGGGCTCGGCGTCGAAGAGCAGGGCCAGGTCGCCGCCCCAGCCGAACAGCAGGGCGGCGAGCAGCAGCCGGGGGGCGCCGCGGGTGGCCATGTGGGTCACCAGCAGCGGCATCAGCAGCGGCTTGGCGACGACGTGCCCGAGGTGCCAGCCGGCGAGGAGCGAGCCGAGGTCGACGGCGGCGGCCACGGCGAAGGCCAGGAGGGCGATGTGGCCGAGGCGCGACCGACCGGCCGGCGTCGGGTCCGCGGCCCAGGCGGGGGCGGGTCGGCCCGGGGACTCGGCGGTGCTCACGCGGTGGTCTCCTGTACGGCCGGGGCGGCGGGGTCGGTGGCGGCACCGGTGGCCGGAGCGGATGCGGTTGTGGGTGCGGATGCGGATGCGGGCTGCCAGCCGGGGCCGCGGAAGACGTGTCCGGCCCGCTGGCGCCAACTCCCGGCGGCGCGCACGTCCCGGGCGATGGCCGCGTACTCGTGGGTGGCCACGCGCAGCGGGTTGAAGGTGCCGATGTTCTTGGTGAGCCCGTAGACGGGCTTGTCCGTCTCGCCCACCCAGGAGCCGAACATCCGGTCCCAGACGATCAGGATGCCGCCGTAGTTGCGGTCGAGGTAGCCGCCCTGCGAGGCGTGGTGGACCCGGTGGTGGGAGGGGGTGTTGAAGACGTACTCGTAGGGCCGCGGCAGCTTCCCGATGCGCTCGGTGTGGACCCAGAACTGGTAGAGCAGGTTGATCCCGTAGCAGAAGGGGATCGCCGCCGGATGCACGCCGAGGGCCACCATGGGCAGGTAGAACCACCAGGTGGTCGCGCTGGTCCAGGGCTGGCGCAGGGCGGTGGTGAGGTTGAACCGCCGGCTGCTGTGGTGGACCACGTGGCAGGCCCACAGGATGCGGATGACGTGGTGGAGACGGTGCTGCCAGTAGTAGAGGAAGTCCTGGGCGAGCAGCATCAGCAGGGCGGTCCACCACAGGAACGGCACGCGCAGCGGGGTCAGTTCGTAGACCGCGGTGAAGACGGCAACGACCGGGATCTTCCAGAGCAGGTCGAAGCCGATGCTGCCGAGCCCCATGGTGATGCTCGTGGCGGCGTCCTTGGCGTCGTAGCCGGCGGCGTCCTCGTCGGGATGGAGCCGGTAACTCACCACCTCGATGACGGTGAGCAGCACGAAGGCAGGTATGGACCACAGCACGACATCGGGCAGGTTCGGCATGTCCCGCACCATAGAGGCGCTCTCGGGGGTGCCGCTAGGGGTTGTTACCGATCGGTATCCATCGGGGTTACCGGCGGTTCACGCGATGATGTCCGGACCAAGGGGAGGGCGGGGCATGACGGGCTTGGAGACGCTTCTCTTACGGGCGGCGGGGACGGCGGCGGGGACGCTGGTGAAGTCCCTCCTGGCCCGGGCCCCGGGAGCGGGCCTGGTGGCCGACCCGACACGGCCGGCCCCGCGCTGGCGCAAGCCTCCGGCGGAACTCGGCGACGCGGAGCTGCGGCGCCTGGCCGAAGCCCTGGCGGAGCGCCTCGGCGAGGCGGCGGCCCGGCTGCCGGAGCACGAACGCCTGGCGGCGCTGGACGCGATCGGCGACGCCTTCGCGGCGCTCGGCCCCCTGGACCCAGAGTCCCTCTTCGCGGCGGACCTCGACCCGACGGCCCTGGCGGCGACCCTCCCCGACCCCCCGGCGGGCCTGAGCCCGGCGGCGGAGGCCCTGTACGGCCGGCTGGTCCGGCTGTGCTGCACCCACGCGGTGGAGTACGTGACGACCCTGCCGGGCTTCGGCGCCCGTGCGGAGGTGGAACTGGTCCGGCGGACGGGCGAGCTGGCGCGCTCATTGGACCGACTGGGCTCCACCGGGGCCGGAGCGGCGTACGCCTTCGAGGAGCGGTACGCGCAGTACGTGGCCCGCGCCCACGGCCGCCTCCAGCTCTTCGGCCTCACCCTCAGCCGCTCCCGCCAGGAATGGCCGCTGGACGTGGCGTACATCAGCCTGTCGGTCAGCGGTGAGGAGTCCCCCCAGGAAGCGCTGGGGTCCCACAGGACCTCGACCGATGTGCAGCACACGCTGCGGGACGCTCCGCGGCTCCTCCTACGCGGACCGGCCGGATCCGGCAAGAGCACCCTGGTCCAATGGCTCGCGCTCAACGCCGCCCGGCGGACCTTCGGTCCGGAGCTCGACGAACTGAACCGGTCGGTGCCGTTCGTCCTGCGTCTGCGCTCCCTCATCAGGTCCCAGGAACCGCCGCCGATGCCGGAGTACTTCCTACAGGCGACGGGAGTCCCGTTGCATGGCGAGGCACCCCCGGGCTGGGCATCGGCCCTCATGCGCAGCGGGCGGGCACTCGTCCTCGTCGACGGCGTGGACGAGGTTCCGCAGCACCTGCGCAACCAGACGGAGGCCTGGCTGTGGTCGTTGGTCGGAGCGTATCCGGACGCCCGGTACGTCGTGACGACCCGGCCTTCGGCGGTAAGGGAGGACTGGTTGTCGGGCCACGGCTTCTCACGGAGCTCCCTCCTACCGATGGAGCGTCGGGGCACCAAGGCGTTCATCACCCACTGGCACGACGCGGCGCGAACTGACTGCCACTCCGCCGAGGAGCTGGCTCACCTCGACCGGTACGAACAGTCCCTCGTACGGGCCGTGAGTACACGCCGCGACCTGGGACGGCTGGCGACCAACCCCTTGATGTGCGCACTGCTCTGTGCGCTCAACCGGGATCGGCACATGCACCTCCCGCGCGCCCGCAAGGAGCTCTACGATGCCGCGCTCGACATGCTTCTCGTCCGCCGTGACAACGAGCGCGAGATCACCGGGGTCGAGGGGGTCTGCCTGTCCCGGGACGAGCAGACACTGCTGCTCCAGCGGCTCGCCTACTGGTTGATCCGCAACGAGCATCTGGAGGCGGACCACGACGAGGTCGTGGCGATGGTGGACAGATGGCTCGATGCCATGCCCCAAGTCCGGGCCCAGGGAAGCAGCGCACAGCAGGTGTTCAACCACCTCTTGATCCGCAGCGGCCTGCTGATCGAGCCCGTACCCGGCTCGGTCCAGTTCGTGCACCGAACCTTCCGGGACTACCTCGGCGCCAAGGCCGCCGTGGAGGCCCGGGACTTCGGCGTGCTGGTGGGACACGCGCACGAGGACGCCTGGGACGACGTCGTCCGGATGGCCGTGGGCCATGCCCGCCCCGATGAACGCGCCCGCCTGCTACGCCAGTTGCTCCGGCGCTCCGAGAAGGTCAAGGCCTATCGCCACCGGCTGGTACTCCTGGCCGCGGCCTGCCTGGACCACGCTCCCGAGCTGGACCCGGAGATCCATGGCGAAGTGCAGGCCAGGACCGCGAAGCTGCTGCCTCCACGAACTCCGGAACAGGCAGAGGACCTGGCCAAAGCCGGGGAGATGGTGTTGGAGCTGTTGCCGGGTCCCGACGGTCTGAGCGGGGGCGAGGCTGCCTCATGCATCCGGACGGCCGCGCTGGTGGGCGGGGACCGGGCGCTCCAGGTGATCGCCGGCTTCGGTCAGGACCACCGGTACGAGGTGGCGCACGAGGTCTCCGAGTCGTGGGGGCGCTTCGAAACCACCGCCTACGCGGAATCAGTGCTGGCCAACGCTTCCCCCGGCGAGGCACATCTGCACATCCGGACCCCCGAGCAACTGACGGCGTACGCGGGGCTTCCCCACATCCGCCGTGTTCACCTCAGCTGGACCGGACGCATACCCGCCGTGATCAGCACCCGGCGGGACCTGGAGTGGCTGGTGCTTCAGGGAAATCCCGAACTGCGGGATCTGTCGGCGCTGGCGGGCCACGACGCCCTGCGGCATCTCGGGGTCTTCGACTGCCCCGATCTGGAGGGCATCGAGCCGGTGGGCGGACTACCCGTGAACAGCCTGTCGTTCGGCTACGTGCCGGAGGGAATGTCCCTGGCCCCGCTCGGCAGAGTCGCAGGGCTCCGCTCACTGGTCATCGGTTTCGAGCCCAAGGAACGACGTCTCGCGGACATCCCCGCCGCGCCGGAACTGACGAAACTGACCTTGTGGCAGGGCGCCCGTGGAGTCTCCCTCGACGGACTCGAGCGCTGGCCCGCGCTGACCTCGCTCACGGTCTCGGGCGACATCCAGTACGTACAGCTCGTGGCAGGGTGGCCGCTCACCGGTCTGACCTCCCTGCAGATCCGGTTCACCACGCTGGTCGACCTCGGCCACCTGCTGCCGTACCGGCATCTGGAGGAATTGATGTTGCTGCGCTGCGGGCTCGATGGTGGTGGCCTGGAGCCCCTGCTGGACCTTCCGACGCTCACCCGGCTGCGCCTCGCCGAATGCGCCGGGACCGTGGACGTCTCACCCTTGGCGAGGGCGGACCACTTGCGCCTGGAACTCGACCGGCAGACCTCGTTCACGGGGATAGAGCGGATCCCACCGGAGCGGATCACGTTCTTCTAACGTGCCGCCCCGGCGGGAGCCGGTGTCACCAGACCCGGACCGAGCTCCCCCGGGCGAAGGCCGGGCTGGTGGCTCCCGGTGGGATCTCCGTCAGGGGCTTCGCGATCTCCGAGACCAGCGGGCCGTGCTTGGCGGCGACCGCGTCCAGCAGGGCGAGGTCGAAGCCGTACACGCGGGCCGCGTTGCCGCCGACCATCGCGGCGACCTCCTCGCGCGGCAGGCCCGCGTAGGCGATGCGGAGGCCTTCGCGGGAGAAGGGGGTGGTGCCCTCGTCGTGCGGGTAGTCGCTGCCCCACATGATCTTGTCGAGGCCGATCCGCTCCCGCAGCGGGACCTCGTGGGGGCGCATGAAGCTCGCTCCCACGAAGCAGTTGTCCCGCCAGACCTCGCTCGGGCCCCGGCCCATCGACTCCGCGAGGCCCGCCCCGAACTTGGATTCGGCCGTGGCCGATGCCGCGACCAGGCGGCCGTGGTAGTAGTCCAGCATCTCCAGCACGCCGGGGATCCACCCGGAGCCCTGCTCCGTCAGGACCAGCTTGAGGCCCGGGTGGCGGCGGAAGGCCCCGCCGAAGACGAGGTGCCACAGGGCGCGGTGCGAGAACCAGGTCGTCTCCACCATGAAGACGGCCCGGGCCGCCGGTTCGTCGCCGAGCGGTGGTGAGGCCGATCCGCCGTGGTGGTTGACCGGGACGTCCAGCTCGTCGCACACCGCCCAGATGGGGTCGTAGGCGGCGGAGTACAGCTCGGGAACGGTGGAGCCGGGCGGCACGCCCGGCAGCAGGATGCCGCCCGTCAAGCCGGCCGCCCGCGCCCGGCGGATCTCGCCGACCGCCGCGTCCACGTCGTTCAGCAGGATCTGCGCGACCCCCGCCCGCCGCCCCGGCGCGTCCGCGCAGAAGTCCGCCAGCCAGCGGTTGTGGGCCTGCAGCCCCGCCCAGCGCAGCTCGTACTCGGCGGCCGTCGGGGGCTGGGCCATCAGGGAGGCCTTGGGGAAGAACGGCGGGATCGTGTTCGGGAAGAGGACTTCCGCGACGATGCCGTCCGCCTCGAGTTCGGCGAGGCGGCGCGCCGAGTTCCAGTTGCGGTCGGCGGTGTCCGCGAGGAGGTCCTCGTACGGGTTCACGTACGTGGCGGCCCAGGCGTCGAAGTCCTCGTGGTGGCGCTTGGCCAGGTACGGCTTGTAGTCCAGCAGGTCGGCGCCGGCGTGGCAGTCCGCCGAGATCACCGTGTAGCGGTCGTCGCCCGTCACTGCGAAACCCCCAGGACCGGGAAGTCGTGGTCGGTGAGCCAGTGGCGGCCCACCTCGCGGGAGCGGGCCCAGGAGGCCTCCACCGCCGCCTGGTCCGGGGACTGGCCCAGTTCCGCCGGGGTGGGGCCGATCCGGCGGGCGATCGGGGCCAGCTCCGCGGTGTCGAAGCCGAAGACCTCGGCCGCCGCGAGCCCGAGCATCCGGCGGGCCTCGACGACCGGAATGTCGTGGAAGGTGTTCTTCAGCCAGGCCCGGGTGTTCGGCCAGGTGCCCTCGGGGTGCGGGAAGTCCGAGCCCCACAGGATGTTGTCCACACCGATCTCGTACCGCTGCGCGAGCTCCCGGCGCTTGGTGTTCGTCGCGCAGATGAACACCTGACGGTCCAGGTACTCGCTGGGCGGCCGCTTCAGCTCCTCGAACGGCGAGAGCTTCTTGCCGCCGTGCGCGCCGAGGTAGAGCCGGTCCATGAACCACAGCTGGTTGGGCAGCCACCAGCAGCCCGCCTCGGCGACGCCGAACTTCAGGCCGGGGTGGCGTTCGAAGACCCCCGACCAGAGCAGGAACCACAGCGGTCGGGCGGGCCACCAGGTGACCTCGGAGACGAAGATGCCCAGGTGGTCGCCGTACTCGTGGCGCGGCGAGGAACCGGAGTGGGTGACGATCGGCATCCGGGTCTCGGCGGCCGCGGCCCAGACGGGGTCGTAGCGGCGGTCGTGGTACGGCGCCTTGTCCACCCACATCGCGGGGATCATCAGCGCGCCCAGCCCGGACTCCTTGGCCCGGTGGATCTCGGCGACGACCTTCTCCGGTTCGCCCGTGATGGGGAGCAGGGCGACCCCGCAGTGCCGCTCGGGGTGCTGCCCGACGAACTCCGCGAGCCAGCGGTTGTGCGCCTGCGCGCCCGCCATGCCGAGCTCGGGGTCCTGGTCGCCGGAGAGGCCGAGGCCGACGCCGAAGGGGGCTGCGGTCTGGCTGTCGACGGCGTCCGCGTCGGGGAAGACGACTTCGGCGGCCACGCCGTCGCCGTCGAGTTCCTTGAGCCGCTGCCCGGTGTCCCAGCCGCCCTTGAGGCCTTCCTCGTGGTCGTGGAACCACTTCTCGGCGAAGGCCTCGTTGCGGACGCCGAGGCGGGTGGCCTCCGCCCGGCGGGCGTCGCGTTCGCCGAGGAACTCGTCGAACTGGGGGTGGAAGCGGGAGTCCAGGTAGGGCCGGTACTGCTCGGTGGGCAGGCCGGCGTGGCAGTCGGAGGAGATGATCAGGTACGGGTCTTCGGTCCGGCCTTCGGTCGGGTTTCCGGGCCGGTCTTCGTTCGTACTCACCACAGACGCCCCTCAGTCGAGGATGAAGCTTTCCAGGTAGCCGGGGTTGGTCCGGTCGAGCATCGACTGCGACCGGGCGCGGATCTGCCGGTCGCTGTGCTCGCCGGGCGGGAGCATCCAGAAGCGGTCGGCGCGGATGCCGTCGACGACGTGCTCGGCAACCTCCTCGACCGGGGTGAACCGCACCTCGTGGCCGGCCTCGCGCATCGCCGCCTCGTACTGGTCGAGGTTGCGGTACGGAGCCTTGCGCGGGCGTTCCTTCGCGTAGCGCTCGGGCCGGTTGCGGTGTGACTCCCACAGCCCGGTGCGCAGCATGTGCGGTCCGGGGAAGAGGACGGAGGCCCCGACGGCGGCGCCCTCCGCCTTGAGGTGGGCGTAGAGCGACTCGGTCATGGTGACCACGGCCGCCTTGGTGACGGCGTACACGGACGCGGTGGGCAGCGGGGCGATGCCGCCGTCGCCGGAGGAGGTGTTGACGACGTGGCCGGGGCCGCCGGCGGCGATCATGCGGGGGACGAAGGCCTGGATGCCGTGGAAGACCCCCCACACGTTGACGGAGAAGGCCCACTTCCAGTCGTTGGGCTCGTGCTCCCACATCCGGCCCTCGGCGCCGGAGCCGACGCCCGCGTTGTTGCAGAGCACGTGCACGGCGCCGAAGGTCTCGTAGGCGGCGTCGGCCAGCGCGATCACGGAGTCGCGGTCGCTGACGTCGACCACCCTGGCGAGGACCTGTGCCCCGTCCGCGACGAGTTCGTCGGCGGCCTTGTGCAGGGCGGCCTCCTCGACGTCGGCGAGGACCACCTTCAGTCCCTCGGTGGCGAAGCGGCGGGCCATGGCGAGGCCGATGCCACTGGCCGCGCCGGTGACGACGGCCACCTGTCCCGGTTCGAGCCGCATCTCACAGGCTCCCTTCGGGCGGTCCGTCGAGGATCTGCATGGGGTCGTCGTAGCGCTGGTGGACGTACGGGAGCAGGGCCTGGGCGCTGACCCGTTCGACGACGCGGCCCTTCTGGTCGGTGGTCTTCTCGCCGATGGTGATCTCCACGATCCGGCGGACGGGAAGGTCGGCGACCGGGTCGAACATCGACTCGCGCAGCACGACGTCCCCGGTGACGTGCTCCAGTTTGCGGACCTTCTCGTTGCGCGTGCAGTGCACGAGCACCGGGTCCACGTCGAAGCCGGAACCGTCGACGGCGGGCAGGAACTTGAAGTAGAAGTCGATCTTCTGGGTGGGCTCGGGCAGCGGCAGCGCGCGGTCCACGGCCCCGCGCACCTCGACGAAGGCGATCCCGTGCCGGGCGAGTGCGGCCCGTACGACGAGGCCGTCGCGCTCCACGGTGACCTCGCCGAGCTTCTTCGGCTCGCCGAAGACCTCGCGGCCGCCGGTCAGGGCCCGCTCCAGGGTCATCGGCATGACCAGGGGGTACCAGCCCTCGACCCCGCCGTGCTGGGCGGCGACGGCCACCGAGCCGGCGCCGAGCGGGTAGCCGGGCAGGTCGACCTTGCTGATGTTGGCCCGCACCAAGGGTCGGTCGACCGGTTTGAGCGGCGGCGGCAGGACCGCCGCGACCACGTCGGGGTCGCTCTCCCAGACGGCTACGACGCCGGTGGACCAGATGTCGGGGAGCTTCGAACTCTTCTCGCGCGACGCCGCGATCTCGGCCTCGGTCCGCGCTCCGTACCGTACGCGTGCCATGTCTCGCACCATCCCTCGGCTCGGGGGGAGTCGATTCTGTAACACAGTTACACCGCTGCCGATGAAGGGTAAAGCCCCCTGCACGCACCAGAATTGACGGTCCAACAGATTGGTGGTGGACGCCGTGGCCAGAACCACGCTCACCCGTGACGAGGTGCTGGACGCCGCCGCCTCCCTGGTCATGCAGCACGGTCCGGCCGCGCTCACCATGCGGGGGCTCGCCGCCGAACTGGGCACCGCCGTGACGTCCATCTACTGGCACGTCGGCAACCGCGAATCGCTGCTCGACGCCCTCGTCCAGCGGACCGTGGAGGAGATGGGCGCGATCCGGCCCACCGGCCGCACCCCCGCCGACCGGATCCTGGCGGTGGCCCGGATCCTGCGCCGCGAACTGCGGACCCGGCCGCACCTGATCGCGATGGTCCACGAGCGCGGGCTCACCGAGCGGATGTTCCTGCCCGCCCAGCAGGCACTCGTCCACGAGGTGCACGCCGCCGGGCTGCGCGGCGCCCGGGCGGCGGACGCGGTCCGCGCCGTGCAGTTCCAGGTGGTCGGGTACCTGCTCGTCGAACGCAACCGCGAACGCGCCCCCGCGCAGTCCCCGGCCGAGAGCGAGCTCTGGGACCCGGCCGCGGCCCCCCACGACCCGGCCCTCGCCCGCGCCCTGGCCCGCCCGGCGGACCCGGACCGACTGTTCCTGCTGTCCGTACGGGCCCTGGTGCACGCCCTGCTCGCACCGCACCCGGCGGCCGACGCGGCCCCGCCGCGATAAATCGCTTGGCGCGCTCCCGGGCCCGTGGTTGTATCTGCGGCGCGGGGGCGGCTCCGCGACGTGCTTCCTTCTCACCTTCCTACGACGACCCGTAGCGCGTCCCCTCTCCGTCCCCGCCCACCCTCTTCTTTCCGGTTCCGGAGGACTCCCCCTTTTGCCCGAACTGTCGACCGTCCTGTTGCGCCGTCTGCACACCGTCTACGTCGACCAGGCCGGGCCGCGCCCGGGCGACCCGTCGACGTCCGAGGGCCTGACGGCCCTGGAGGCCGAACTGCTCGACCGGGGCTACGCCCTGACGGTCCCGCTGCGTTCGGCGCTCGCCTGGCTCGGACCCACCGGACTCGCCGCCGCGGGCGCGCAGTTGATCCGGGACATCGACATCCTGCTGGGAGCGGACCGCACCCACATGCCGCTGTTCCGCTCGTTCCCGGCCTCGGTGCCCGACGACACCCACGCGTTGTGGATCGACCGCGTCCTGACCCTGCTCCTGCAGTGGCCGGACCAGCCGTGCGTGTTGTGCGGGACCGTCGGCGGCGTCCACCCCGTCGCCCCCTGCGCCCACCTGGTCTGTCGGACCTGCTGGGACGGCGCCGACTACACCGGCTGCCCGATCTGCCACCGCCGTCTCGACGCCGCCGATCCCTTCATCCGGCCGTCCCCGCACCCGGGGGAGGTCCCTTCCGGAGGCGGCCCGCTGCGGCTGCTGTCCTTCGGCACCGACCGCGCGGCCGACTCCGTCACCGCCCTCGGGAAGCTGCTCGCCCGCCGCACCCCGCTCTCCCCGCAGGACAAGGAGGAGACCCGGGTGCTCCTCGCCCACGTGCCGGCCGGGCTCGACTGGCTCCCGGACGACGTACCGGTGCGGGAGACCAAGGCCCTGGTGCTGGGCACCTTGCTGCGCGAACGCCGTACGCGGGAGACCGTACGGGCCCTGCTGCCCGAGCGGCTCACCACCGCCACCGACGTGCTGCGGCTGCTCGCCGTGTGGTCCGGCGGCGAGGCCGACCTCCTGGAACCCCCGCGCCTGCGCTCCCTGCCGCGCCCGCTGCGGCGCGACCTGCTGGCCGTCCTGGACCGCCTCGATCCCGCGCTCCTCGTCGAGGACGTCCTGCGCCACGCGGACCTGTGGAAGCGGGCCGCCGAGATCCTGCACCCGTTCGAGCAGTACGCCCGCCACCCGCGCGCCGCGCTCGCCTTCGCCGTGCTCCGGGGCACCGACACCACCGGCACCGCCCTCGGCGCCGCGCTGCTCGCCACCGCGGCCGCGTACCCGCACGCGGTACGGATCGACGGCCCGCGGGTCCGGGCGGCCACCTGGCTGGGGCGCGCCGAGGAGGCCCTGCGCGGCGGGGATCCGGACCGGGCCCTGGCCGTACTGGCCGAACGGCCCGGTGAGCTCGTCCGCCGCCTGGACCACCTGCTGCGGCTGTACGCGGCCGACACGCTGCCGCCACAGGTCGCCGAGGTACTGGCACGGCGGCTGCCGAAGGTCGGGCCCGGGCCGATGTTGTCCGCGCTCGGCCGGCTGCGGATCCGCCACCTCCCCGGAACGCGGCGGGTGTTCTTCCCCCGCGGACAGGTCGCGCACTCCTTCACCGTGTCGGACGACCGGGCCCCGCTGACCGAAGCGGTGACCCGTTCGGTGTGCGAGCTGTTCGAGGGCGAGGTGCTGCGCCGGCTGGCCGCGGCCGACCCGTACGACGTGGCGGTCCTCGACTCCCGCCTCGCCCACCTCCACGTCCCCTCCGCCGAGCGGGCGGCGGCCAAAGCCCTGGTCACCGTCCCCAAGGGCAGCTTCCAGGCACTGCCGGACGGCGAGGTGCTGCGCATGTTCCTGCACTGGATGGAGCCGGCGCGCAAGCGCGTGGACCTGGACCTGTCGGTGGTGCTGTTCGACGCCGACTGGAACTACGCGGGCCTGTGCGACTTCACGAACCTCGTGTACGGCGCCCGGGCCGTCGTCCACTCCGGCGACCTCGTCTCGGCGCCGGCGCCGCACGGGGCGAGCGAGTACGTGGACATCGACCTGGACGCCCTGGCCGACTCCGGTGTGCGCTTCGCCATGCCGGTCGTCTTCAGCTACAACAACATCCCCTTCGAGCTGTTGCCCGATGCCTTCGCCGGGTTCATGGCCCTGCCCGGCTGGGCCGGCCGCACCGCCCGCTACGATCCGCGGACCGTGCGCCAGCGCTACGACCTGGTCGGCAACTCCCGGATCCACGTGCCGCTCCTCGTCGACCTGGAGCGGCGCGGCTTCCTGTGGACCGACGTCCACCTGCCGGACGACGAGGGCTACCACAGCGTGTGGGCGCACCAGGAGGACCTGGCCCGGATCGGCCGCGACCTGTTCCAGTACTTCTCGACCGGCCGCACCACCCTGTGGGAGCTGGCCGGCTGGCACGCGGCCGCGCGCTGCCGCGAGGTGGCCGTGCTGCGCCGTACGCCCCGGCCGAGCGACCCCGACGAACTGTGGACCTACCGCCGGGACTCCGGCGAGGACGCCGCGGCCTTCGCCGCCCGGGTGGTCGGCCTGCGCGATCCGGACGACGTGCTGGCCTCCACGGAGGTCGACGCCCTCGCGGGCGCCACGGCTTCGGGCCGGTCGGTGTTCCTCGCGCTGGTGGACGGCGAGGTCGCGCCCGCCGGCGCGAGCGGCTGCGCATACCGGCTGCTGCCGGGGCCGGTTGACGGCTGCGGCCTCGAACAGCTAGCGGCGGGCGACCTGGTCGCCGCCCTGGGCTGACGGCCGGGAAGCGCCGCTGCGGCCACGGGTGTCAGTCGGGGCCGATATCCTCTGTGACCATGCTCGACGACCGTACGACCGCAGACACGATGTGGCCGACCGCGTACCCACAGGGGTACGCGGTCGTCGACGTGGAGACCACCGGGCTCGCGCGCGACGACCGGATAGTCTCCGCCGCCGTCTACCGGCTCGACGCCCGGGGCAACGTGGAGGACCACTGGTACACGCTGGTCAATCCGCGGCGGGACCCGGGACCGGTGTGGATCCACGGGCTGACGAGCGCGATGCTCGCCGACGCCCCGCTCTTCGAGGACATCGCCGAGGAGTTCTCCGACCGGCTCGCGGACCGGGTACTGGTCGCGCACAACGCCATCTTCGACTGGCAGATGATCGCCCGGGAGTACGCGCGGGCCGCGGTGACCGCACCGGTCCGTCAGCGGCTGTGCACCATCGCCCTGTCGAAGGAACTGGACCTGCCGCTGCCCAACCACAAGCTGGAGTCGCTCGCCGCGCACTTCGGCGTGGTCCAGCAGCGCGCCCACCACGCGCTCGACGACGCCCGGGTGCTCGCGGAGGCGTTCCGCCCCTCGCTGCACGCGGCCGCGCAGGGCGGCGTGCGGCTGCCGCTGCTGGAATGCCGGCCGCTGACGGAGTGGTCGGATTCCGCCGTCACCCCGAGGATCGGGTACCAGGCCTCGTACCGGGGCGGCAGCTGGCGGCCCTCGCGCAAGCGGCCGCCGTGTCCGCACCCCAATCCGGGGCGCTTCGAGGACGGCAAGCCGCTGAAGCAGGGCATGCGGATCGCCTTCTCCGGTGACACCTCGGTGGAGCGGGAGCTGCTGGAGGACCGTGCGGTCGAGGCGGGCCTGCACATCGCGACGAGCGTGTCGCGGCTCACCAGCCTGCTGGTGACCAACGACCCCGATTCGGCGACCTCCAAGACGGTCAAGGCGAAGGGCTTCGGCACGCCGGTCGTCGACGAGGCGGCCTTCACCCAGCTGCTGCGGGACGTGGCCCCGGCCGAGTCCTGAGCCGGAGGGCGGGCCGTTGCGCCGGGCGGGTGCAGGCGCGGCGACTCACCCCGCCGGATCTTGTTCCGCTCCTTCCCCGTGCGCAGCATTCGGCCCATGGCACGTTGTGAGGTCTGCGGAAACGATTACGGCATGTCCTTCGAGGTGCACGCGCAGGGCGCCGTGCACGTCTTCGACTGCTTCTCCTGCGCCATCCACCGCATGGCGCCCGTCTGTGAGCACTGCCGGGTATCGATCATCGGCCAGGGCGTCGAGGTCGCGGGCCAGTGGTTCTGCGGGGCGCACTGCGCGCGGGCGGAGGGGAAGGTGGGCATCGTCGACCGCGTCTGACTCCCCCGCGCCGCGGCCCCGTCCCGACGAGCGGTCGGGCGGTCCCCGCAGCCGTTCCCGGCACCGCGTCCCGGCACCCCGTCCCGACGTCCCGTTCCGTACGCCATGACCCCGGACGGCCACCCGGCCGCCGGGGTCCTCCGCGCTGCGGGTACCGTCGTGGGCGTGTACCGCTTTGTGCTGACCCGGCAGTGGGTGTTCCTCACCCTGATGGCCCTCGCCCTCATCCCCGCGATGATCGAGCTGGGGTTCTGGCAGTACCACCGCCATGAGCACCGGGTCGCGCAGAACCAGCTGATCGAGGCGAACCTGCGGGCGAAGCCGGCCCCCGTGACCGAGCTCACCTCTCCCGGACACCGGGTCCCCCGCG
The DNA here is from genome assembly GCF_036227605.1 of Streptomyces sp. NBC_01439. GTDB lineage: Bacteria > Actinomycetota > Actinomycetes > Streptomycetales > Streptomycetaceae > Streptomyces. The sequence continues at coordinate 7,123,276 of NZ_CP109487.1, read as the reverse complement.
CGGACTTCTGGCGCGCGGTCACCGCGACCGGCACGTACGACTCCGCGCACGAGGTCGTCGTCCGGATGCGCACCGACCGCGACGACAAGGTCGGCTTCCACGTCCTGACCCCGCTGGTCCTCTCCGACGGCCGGGTGGTCCTGGTCAACCGGGGCTGGGTGCCGGGCGGCGACGACCCGCGCGCCTACCCGCCGGTGCCGGCCGCGCCCACGGGCGAGGTCACGGTCACCGGCCGGCTGAAGGCCGACGAGACCAGCGGCGGGAGCGGCATCAAGGACCGCAAGGGCCTGCCGGACCGCCAGGTGATGCTGATCAACAGCGCACAGCAGGCGGAGTACCTGGGCCGGACGGTCCTCGGCGGCTACCTGGAGCTCACCGATCCGGTCCCGGCGGAGGGCACCCCGGAGACCATCGCCGACCCCGACCACGACTCGATCGGCCCCCACATGGCGTACGCCATCCAGTGGTGGCTGTTCGCCGGCGCGGTTCCGGTGGGCTGGGTGGTCCTCGTACGGCGGGAGAAGCGCGAGCGCGAGGAAGAGGCCGCCCGGACCGAAGCCTCTCGGCGGGAGCCGGCGACGGCGTAGCGTGTCGGCATGGATCTTGGACTGAAAGACCGTGTCTACATCGTCACCGGGGCCACGCGCGGCCTCGGCCTCGCCTCGGCCCGGGAACTGGCCGCCGACGGTGCGAAGGTGCTCCTGACGGGCCGGGACGAGAAGCGGGCGGCCGACGCCGCCGCCGAGCTCGGCCCGAACGCGGCCGGTGTGGCGGCCGACAATTCCGACCCGGAAGCGGCCGCGCGGCTCGTCGCCACCGCGCGGGAGCGCTTCGGCCGCCTCGACGGCATCCTCATCAGCGTGGGCGGCCCGGCGCCGGGCTTCGCGGCGGACAACACCGACGCGCAGTGGGCGGCGGCCTTCGATGCGGTCTTCCTGGGCGCGGTCCGCCTCGCCCGGGCGGCCGCCGCCGAGCTGGGCGAGGGCGGGGTCATCGGCTTCGTCCTGTCGGGCTCGGTCCACGAGCCGATCCCCGGCCTGACCATCTCCAACGGCCTGCGTCCGGGCCTCGCCGGCTTCGCGAAGTCCCTCTCGCTGGAGCTCGGCCCGCGCGGGATCCGGGTGGTCGGCCTGCTTCCGGCCCGCATCGACACCGACCGCGTCCGCGAGCTCGACGCCCTGTCCGGCGATGCGGAGGCCGCGCGGGCGGGGCACGAGTCGCGCATCCCGCTGCGCCGGTACGGCGCCCCGGAGGAGTTCGGCCGCACGGCTGCCTTCCTGCTCTCCCCGGCGGCGTCGTACTTGACGGGGGTCATGCTCCCGGTCGACGGCGGCTCCCGGCACGGCTTCTGACCCGCCGGGAGCCCCGCACGATCGGCAGGACGTCCGCTACATCACGCGCTGGGCCCGGTGGGACGTGACCTTGAGGCGGGCTTCCGCGGGGAGTTCCGGGAGGCCCGCCGAGGTCCGGGCGTGGGTCAGGACCGGGCCGGCCACGGCGGCCAGGGCGTCGGCGGGGACCGCGTGGGGTTCCAGTTCCAGCGCGACCCGCAGCGCCGGCGACCCGCGCCGCCCGCGCAGGGCGACCCTGCAGCCGGCGACCCCCTCCAGGGCGCCGGCCTCCGCGGCCACCGCCTCCTCGAGCGCGCGCCCGCGCAGCATGGCGAAGGCCCCGTCCCCGGTGTCCACCACCATCGCCTGCAGTCGCGGGCGCCTGAGCTGGGACAGCAGCCACCACAGCGCCAGCAGGACGCCCACCGCGAGAGCGGCGATCACCGCCCACCACCACCAGCCTTCGGCGTGCCAGTACCGGTTCCTGGTCTGCTCGCTCAGCAGCGGCGCGTCGCGACCGTGCAGCGGCCACGAGCCCGTCAGCACCACGGTCCCGGCAGCCACCAGGACCGCTCCGGCCACCGCCAGCAGGATCCGGTTCACCGTTCCGAGCATGGCCTCACCTCCTGACCCGTACCCGCGGCTGCGGCGGGCGCGCGAGGCCCAGTTCCTGGATGCCGACGGCGAGCACCGCGTCGAGGTCGGCCCGTACGTCGTCCAGCTCGCGGAAGTGCGAGGTGGCCCGCACCCCGACGCGGGACCGGCGCACCTTGACCCGGACGGACCGGACTCCGGACACCTCCATGGCCCGGTCCCGCAGGATCTGGGCGGCGGCCTTGCGGCCCAGCCCGGCCCGGACGCCCGACTGCTCGTCCGGGGTCCGCATCGGCAGGATCCCGCGCAGCCCGGGGGCCAGTGCCAGCAGCAGGAGCAGCAGCCCGACCAGGACCAGGCCTGCTGCGATCAGCTGCACCGCCAGGTCCGCGGGGGTGTGCACGGCGAGCTGGTCGGCGAGGTCGCGGCGCCAGCTCATCCCGGGCCGGCCGGACCGTACGGCGGCCAGGTCGTACAGGAACAGGACCGCCACCGCGAGCACGACCAGGGCGGTGAGCGCGGCGGGCACCCGCCGGGCGGAGCGGAACCGGTGGGCCCGGCCGGAGCCGGAGCCGCGGGCCGTCACCGCAGCCGCCGGTCCCGCCCGGAGGCGGTCCGGGAGCGGCCGGAGTGCAGGTGCTCGATGTCGATGTCCACCTCGGGCACCGACATCGACGCGCACTCCTCGACCCGGAGGGCCACCTGACGGCGTACGGCCGCGCACTGGGCGGCCAGGTCGGAGGGGTAGTCCAGCTCCAGGCTGACCCGGACCCGGGCGATGTCGTGGTGCACGGTGACGGTGGCGTGCGGGGGTGTGCCGGGGGCCGTGGCGAGCGCCTCCCGGGCGGCCTGGGCGGCGATCTTCGCGACGACCCGGTCGGCGATGCGGGTGGCACCGCGCTCGGCGGCGGCCACCCGGGGCGGCGCGGGGCGCGGCGGGCTGCTCATCGGCGCCTCACCCGCGCCGGTCGTCACGGCGGCGGAACAGGTCACCCGGTTCCAGGTCCCCGTCGAGGAACCGCCCGGCAACGAAACCGATGGCGCCGAGGGCGGCCACCAGGATGAAGGCCCCGAAACCGCCGAAATAGCCGGCGAACGCCAGGGCCATGCCGGCGAAGAGTCCGGCGATCGCCATGCTCATGCGGGCTCCTCTCGGCTACTGGAGACGGGATTCCGGCTCCTCGTCGGGCTCATCGGGCAGCTTGACGTCGCTCACCGCGATGTTGACCTCGACGACCTCCAGGCCGGTCATCCGCTCGACCGCCGAGATGACGTTCTCCCGGACCGCGCGCGCCACGTCGCGGATCGAGACGCCGTAGTCCACGACGATCTCCAGGTCGAGGGCCGTCTGGGTCTCGCCGACCTCCGCCTTGACCCCGCGGCTGACCGAGGCCTTGCCGCCGCCGGGCACCCGGTCGCGGACGGCGCCGAAGGTACGGGAGAGGCCGCTGCCGCTGCCCATGGCGTGCACGCCGACGACCTCGCGGGCGGCCAGCCCGGCGATCTTCTCGACCACCCCGTCGGCGATGCTCGTGCGTCCCCGGTCGCCGGGCTCCTTGCCGAAGCCCCCTGATGCGGATTCGGTCATCGCGTGTCCCTTCCGTGCGTGGTGGACTCACTCCGCTCCACGTTAGGCGCCCGGGCGCGCGAGCGCCCCGGGACTACGCCGGTCGGCTGGCCGACCATCCCCGGGGCTCCGGCGTTGCAGCGGCCCTCAGTCGGAGAGACCGGCCAGGTCGCGCAGGCGGCGGGCCTGGGCCGCACGCTCGGCGGCGCGCTGCTCGTCGTAGGGGCGGGCCTGGGCGGAGCGCAGCAGCGTCTTCGTCTCGATCACGGCGTCCCGCGGCGGGGCCAGCAGGGCGGTGGTGAGGTCCTGGACGGCGGCGTCGAGCTCGTCCGCGGGGACGACGAGGTTGGCGAGGCCGACGCGCTCCGCCTCCTCCGCGTGCACGAAGCGACCCGTCGCGCAGATCTCCAGCGCGCGGGCGTAGCCGACCAGGGAGGTCAGGGGCTGGGTACCGGCCAGGTCGGGGACCAGGCCCAGGCTGGTCTCGCGCATAGCGAACTGCACGTCGTCCGCGACCACGCGCAGGTCGCACGCGAGCGCGAGCTGGAAGCCGGCGCCGATCGCGTGCCCCTGCACGGCGGCGACGGAGATGATGTCGTTACGCCTCCACCAGGTGAACGCCTCCTGGTACTCGGCGATCGTGGAGTCGAGCAGTTCGTCCGAACCGCGTGCCAGATCGAGGAAGGACGGCTCGCCCTCGAAACCTTCGGGGGTGAACGCCTGCCGGTCGAGCCCTGCGGAGAAGGACTTGCCCTCACCGCGCAGCACGACGATCCGGACGGTGCCCGGCAACAACCTCCCGGCCTCGGCCAAAGCCCGCCAGAGCGCGGGGGATTGGGCATTTCGCTTGGCCGGATTGGTCAGTGTCACCGTGGCGACCGTGTCGTCGACGGTAAGTCGTACGCCGTCCTTGTCGAGCAGAGCCATCTCTCGTGCCTCCGGTGTGCAGTCGGCCGCAAGCTCGGCCTAAGTGACTGCACAGTAACCACCCGGTCGACCGGACGCCGACCGGGGGTCACCGAAGGAACCGTCGGATCATGATGGACCTTGAAGCCGTTGGAACGTTGGAACCGATGGGACCGGGGTCAGGCCGTAGCGGCCTTCTTGCCACGCGTCGCGCCTCCGCGACCACGCAGCGACACCCCGGACTCACTGAGCATCCGATGGACGAATCCGTAGGACCGGCCGGTCTCTTCGGCCAGCGCCCGGATACTCGCACCGGAGTCGTACTTCTTCTTCAGGTCTGCCGCGAGCTTGTCGCGCGCGGCGCCGGTTACCCGGCTGCCCTTCTTCAGAGTCTCGGCCACCCGTGCCTCCTCATGGGAAGTGCGCTCTGGACTTCTCATGATCACCCCTCCCACGCTTCCTGGCCACCCATTCAGCAAGGTCGGTACGACGGCATTTCCCGACCGGTGGACGCCCGAGCAGAACGGAATCTCCTCTTCCGCTGCATGACTTCCGTCACACTCTGCTGCCCCCGCCGAGAATCGCCAGGTCAGGGACGCGGAACCGGAAAACGAACGGCCCCGGTCGCACTCCTTGAGGAGTGCGACCGGGGCCGTGATGCGACGCGCAACGGTACGAGACCGTCTCACTCAGATGATGGATCACCCGTGAGCCGAATGATCCATAAGGAACTGGATCAGAACCGGAACCGTAACCGGAACCAGATCAGGCGAGGGCCACCAGGTCCCGGTAGTCCGGTCCCCACAGGTCCTCGACGCCGTCCGGGAGCAGGATGATCCGCTCCGGCTCCAGCGCCTCGACGGCGCCCTCGTCGTGGGTGACGAGGATGACCGCGCCCTTGTACGTGCGCAGCGCGCCCAGGATCTCCTCGCGGCTGGCCGGGTCGAGGTTGTTCGTGGGCTCGTCGAGGAGCAGCACGTTCGCCGAGGAGACGACCAGCGTGGCCAGGGCCAGCCGGGTCTTCTCGCCACCGGAGAGCACCCCGGCGGGCTTGTCCACGTCGTCCCCGGAGAAGAGGAAGGAGCCGAGGGTCTTGCGCACCGCGACCAGGTCCAGGTCGGGGGCGGAGGAGCGCATGTTCTCCAGGACCGTGCGCTCCGGGTCCAGGGTCTCGTGCTCCTGGGCGTAATAGCCGAGCTTGAGGCCGTGGCCGGGGACGACGGTGCCGGTGTCCGGCTTCTCGGTGCCCGAGAGCAGGCGCAGCAAGGTGGTCTTGCCGGCGCCGTTGAGGCCGAGGATGACGACGCGGGAGCCCTTGTCGATGGCCAGGTCGACGTCGGTGAAGATCTCCAGGGAGCCGTACGACTTCGAGAGGCCCTCGGCGGTCAGCGGGGTCTTGCCGCAGGGCGCCGGGTCCGGGAAGCGGAGCTTGGCGACCTTGTCGTTGACGCGGACGGCCTCCAGGCCGGCGAGCAGTCGGTCGGCCCGCTTGGCCATGTTCTGCGCGGCGACGGTCTTGGTGGCCTTGGCGCGCATCTTGTCGGCCTGCGAGTTCAGGGCCGCGGCCTTCTTCTCGGCGTTCTGGCGCTCGCGCTTGCGGCGCTTTTCGTCGGCCTCGCGCTGCTGCTGGTAGAGCTTCCAGCCCATGTTGTAGACGTCGATCTGGGAGCGGTTGGCGTCCAGGTAGAAGACCTTGTTGACGACGGTCTCGACGAGGTCGACGTCGTGGGAGATGACGATGAAGCCACCGCGGTAGGTCTTCAGGTAGTCACGCAGCCAGACGATCGAGTCGGCGTCGAGGTGGTTGGTGGGCTCGTCAAGGAGCAGGGTGTCGGCGTCCGAGAAGAGGATCCGGGCGAGCTCGACGCGGCGGCGCTGACCACCGGAGAGGGTGTGCAGGGGCTGACCGAGCACCCGGTCGGGCAGGCCCAGGGCGGCCGAGATGGTCGCGGCCTCCGCCTCGGCGGCGTACCCGCCCTTGGTCAGGAACTCCGTCTCCTGGCGCTCGTACTGCTTCATCGCCTTGTCGCGGGTGCCGCCGGTGCCGGTGGCGATGCGCTCCTCGTTGGCGCGCATCTTCTTGATCAGCACGTCGAGGCCGCGCGCGGACAGGATCCGGTCGCGGGCCAGCACGTCGAGGTCTCCGGTGCGCGGGTCCTGCGGGAGGTAGCCGACCTCGCCCGAGCGGGCGATCGAGCCGGCGGCGGGCTGGCCCTCGCCCGCGAGGCACTTGGTGAGGGTGGTCTTGCCGGCTCCGTTGCGGCCGACGAGGCCGATGCGGTCGCCCTTGGCGACGCGGAAGGAGGCGGACTCGATGAGGACGCGGGCGCCGGCGCGCAGCTCAAGGCCGGTGGCGGTGATCACGGAAATACTCCAGGGCGGTGTGGACGGCGGAAGGGGGGCAGGACGCGAAGCTTCGACGCCGCTAATCCGCGAGGAGATTTGCCATGAGAGACATTCTACCGGGGGTGTGCAACTGGTTTCCGGGCGCGGGCCGGGTCGTCGGGCCTGCGGGGGCCGCTCCCCGTGTCCCCCGTCCGGCCCAGTGGCCCCGCGGAGCGGCCGAGGCGCAGATCGGGATGATTGGGTTGATACTCGCCGCATGGGCGGAGACGCGACCGCACCTGTTCGACGCGTGGAGGGCGGTACGGGATGCAGTTCGACGACGACGCCAGACTCGACAGCTCCGAAGTCGAGGACAGGCGCGGCGGCGGCGGCCGCATCCCGGGCGGGAAGGCCACCGTCGGCGGCGGCATCGTCGGTCTCATCGCGCTGGTCATCGGGCTGATCTTCGGGGTGGGGCCGGAGCAGCTGGGGCTCTCCTCCGGGGAGCAGGAACAGGAGCCGGCGCCGGTCTCCTCGTCGCTCACCGAGGTGCAGCAGGCATGCAAGACGGGTCGGGACGCGAACACGCGCGAGGACTGCCGGCTGCTGGCGGTCACCCGGAGCACCCAGGCCTTCTGGAGGCAGGAGTTCGCGAGGCGCGGCGGCCAGTACAGCCCGGCGACGACCGTGTTCTTCGAGAACCGGGTGAACACCGCGTGCGGGACCGCCAGCTCGGCGGTGGGCCCCTTCTACTGTCCTGCTGACCGGAAGGTCTATCTGGACCTGGGCTTCTTCAACGAGCTGCGGACGAAGTTCGGCGCGACCGGCGGCCCCTTCGCCCAGGCCTACGTCGTCGCGCACGAGTACGGGCACCACGTCCAGAACCTGACCGGAACCCTCCAGCGGGCCCAGGACGGACGGCAGGGGCCGAACAGCAACGCGGTCAAGGTCGAGCTGCAGGCCGACTGCTACGCCGGGGTGTGGGCGCACAACGCGACGAACGTCGCGGACGCCTCCACCGGGCGGCCGCTGCTCAAGACCCTGACCGAGGCGGACATCAGGGACGGGCTGGACGCGGCGGCCGCGGTCGGCGACGACCGGATCCAGGAGAAGTTCCAGGGCCGGGTGTCCCCGGAGTCCTGGACCCACGGCTCGGCCGAGCAGCGGCAGCAGTGGTTCTACCAGGGCTACCGGACGGGCGACATGGCCCAGTGCAACACCTTCCGCTGACTGTCGGTGACGCCTGCCATGCTGGTGTGACGCGGGTCACCGTCACGAGAGGGAGTGATCGTCATGGCAGGCGTTCCGTCCATCTGTCCCACCCTGGTCTACCGCGACGCGAAGGCGGCCATCAGGCTGTTGACCGAGGCCTTCGGCTTCAGCCAGGTCGCCGTCTACGAGGGTGAGGACGGCTCCGTGACGCACGCCGAGCTGGCGTACGGCAACGGCATGGTGATGCTGGGCAGTTCGGGCAGGGGCGGGGTCTTCGACAAGGCCATGGAGGGCGCCGGCCCCTCAGGGGTCTACGTCGTGGTCGACGACGTGGACGCCCACCACCGGCGGGCGGTGGAGCACGGCGCGGAGATCGTGATGGAGCCCACCGACCAGGACTACGGCTCCCGCGACTACATGGCCCGCGACGCCGAGGGCAACGTCTGGAGCTTCGGGACGTACGCGCCGCAGGTCTGACCCCGCCGGCACGCCCGTCCCCGCCCTCGTTCTCCTACGGAGTCACTCGCTACGGGGTCACTCGCTACGGAGTCACTCGCCGCCGGTGTGGACCTGGAAGGCGGCCCGGCGGACCGCCTTGGCCAGCGTCGGGTCGGGGTGGGCCGCGGCGAGCGCGACCAGCACCTGCACCGTGCGCGGATGGCCGACCGCACGGACCTCGTCCAGCAGCCGGGGGACGGTGGTCCGGACGGCGGAGTCGAGGTGGCGCGCCAGCAGCTCGGCCTCGCCGTGGTCGGCGATGGCGGCGGCGGTGTCCACCCAGAGCCAGGTCGACTCCTCGGCGGTGAGGACGTCCTGCGCCTCGTCGGGGTCGATCCCGTCGTGCTCGGCGAGCCAGAGCAGGGCGTAGGGGCGCAGGGCGGGCTCGCGCACGGTGGCGCGCACCTCGGGTTCGGCGGGGGCGCCGACCACGCGCAGCGCCTCGAAGGCGAGGCCGCGCAACAGGGCGTCCTCGCCCCGGGCGGCCTGCAGCAGCTCGGCCACGGCGTGGCCGACGGGCCGGGCGGCGAGCCAGGCCCGGTACTCGGCGCGGGCCGGGCCGGGGGTGAGCCGCGCGCAGCCGTGCAGCATGGCGGCGGCGGACTGCTCGATGTTCCCGGCGGGGCTCTGCGCCGCGACGCAGATCTGCTCCAGCTTGACCCAGACGGCCCAGCTGCCGAGCGGGGTGAGCGCGGCCCGGGCGGGGCCGAGGGTGACGGCGTCCACGGCGGCGAGGCCGCCGAGCGCCCAGCGCAGCAGCCGGGCGAGCGGGACGGGCCGGGCCTCGGCGGAGCCGGCGGACGTCAGCGCCACCGCGGGCTCGACCTCGTACGGGATCTCGCACCGCTCGTCGCGCAGTTCGGTGACGCGCTGCCCGAGCAGGTCGAGCAGGTCCGGGACGGTCACCGGGCCGGCGGACAGCTGCAGCAGGGAGAGGAGTTGGGGCATCGCCTCGACGACCTCGGCGACGGCCGAGGGGGCGATGTCGGCGGGTGCGGGATGGACCAGCGACCAGGCGTCGAAGAGGGCGACCCAGCCGCGCAGTACGGCGGTGTCGTCGCGGTCCCAGGCGCGCAGCCGCCAGCCGGGCCGGGCGTGGCCGCCGTGCACCTCGACCAGTCCGGCGAGCCGTGCGCGGTCCCAGCCGACCTGGATCTGGCCGTGCGTCAGCCCCAGTTCCGCAGCGGCGCGTTCGACGTCGGCGGCGGGCAGGGCGCCCGTGGGAGCGGGCCGGCCGCCGTCTCCGGCCCCGAGGTTGCGCTCGGCCCAGCGGGTCAGGCGCACGGCGTCGGCGAGCGAGGCCCGGGCCCGGTTCGCGAGGTCGGCCGTGGCGGGCGTACCCGCCGGGGGCCTGGGCGCGGGCCGGGTGCGTCGGTCGGTCACCGCCTTGCGGGCCGCGGCGACGGAACGCGGCGAGACGAGTCGGAGTCTGGAGTCGCGAGCCAACTGCTCATCAGGCTTTCGGGACGTCACGGAAGCAGTCTCGCCCGTCACTGGCCGAAAGCCCAAACGGAACCCTTGGTTGCCGCCGTTCACCGCAGTGCAGACCGGGACAAGCCGCCCGCGGGGCCCTGTCCGTCACAGGGCCTTCACATGACCGCCCCTCACCCGGCCCTTCGTACGGCACTTCGCGCGGCCGATCGTGCACGGGCCCTTCACATGAGGGGGGTGAGGAAGCGGCGCAGGGCCTCCTCGTAGCCGGCCGGGTCGGCGTTCCACATCGCGCCGTGCCCGGCCGCGCTCACGGTGTGCAGCGCGACGAGGTCCGGGCGGGCCGCGGCGAGCCTGCGCGAGGGCCCCCAGGGGGCGAGCGCGTCGTCCGGGCCGTGGAAGATCAGTACGGGGACGCGCAGCGCGCCGGGGTCGGCGCCCGCGGGCCGGCGGTCGGCACGCAGGCCCGTGAGGCCTTCGGCGGCCCGGACGGCCAGCGGCAGCACCACGCCGGGGACGCCGCGCGCCGCGGCGAGCCCGCGCAGGGTGGTGTGCCAGTCGAGTACCGGGGAGTCCAGGACCAGCCCGGAGATCCGGTGGGCGAGCGGCGAGCGCTCGAAGGCGTGCAGGGCCATGGTGGCGCCGGTGGACCAGCCGTACAGGACCACGCGGCGGGCTCCGTAGCGCAGGGCGTAGCGGATGGCGGCATCCAGGTCGCGCCATTCCGATTCGCCGAGGTGGCCGAGACCGTCCGGGGAGGAGGGGGCGCCCAGGTCGCCCCGGTAGCCGAGGTCCAGGACGGGGAGCTGGTGGCGGTTGAGGAAGGGCATGACCACCATCGGGTGCTCCCGGCTGCTGCCGAGCCCGTGCACGGCGATCACCCAGGTGTCCCGGGCGGCGGGCACGAACCAGGCGGGCAGGGCGCCGAGCTCCCCGGGGACGTCCACGTCGGCGTGGTCGAGCCCGAGGGCGGTGCGCGGGTTGCCGACGTACACCTGGGGGGTGAGGGAGACCCGGGTGCCGGGGTCGAGGGTGCCGTGGGTGACGGAGACGAGCTGCCGCACGACGGCGTCGGGGCCGGGGTCGGCGTCCGGGACCACGGGCCCGACGACGGCGTGCACGCCGGGTGCGACCAGGCCGTACGTGCCGGGGCGCAGGGAGGCGAGCGAGCGGGTCAGTGTGATCCGACCGTCAGCGGTGGAGTGGACGCTGAGCTTCGGCCCGCCGGGGAGCGGGCGCCCCGGTTCGGGCCGCAGGGTCGCGTCGGCGGCGTGCCGGGCGACGGCGACGGCGGCCGCGCCCGCACCGAGGAGGGTCGTCGTGACGGCCGCAGCCGTCGCTGTCGCGGTACGCACTGCTCCAGTGTCGGGTCGGGGCCTCGGGCGGGCCACCGGAGCGGATCCTTCCGCGACGGGTACAGGGACGCGCGCGGAGGGGGTGATCTAGGTCTCATTCGAGGCCCGGGGAGCGGGGTCGCGCGCACGGCGAACCCTCTGCGGAGGGGTTCATTCACCCGGCTTTGACGTGCATTAATGGTGCTATCACTGTAAGAATCAGGACGAATGGCCCGATCGCACCCCGGGCCAGTACACCGCTCCGCCCAAGTCAGTTCATCTTCTGTTCACTCAGGTTGCCTACGGTCGCCGAGCCACTGACGTCAAACAGAAGCCTGGGTAAATGGAGCACATAACGCTTCTCCTCGGGATCGTGATCATTACCGCTCTCGTGTTCGACTTCACGAACGGTTTCCACGACACAGCCAACGCGATGGCTACCACCATCTCGACCGGCGCCCTCAAGCCCAAGACGGCGGTGGCCATGTCCGCCGTGCTCAACCTCGTCGGCGCGTTCATGTCCGTGGAGGTCGCCAAGACGATCTCCAAGGGGCTCGTCAACGAGGAGGGCATCCAGCCAGAGGTGATCTTCGCCGCCCTGGTCGGAGCGATCCTCTGGAACCTCGTCACCTGGCTGGTCGGTCTTCCCTCCAGCTCCTCGCACGCCCTGATGGGTGGCCTCATCGGTGCCGCGGTCGCCTCCGCCGGCATCGGCGCGGTCAACGGCAGCGTCGTCATCACCAAGGTCCTCATCCCCGCGATCGCCGCCCCGCTGGTGGCCGGCATCGCCGCGTACCTGGCCGCCAAGGTCACGTACAAGCTGGGGAACAAGGTCGGCGAGAAGACCTCCGCCAAGGGATACCGCGCCGGCCAGATCGCCTCGGCCGGTCTCGTCTCCCTCGCGCACGGCACCAACGACGCGCAGAAGACGATGGGCATCATCACCCTGGCCCTCATCGCCGGCGGCGCGATCGCGCCCGACGCGAACCCGCCGGTCTGGGTCATCGTCTCCGCCGGTATGGCCATCGCGATGGGCACCTACCTGGGCGGCTGGCGCATCATCCGCACCATGGGCAGCGGCCTGACCGACCTGCACCCGCAGCAGGGCTTCGCCGCCCAGACCTCGGCCGCGTCCGTCATCCTCGCCTCCTCGAACCTGGGCTTCTCGCTCTCCACCACCCACTCGTGCTCCGGTGCGGTCATGGGTGCGGGCCTGGGCCGCAAGGGCGGTGTGGTCCGCTGGTCCACCGCGACCCGCATGTTCGTCGCCTGGGGCCTGACCCTGCCGGCCGCCGCGCTGGTCTCGGCCGGTGCCGAGCTGGTCATGCGCATCGGTGACGTCGGCATCGCCGCGGTCACGGTCTTCCTGGTCGGCTCCTGCCTGGCCATCTGGCTCATCTCGCGCCGCCAGGTCGTCGACCACAACAACGTCAACGAGGTGGAGCAGGCCCGCGCCGAGGAGCCGGGTGTCGTCACCACGGCGATCGCCGCGGTCACCGTCCCGCCGACCGTCGCCGTCGCCGCCGCCGGCACCACCACCGCCGCGGCAACGACCGCCGAGGTCACGGACGAAGCCCTCAAGGCCACCATCCCGGCCGCGACGCAGACCCCGGCGGCTCCGGCCGCCGCGGTCTGACCGAGACAGAGACACAGACCCGGACATTCAGAAAGCGGCAGTATGAAGATCGACTGGGAAGCGCTCGGCTCCGTCTTCGGGGTCAGCCTCTTCGCCACCGTCGCCCTCGTGACCCTCTTCACCCTGGGCCTGGTGGGCCTGTCCAAGCACGAGACCGCCACCGAGCAGGGCGGCACCGCCACCCTCGCCCGCAGCGGCGCGTACGCCTGCTTCGCCGTCATCGCGGCGGCCGTGGGCTACGGGATCTACCTGATCGTCGCCTGATCCGCCGCCCCGCGGCCGACCGGGCGTGAAGGCTCCCTCCGGGTTTGTCCCGGAGGGAGCTTTTCGCATCCCGTGCCCCTGCCGCGCCGCAGGTCAACGGCGAGTTGACGGGCCTTCGACGTGCGTGGTGGACTGCCGGAGCCAATACGGCGGCATGGAGAGGAAGTCCGGTGCGAATCCGGCGCGGTCCCGCCACTGTCACCGGAACCGCACGCCGTGCGTGCGTCCCGGGAGCCAGGAACTCTCGCCGCCGGACACGTCGAACCAGGGCGCGGACCCTGAGTGAGGACATACCTGCCACCATGCGTGCCGATCGCGTCTTTGCGTACGGCGCCACGGCGGGCCTGATCGGCGACCGGATCCTCGGGGATCCGCGCCGAGGGCACCCCGTGGCCGCCTTCGGACGGGCCGCCACCGCCGTCGAACGCTCCCTGTGGCGCGACGACCGCGCCCGGGGCCTCCTGCACACCCTGGTGTGCGCCGGGGGCGCGGCCGCCGTCGGAGTGCTGGGCGCCCGAGCCGTGCGCTCCCGGCCCGCGGCCGCCCGTATCGCCCTGACCGCCGCCGCCACCTGGGCCGTCGTGGGCGGCACCTCCCTGGGCCGGGAGGCCCGCGCCATCGGCGGCGCGCTCGCCGCCGGGGACGCCGAGGTGGCCCGGGAGCGGCTGCCCCACCTGTGCGGACGCGACCCGCAGGCCCTGGACGGGCAGCAGATGGCCCGCGCCGTCGTGGAGTCCGTCGCCGAGAACACCTCCGACGCGGTGGTCGGCGCCCTCGTGTGGGGCGCCGTCGCCGGAGTCCCCGGACTGCTGGCCTTCCGCGCCGTGAACACCCTGGACGCGATGGTCGGCCACAAGTCCCCCCGCTACCTGCGCTACGGCTGGGCCTCCGCCCGGCTCGACGACCTGGCCGGCTGGCCGGGAGCCCGGCTGACGGCGGTCGCCGCCGTACTGGCCGGCCCCGACCGGCGGGGCGCCGTACGGGCCTGGCGCGCGGACGCCGCCGCGCACCCGAGCCCGAACGCTGGACCCGTCGAGGCCTCCTTCGCCGGGGCGCTGGGCGTCAGACTGGGCGGCACCCTCGCGTACGGCGGCCGGGTCGAGCACCGGGCCGTACTGAACGGCGGGGCGGGGCGGCCGGTGGAGGTCGCGGACATCGAGCGTGCGGTACGGCTGTCGCGGCAGGTGACCTGGCTGGCCCTCGGCGCCTGCGTGGCCGCCCGGCTGCTCGTGACACGAGTACGAGGGGGACGCGCATGAGCGGCGCGAAGCGCGGCGGCGGTCTGCTGGTCGCGGGCACCACGTCGGACGCGGGCAAGAGCGTGGTCACGGCGGGCATCTGCCGCTGGCTGGCCAGACAGGGCGTGAAGGTCGCGCCCTTCAAGGCGCAGAACATGTCGCTGAACTCCTTCGTGACGCTGGAGGGCGCCGAGATCGGGCGCGCCCAGGCGATGCAGGCCCAGGCGGCCCGCGTGGAGCCGACGGCACTGATGAACCCGGTGCTGCTCAAGCCGGGCAGCGACCGCAGCAGTCAAGTGGTGCTGCTGGGCAAGCCGGTGGGCGAGATGAGCGCCCGCGGCTACCACGGCGGGCGCCAGGAGCAGCTGCTCGGCATCGTCACGGACTGCCTGGAGCAGTTGCGGGGCACGTATGACGCCGTGATCTGCGAGGGGGCGGGAAGCCCGGCCGAGATCAACCTGCGCCGGACCGACATCGTGAACATGGGGATCGCGCGGGCCGCGCGGTTCCCGGTGGTCGTGGTCGGGGACATCGACCGCGGCGGCGTCTTCGCGTCCTTCTTCGGGACGACGGCGCTGCTCTCCCCCGAGGACCAGTCCTTGATCGCCGGCTACGTGGTCAACAAGTTCCGCGGCGACGTGTCGCTGCTGGAGCCCGGCATGGAGATGCTCCGCGGCCTGACGGGCCGGGCCACGTACGGGGTGCTGCCGTTCCAGCACGGCCTGGGCATCGACGAGGAGGACGGCCTGCGGGTCTCCCTGCGCGGAGCGGTGCGCGAGTCCGTGGTCGCGCCCCCGGTGGGCGAGGACGTGCTGCGGGTCGCCGTGTGCGCGGTGCCGCTGATGTCGAACTTCACGGACGTCGACGCGCTCGCGGCGGAGCCGGGGGTCGTCGTGCGGTTCGTGGACCGGGCCGAGGAACTGGCCGACGCGGACCTGGTCGTCGTACCCGGCACCCGGGGCACGGTGAAGGCCCTCCAGTGGCTGCGCGAGCGCGGGCTCGCGGACGCGCTGCTGCGGCGGGCCGCCGAGGGGCGGCCGGTGCTGGGCATCTGCGGCGGGTTCCAGGCGCTGGGCGAGCGGATCTCGGACGAGGTCGAATCGAAGGCGGGCGAGGTCGACGGCCTCGGCCTGCTCCCCGTACGGGTCCGCTTCGAGCGGGAGAAGACCCTGGCCCGCCCCGTGGGCTCGGCGCTGGGCGAGGAGGTCGCGGGCTACGAGATCCACCACGGCGTGGCCGAGGTGCTGGGCGGCGAGGCCTTCCTGGACGGCTGCCGGGTCGGGTCGGTGTGGGGCACCCACTGGCACGGCTCGCTGGAGTCGGACGGCTTCCGCCGGGCGTTCCTGCGGGAGGTGGCCGCGGCCGCCGGCCGCCGTTTCGTCCCGGCGCCGGACACCTCGTTCGCCGCGCTGCGGGAGGAGCAGCTGGACCTGCTGGGCGACCTGATCGAGCAGCACGCGGACACCGTTGCGCTGCTTCGGCTGATCGAGGGCGGCGCCCCGGCAGGACTCCCCTTCCTCCCGCCGGGCGCGCCGTGACGGGCGCCCGGGCCCTGCGGGGCTCTCCCCCGCCCCGTCCCTTCCCGGAACGGGGCTCCGCCCAGACCCGCGCATTCCCACCGCACCGGGCGCACGGCACCAGCCGAATCAAGCCCCGCCGGCGATTGAGGCGCGGGGTCCGGGGCGGAGCCCCGGCAGCGGCGCCGCACCCGGCAACGGTCCTCACCTTCCAAGGAGTGAGCAACACATGAGCATCCCCTTCCCCTTCACGGCGGTGGTGGGCCAGGGCGACCTGCGCCTGGCCCTGCTCCTCAACGCCGTGAGCCCGGCGGTCGGCGGGGTGCTCGTGCGCGGCGAGAAGGGGACCGCCAAGTCCACCGCCGTGCGCGCGCTGTCGGCGCTGCTGCCGCAGGTCGACGTCGTTCCCGGCTGCCGGTTCTCCTGCGCGCCGGCCGCGCCCGACCCGTCGTGCCCGGACGGCCCGCACGAGTCCGGGCCCGGCGCCCTGCGGCCCGCGCGCATGGTGGAGCTGCCCGTCGGCGCCTCCGAAGACCGGCTGGTCGGTGCTCTGGACATCGAACGCGCCCTCGCCGAGGGGGTGAAGGCCTTCGAGCCCGGCCTGCTGGCCGACGCGCATCGCGGGATCCTCTACGTCGACGAAGTGAACCTCCTCCACGACCACTTGGTGGACGTGCTGCTGGACGCCGCCGCGATGGGCGCCTCGTACGTGGAGCGCGAGGGCGTCTCCGTCCGGCACGCCGCCCGCTTCCTGCTCGTCGGCACGATGAACCCGGAGGAGGGCGAGCTGCGGCCGCAGCTCCTCGACCGGTTCGGACTCACCGTCGAGGTGGCCGCCTCCCGCGAGCCCGCCCAGCGCGTCGAGGTGGTCCGGCGCCGGCTCGCCTACGAGGACGACCCGGCGGGCTTCGCGAACCGCTGGGCCGGGGAGGAGCACGAGGTCCGCGCCCGGGTGGTGGCCGCGCGGGCGCTGCTCCCGAAGGTCTCGCTCGGCGACACCGCGCTCCTGCAGATCGCGGCGACCTGCGCCGGGTTCGAGGTCGACGGGATGCGTGCCGACATCGTGATGGCCCGGACCGCGACCGCGCTGGCCGCCTGGGCCGGGCGGACCGACGTGCGCAAGGAGGACGTCCGGCAGGCCGCCCTGCTGGCGCTCCCCCACCGGCGCCGCCGCAACCCGTTCGACGCGCCGGGACTGGACGAGGACCTGCTCGACCGGATCCTGGACGGGTTCCCCGACGAGGAGCCGGAGCCCGAGCCGGAGCCCGAGGGCCCCGACGACGACGGGCCCGGGGACGGCGGACCCGACGGCGGCCCGGGCGGCACGCCCCCGCAGGACGGCGGACCCCAGGACCCGGGTCCCTCGGTCGAGGCCCCCGAGACCCCCGAAAGCGGCGAGGCGCCGGCGGAAGCCCCGGAGGCCCCGCAGCCCGCCGCCCAGGAGGGCACCGGGCCCGAGCAGGCCGCGGTAGGTGCCGCCGAGCCGTTCCGGACCAAGATGCTCAGCGTGCCCGGCCTCGGCGAGGGCGCGTCGGGCCGCCGTTCCCGCGCCCGTACCTCCCACGGCCGTACCACCGGCGCCCAGCGCCCGCGCGGACACCTGACGAAACTGCACCTGACCGCCACCATCCAGGCCGCCGCCCCGCACCAGAAGGCGCGCGGGCGCGACGGGCGCGGCCTCGTGATCCGCAAGGACGATCTGCGCCAGGCCGCGCGGGAGGGGCGCGAGGGCAACCTCGTCCTCTTCGTCGTCGACGCCTCCGGCTCCATGGCCGCCCGGCAGCGCATGAGCGCGGTCAAGGGCGCCGTGTTGTCCCTGCTCCTGGACGCCTACCAGCGCCGGGACAAGGTCGGTCTGATCACCTTCCGGGGGTCCACGGCCGACCTGGCCCTGCCGCCGACCTCCTCGGTGGACGCGGCTGCGGCCCGGCTGGAGCAGCTGCCGACGGGCGGCCGCACCCCGCTGGCGGCCGGGCTGCTGAAGGCCCACGAGGTGCTGCGGATCGAGCGGCTGCGGGATCCCTCGCGCCGGCCGCTGCTCGTGGTCGTCACCGACGGGCGGGCCACCTCGGCCGGGAACGCCGGGGGCCGTACGGACAGCAGCCCGCGGGAGCTCGCGGGGCACAGCGCGCGGCTGCTGCAGGCCGGGGGCGTCGCCTCGGTGGTCGT
The DNA here is from genome assembly GCF_036227605.1 of Streptomyces sp. NBC_01439. GTDB lineage: Bacteria > Actinomycetota > Actinomycetes > Streptomycetales > Streptomycetaceae > Streptomyces. Next base: position 7,105,254 of record NZ_CP109487.1, on the reverse strand, counting down.
GGACTGCGAGTCCGGGCCGGTCCGGCTGGGACTGGCCGGCGTACTGGCCCGCGACCTCGGCGGGCCCGCCGTCACGCTCGACGGGCTGCGGGCCGACTCGCTGGCCGGGCTCGTGAAGAACGTACGTACCGCGGTGACGTCCACCGCTTCACCCCACAGCAGCAACAGGAGGGCCGCGTAATGCCTCAGGGACAGCCGTCCGTCGTTCCGGACGACGGGCTCACGACGCGCCAGCGCCGCAACCGTCCGCTGGTCTTCGTCCACACCGGCCCCGGCAAGGGCAAGTCCACGGCGGCCTTCGGGCTGGCGCTGCGCGCCTGGAACCAGGGCTGGCCGATCGGGGTGTTCCAGTTCGTCAAGTCGGCGAAGTGGAAGGTCGGCGAGGAGAACGCGCTGAAGGTGCTCGGCGCCTCCGGCGAGGGCGGCTCCGTCGTCTGGCACAAGATGGGCGAGGGCTGGTCCTGGGTCCAGCGGGACGCGCAGCTCGACAACGAGCAGGCGGCCAAGGAGGGCTGGGAGCAGGTCAAGCGCGATCTGGCCGCCGAGACGCACAAGCTGTACGTGCTCGACGAGTTCGCCTACCCGATGCACTGGGGCTGGATCGACGTCGACGAGGTCATCGAGGTGCTGCGGGGCCGTCCCGGCACGCAGCACGTGGTGATCACGGGCCGCAACGCGCCGGAGAAGCTGGTGGAGTTCGCGGACCTCGTCACCGAGATGACCAAGGTCAAGCACCCGATGGACACGGGACAGAAGGGCCAGAAGGGCATCGAGTGGTGACTTCGTACCCGTTCAACGTGCCCCGGCTGGTCATAGCCGCTCCCTCCTCGGGCAGCGGCAAGACCACCGTGGCCACGGGCCTGATGGCGGCCTTTTCGGAGCGCGGCCTCGCCGTGTCCCCGCACAAGGCCGGGCCCGACTACATCGACCCCGGCTACCACGCGCTGGCCACCGGCCGGCCGGGGCGCAACCTCGACGCCTTCATGTGCGGGCCGGAGCTGGTCGCTCCGCTGTTCGCACACGGGGCGGTCGGGTGTGACCTGGCCGTCGTCGAAGGCGTCATGGGGCTCTACGACGGCGCCGCGGGGCGGGGCGAACTGGCGTCCACGGCGCAGGTCGCGAAGTTGCTGCGGGCGCCGGTGGTGCTGGTGGTCGACGCCTCCTCGCAGTCGCGTTCGGTGGCGGCGCTGGTGCACGGCTTCGCGTCCTTCGACCCGCAGGTGCGGCTGGGGGGCGTGATCTTGAACAAGGTCGGCTCCGACCGGCACGAGGTGATGCTGCGGGAGGCCCTGGAGGAGGCAGGGATGCCGGTCCTCGGTGTCCTGCGGCGGGCTCCGCAGGTGGCCACTCCCTCGCGCCACCTGGGTCTGGTCCCGGTGGCCGAGCGGCACACCGACGCGCTGGCCTCGGTGGCGGCGCTGGCCGCGCAGGTCCGCGCGGGCTGCGACCTGGACGCCCTGATGGCCCTGGCCCGCACGGCCCCACCGCTGCACTGCGAGCCGTGGTCGCCCCGTCAAGCCCCGCCGGCGATCGAGGCGCGGGAGTCCGGGGGCTGCGCCGCCGGCAACGGCGCCGCCCCCGCGGACCTCGACGGAGCCCCGGGCAGCGGCGCCGCACCGGTCGTCGCCGTCGCCGGCGGCGCCGCTTTCACCTTCTCCTACGCCGAGCACACGGAGCTGCTCACCGCCGCCGGAGCGGAGGTCGTCACCTTCGACCCGCTCCGGGACGAGGCGCTCCCGCCCGGCACCACCGGCCTGGTGATCGGCGGCGGATTCCCGGAGGTGTACGCGCCCGAGCTGTCCGCCAACGAACCGCTGCGGGCGGCCGTCGCCGCCTTCGCCGCGGCCGGCGGCCCGATCGCCGCCGAGTGCGCCGGGCTGCTGTACCTCGGCCGGTCGCTGGACGGGAAGCCCATGTGCGGGGTGCTCGACGCCGATGCGCGGATGTCGGAGCGCCTCACCCTCGGCTACCGCGAGGCGGTGGCGGTGTCCGACAGCGCGCTCGCGCGGGCCGGGACCCGGCTGCGCGGGCACGAGTTCCACCGGACGGTGATCGAGCCGGGCGCCGGAACGGCCCCGGCCTGGGGGTTCACCCACCCGGAGCGCCGGGTCGAGGGCTTCGTGCAGCAGGGTGTGCACGCCAGCTACCTGCACACGCACTGGGCGGCGGAGCCGTCCGTCGCGCGCCGTTTCACGGAAGCCGCGGCAGCACGGTCGTGACCTCCGTCCCCGGCCGGCGCTCAGTCCGCGATGCCCACCACCAGCCAGATCCCGGCCACCCCGCCCACCGTGCACATCAGCGTGGACAGGGCGGGGTGCTTGTGGTGCGCTTCGGGCAGGATCTCGGCGGACGCGAGGTACAGCAGGACTCCTCCGAAGAAGCCGAGGTACGCGCCGAGGGGTTCCTCCGGAAGGGTGAACAGCAAGGTGGACGCCGCGCCCACGACCGGGGCGACGGCGTCCGCGAAGAGCATCATCAGGGCCTTGCGGCGGTCGTTCCCGTAGAGGCTGGTGAGCGTGTACGTGTTGAACCCGTCGGCGAAGTCGTGGGTGATGACGGCCAGCGCCACGGCCACGCCCATCCCCCCGCCGACCTGGAAGGCCGCACCCAGGGCCACCCCGTCGGCGAGGCTGTGGCCGACCATGGCCGCGGCCGCGGTGAGCCCGACCTGGGGGACGCGGGCGCCGTCCTCGGCGCCGTGCGCGGCCTGGCGAACCGCCAGCAGCCGTTCCACGACGTGCGCGATCAGGAATCCGGCCACGAAGAGCAGCAGGGCGAGCGGGACGCCGAACACCTCCTCGCCCGCCGCGTGGAGGGCCTCCGGGAGCAGGTCGAGGCCCACGACGCCGAGCATCAGCCCGCCGGCCAGGCCCAGCACGAGGTGGCGGCGGTCGGTGACGCGCTGCGCCGCCCATCCGCCCGCCAGGGTCATCAGGAACGCGCCCAACGCCACGATCACGGCCATGCGCCCCTGAATACAGACTCCTCGCCCCGAGCGCACGTCCGCGCGCGAGTGGCGGGTGGCGGAGTGTTGACGGCCGACCGGCCGGGCATGTGCCGGTGACGGGCCGGTGATGGGCCGGTGACGGTGACTACGGAGGGATGGCCCCCGGTGGGCGAGTACGCGACGCAGGTGGTGGTCGGTGTCGGCGGACGCGCGGGGGTTTCCGTCGCGGAGGTCTGCGCCCTGGTCGAGGAGACGCTGCGCGGGGCCGGGCTGACCGTGGGGGCGGTGACGGCGCTGGCCACGGTGGAGTCCAAGGCGGGCGAGGCCGGGATCACGGGCGCGGCGGAACGATTCGGCGTGCCCTTGGTGAGCTACCCCGCCGACCAGCTGGCCGCCATCGCCGTGCCGCACCCCTCGGAGGCGGCGCGCACCGCCACCGGAACCCCCTCGGTGGCGGAGGCCGCGGCCCTCGCGGGCGGCGGGGAACTCCTCGTGCCCAAGCGGCGGTCGGTTTCGGCGACCTGCGCCGTGGCCACGGCCGCCGCGCACGACCTGCGCCACCACGGGGACGCCGAGGTGATCGACGCGGGCTCCGCGCTGGTGGACCTGGCGGTCAACGTACGTGCGGACACCCCGCCGGACTGGCTCAAGCAGCGGATCGCCGCCTCGCTCGGGGACCTCGCCGCATATCCCGACGGGCGGCGCGCCCGCGCGGCGGTGGCGGCCCGGCACGAGCTGCCGGTCGAACGGGTGCTGTTGACGGCCGGGGCCGCGGAGGCCTTCGTACTGATCGCCCGGGCCCTGGGAGCCGAACGGCCGGTCGTGGTGCATCCGCAGTTCACCGAGCCGGAAGCGGCCCTGCGGGACGCGGGGCACCAGGTCGAGCGCGTGGTGCTGCGGGCGTCGGACGGCTTCCGGCTGGACCCGGCGGCCGTGCCGGAGGACGCGGACCTGGTGGTGATCGGCAATCCGACCAACCCGACGTCCGTGCTGCACCCCGCGGGAAGCCTCTCCGCGCTGGCCCGGCCGGGCCGGATCCTGGTCGTGGACGAGGCGTTCATGGACGCGGTCCCGGGCGAGCGGGAGGCCCTGGCCGGACGGATGGACCTGCCCGGGCTGGTGGTGCTGCGGAGCCTGACCAAGACGTGGGGGCTGGCGGGGCTGCGGATCGGCTACGTGCTGGCCGAGCCCGAGGTGATCGCGAAGCTGGCGGCCGCGCAGCCGTTGTGGCCGGTGTCGACCCCGGCGCTGGTGGCGGCCGAGGCCTGTGTGGCTCCGGCGGCGCTCGCCGAGGCGGAGGAGGCGGCCCGGCGGATCGCGGTGGACCGGGCGCACCTGCTGGCCGGGCTCGCGGAGTTCGACGAGGTGACGGCCGTCGGGGTGGCGGAGGGGCCGTTCGTCCTGATCCGGGTGGCCGGCGGGGCCGAGGTCCGCACCCGGCTGCGCGCCCTCGGCTTCGCCGTCCGCCGCGGGGACACCTTCCCGGGGCTGGACCACTCCTGGCTCCGACTGGCGGTGCGCGACCGGGCGACGACGGGCCGGCTGCTCCAAGCACTGGACCACGCCCTCGCACTGGCCGCGCGCTGAGCTTGAGCCGAGCGCGGACCGAGCGCGGACCGAGCGCGGACCGAGCGCCAGCTGAGCGCGCGCTGAGCGCGAACCGGCCGTTCCGACCTCCACGACACCCGTCCGACCTGCGGTCCTTACGGAGCGCCGACGGTGCAGTCACCCGTACGGCTCCGTACGCTGGCCTCGGGGGCGGGGCCGAGTGAGGATCCCCGCATCAGTGCATGACACCGGGGGTAGGGAATGAATTCATCCGCGAAGATGGGCACGGCTCTGGCCGTGCTGGCGGTCGTGGGCGGCGGGATCTACGCCGTACCGCAGCTGTTGAACAACGGCGGGGGGCCCGCCACCGGGCAGCGGTTCCAGGGCGAGCCGGGCCGGGACAAGACGGACGCGCCCGCCGGCGCCGCCGCCGGCAAGCCGTTCACGCTGGTGGCGACCGGCGACATCATCCCGTACCCGTCGATCGTCCAACGGTCGGCGCAGGACGCGGGCAAGGCCGGAGAGTACGACTTCCGGAAGATACTCGCCGGGGTCAAACCCCTGGTCTCCGCCGCCGACCTGGCGATATGCCACCACGAGATACCGTACGGCCGCCCGGGCGGCCCCTACACCGGCTATCCCACCTTCAAGGCCCCGCACCAGTTGGCGGACGCCCTGGGGGACGCCGGGTACGACAGCTGTTCCACCGCCTCGAACCACACCCTGGACGACGGCTACGAGGGCCTCGCCCGCACTCTGGACCACCTCGACCGGGTCGGCATCCCGCACGTCGGCTCGGCCCGCAGCGCGGAGGAGGCCAAGGCCCCGGCGCTGCTCGCGGCGGGCGGGGCGAAGGTCGCCCAGCTCTCCTACACGTACGGCACGAACGGCATCCCGCTTCCCCCGGGCAAGCCGTGGGCCGTCAATCTGATCGACGAGGACCGGATCATCGCCGACGCCCGGGCCGCTCGGGCGGGGGGCGCGAACGTGGTGGTGCTCAGCGTCCACTGGGGCACCGAGTGGCAGACAGCGCCCGATGACCAGCAGAAGGCACTGGCGCAGGCGCTGACCGCCGCCCGCTCGGCCGACGGACTCCCCGACATCGATCTGATCATCGGCACGCACAACCACGTGCCGCAGCCCTACGAGAAGATCAACGGCACCTGGGTGGTCTTCGGGATGGGCGACCAGGTCGCCAGCTTCGTACCGGCCGACAAACTGCGCGGCAACCAGTCCTCGATCCCCCGCTTCACCTTCTCCCCGGCAGCGGGCCATCCGGGCCGCTGGGAGGTGGTGAAGGCCGAATACCTCACGCAGTACTCGGACATGGGGCCGCCGTTCCGCGTCGTCTGCGCCTCCTGCGCGGCCTCGGACACCTCGCTCCCGGCCGCGAAGCGGAGCGAGTACGAGCGGATCGACCGGCAGGTCACCGAGGCCGTGATGTCACGTGGCGCGGGTGGACAGGGCCTGGAGCACGCCGCCCGCTGAGCACGCCACGCGCCGAACGTGTCGCGCGCCGAGCGCATCGCGCGCCGAGCCGGCCGTCGAGCCCGCGGCCACCGGGGCCCGCAGGCCACCGGTACCCGCAGGCCCGTGCGTCGCCGGGCACGCCGCCCGTCCTCGCCCGTCACCCGTTGAGCGCTCCCCTCCGTGCGCTCCTCGGGGCGGGCGCGCCGGGCGGCGGCCCGGGGCTCCCGGCCGCCCTACGAGGCCCTGCCCCGCCGGGTGATCAGGAGCGCGCCCCCACCGATGGCGAGCAGGGTCAGGGCCCCGCCGGCGACGTAGGGAGTCAGTGAACCGCCGCCGGTCTCGGCGAGGTTGGCACCGGTGGTGCCGGAATTGCCGGCGGTGCCGCCGGACACGGCGGAACCGGAGCCCGTCCCCGTCGCCGCCTGGGGCTTGATGTCCGGGTTCGCGGGCGGGTTCGACGCCGGCGCCGCGCCCGTCGGGGACTCGCAGTGCGCCTCGGCGAGCACGATCTCACCGTCGACCTTCGCCACGTTCAAGTTCAGCGGGTTGATCGCCACCTTCAGGCGGAGCGCGGCCGCGGCGGCCGTGGTGGAGGTGGTCTCCGTACCGGACAGCTCCAGGTCGATCTGACCCACTCCGGGGACCTCGATCTTGGTGGGGCCGCCCGCCGACAGCGTGACCTTCTTGCCGAGCGCGGTCACCTTCCCGAGGGCGTTCGCACTGGCCACCGGCTTCTTGCCCGCCTCGCAGACGGCCTTGGAAGTGACCTTCTCCACCTCGATGAGGGAGAGCAACGGCAGTCCGGGCACGTGGACGGAGGCCTTGGCGAGGTTCGCCTCCGCCTCGGCCCGGGTCTTGTCGGCGGTGGCCTTGGAGGTGGCCACGTCAGCGCGCAGCACGCTGACCGGATTGTTCCCCTCGGCCCCGTCCACGGTGACGGTCAACGCGGTCTTCTCGGCCGTCGCCGGGGCGCTGACCTCGTTCAGGGTCGTCTTCAGCGGGACGTGCACGGTCGTGTTGAGCAGGCCCACGTCCAGTGCGGCGCGCAGGACGACGGCGCCGGCCTTGCCCTCTCCCCCGGCCGCGCCGCCTCCCGTGGCGAAGGCGGGCGGAGCGGCGAGCAGGGCCATCGCTCCCGTGGCGAGGAGGACGGCCGCGGGCCTGCGGAAGGTATGGCTGTTCACAGTGGTGGAACCCCCCGGGGAGTTGGGTGCCGTCGCGCCGCCGATGGGGGACATCGCGGGCGCCGACGGACTCGACTCCGGAATCTTTACGCACTGTGGGTGAACGAGGGTCAACCTGATGCGAGTTCACCCCAAAGGGTGGTTTCCGGGAGCATATTCGAATCGTCGCGCCCCATGAAGAACGCGAGTTCCCTCCTTTCACGGAGGCTCGCCCCGTGCGGTCTCTTTCAACGACCGATGGGTCCCCGATGTCACGCGGCGTCAACCGGGCGCCAACGCGGGGCTCAGGCCCGGACCCTGCCGTTCACGACGACCCGCAGCGGCTGCGCGAGCACGCGTACGTCGGCCCGCGGGTCGGCGGCGTACACCACGAGGTCGGCGGGCGCCCCCTCGGTCAGCCCCGGCCTGCCGAGCCACTCGCGGGCCGCCCAGGTCGTCGCGGAGAGGGCGTCGATCGGCGGGATACCGGCTTTGACCAGTTCCGCGACCTCCGCCGCGACCAGGCCGTGCGGCAGGGAGCCTCCCGCGTCGGTGCCGACGAAGACGTCGATGCCCGCGTCGTAGGCGGAGCGGACGGTGTCGTAGCGCCGTTCGTGGAGCCGCAGCATGTGCGCCGACCAGCGGGGGAACTTCGCATCGCCGCCCGCCGCCAGCTTCGGGAAGGTCGCGATGTTCACGAGCGTCGGGACGATCGCGACCCCGCGGTCCGCGAACAGCGGGATGGTGTCCTCGGTGAGGCCGGTGGCGTGTTCGATGCAGTCGATGCCCGCCTCGACCAGGTCGCGCAGCGAGTCCCCGGCGAAGCAGTGCGCGGTGACGCGGGCGCCGAGCCGATGCGCCTCGGCAATGGCCGCCTCGACCTCGGCGCGCGGCCAGCAGGCCGTGAGGTCCCCGGCCTCGCGTTCGATCCAGTCTCCTACGAGCTTGACCCAGCCGTCACCGCGCAGCGCCTCGCGGCCGACGTAATCGACGAGGTCGGCGGGTTCGATCTCGTGGGCGTAGTTGCGGATGTAGCGGCGGGTGCGCGCGATGTGCCGCCCGGCCCGGATGATCTTCGGCAGGTCCTCGCGGTCGTCGATCCAGCGGGTGTCGGAGGGCGAACCGGCGTCCCGGATGAGGAGGGTGCCGGCGTCGCGGTCGGTGAGGGCCTGGCGCTCGGCGGTCTCGGCGTCGACCGGGCCGTGGGCGTCCAGGCCCACGTGGCAGTGCGCGTCGACCAGTCCGGGTAGGGCCCAGCCGGTCACCGTGGTGATCTCGCGGGCGCCGGGCGGGCGCTCGTAGGAGATCCGCCCGCCGACCACCCACAGCTCGTCGCGCACCTCGTCGGGCCCGATCAGCACCCGCCCCTTGACGTGCAGCACATCGCGCCCGTCGCGCACATCGCCTGCCTGGCTCACACCGCTCACATCGCTCATGGCGGCACTGTACGCACGGGCCCCGCCGCTTCAGGAGGCGGAGAGGGCGTCCAGCAGCCGGTCCACGTCCGCCTCCGTGTTGTAGAGGTGGAACGAGGCCCGCAGGAGGCCCGCGCGCGCCGATGTGACGATGCCGGCCGCCTCCAGGACGGGCTGCCGGTCGGCGAGGCCCGGTACGGAGACGATGGCGGAGTCCCCGGGGACGGGTTCGTGGCCCAGGCGCGCGAGCCCGGCCCGGTAGCGGGCGGCCAGGGCGGTGTCGTGGGCGTGGACGGCCTCGATGCCGATCCGCTCCAGCAGGGCCAGCGCCGGCTCGGACGCGTGGTAGGCGAGGAAGGCCGGGGACTCGTCGAACCGCCGCGCTCCGTGGGCGAGTTCCGCCATCGGCCCGTAGGTGGCGCCCCCTTCGGCCACCGCCGGAACCCATCCGGCGTGCAGCGGGGTCAGCGTGTGCTGGGCCTGCGGCGACACCGTCAGGTACGAGGCTCCGCGCACGCCGAGCAGCCATTTGAAGCCGCCGGCGACCGTGTACTCGTACGGCGAGGCGTCGAAGGGGAGCCAGCCGACCGCCTGGGTCGCGTCCACGAGCATCCGGGCCCCGTGCGCGGTCGCCGCGGCGCGCACCGCCGCCAGGTCGGCCTTGCGGCCGTCCGCGGACTGCACGACGCTCAGCGAGACCAGAGCGGTACCGGGGCCCACGGCCTCGGCGACGGCTTCGAGCGGGGCGAAGCGCACCTTGAGGTCGCCGCGCGCCACGAAGGGGTTGATCACTGAGGAGAACTCGCCCTCGGGACAAAGCACTTCGGCGCCCGGCGGGAGCGAGGCGGCGACGAGGCCGACGTGGGTGGAGACGGCCGAGCCGGTGGACACCCGGTCGGTGTCCACCCCGACCAGGCGGGCGAAGGCCGCCCGGGCCCCGTTCACGCGGTCGAAGTCGCCGAAGCCGGTGGGGAGCCCGGCCCCCGCCGCCTCGGCCAGCTCCCGTACGGCTGCGACGGCGGAACGCGGGACGACCCCGCAATTGGCGGTGTTGAGGTAGGTGGTGGAGTGGGCGAACTCGGCACGGGTCGCTTCGGCGAGCAGAAGATCCATGCCTTCAACTGTGCGCCAGACCACGCCCACAGTCCATCGCCGAGACCCCTGAGGCCCCCGAGACCCCTGAGGCCCCCGGCTCTCCCCGAGCGGTCCTTATGCCTGGGGGACCGCGCACGCGCCGTCGGGCTCGCAGGCCTCGGCGGCGGGGGCCGGTTCCAGGGCCTCGCGCCCGGCCCACGCCTGCTCCAGGGCCCGGGTGAACACCTCTGCCGGCTGTCCGCCGGAGATCCCGTAGCGGCGGTCGAGGACGAAGAACGGCACGGCGTTCGCTCCCAGCTCGGCGGCTTCGCGCTCGTCGGCCCGGACCGCGTCGGCGTAGGCGGAGTCGTCGGCGAGGACGGCGCGGGCCTCGGCCCCGTCGAGTCCGGCCTCGACGGCGAGCTCGATCAGAACTTCGGGGTCGAAGACGGAGCGCTCCTCGCCGAAGTTGGCCCGGTAGGCGAGGTCGAGCAGCTGCTCCTGCCGGCCGCGGGCGGCGGCCAGGTGGAGCAGCCGGTGGATGTCGAAGGTGTTGCCGTGGTCGCGACCCTCGGTCCGGTAGGTGAGCCCCTCCGCGCGGGCGCTGGCGGCGACGTGCTCCTCCATGCCGCGCGCCTCGTCGAGGGTGCGGCCGTACTTCTTGGCGAGCATCTCCACGACGGGAGTGGTGACGCCCTTCGCCCCGCCCGGGTCGAGTTCGAAGGACCGGAAGACGACCTCCACCTCGTCGCGGTGCGCGAACTCGGCGAGGCCCTTGGCGAAACGGGCCTTTCCGATGTAGCACCAGGGACAAGCGATGTCGCTCCAGATTTCGACGCGCATGATCCTTCTTCTCTCCGGGTTCAGGGGGAAACGGTTTGCGGTTCAACCATTCGCCGCCCCGTCTCATTCCCCGGACGGGGCAGATGCCCGGCCCACCTGGAGCCAGAGGGTGCGGTGGGTGCCCGAGCGCGGGGCCGAGGGATCCGCGAGCCACCCCTGGGTGGCGTAGAAGGCCTGGGCGCGGAGGTTGTGTTCGTAGACCTCCAGGCGGACCCGGCGGATTCCGGCCCGCCGCCAGGCGTCCAGGCAGGCGGCGTGCAGGGCGGCCCCGGTGCCGCGGCGCCAGTGGACGGGGTCGACGTGGAGCTGGGTGAGGGTGGTCTCGCCGTCCTGCGTGCGGAACGCGGCGACCCCGGTGAGCTCGCCGTCCTGCTCGGCGCAGAGCACCTCGCCCTCGGCCGCGTCCCGGGCGATGGCCCGCGACCAGCCCTCGCGGGTCCGCTGGAGCTCGGCGTCGCCCAGGTAGGCCTGCTCGGGGATGTGGCCCTGGTAGTAGGTGGCGCGGGCCCGGGTGTGCAGGGCGGCGATCGCAGGGAGGTCGTCGGGGTGCGCGGCTCTGATCATGGGAGGGGGAACGCGCCGGGAACCCCGACGGTTCCCGGCGCTCCGTCCGCGCGGCCTCCGCGGCTACTTCTTCAGCCACGCCTCCATCATCTTCTGGGCGATGGGCGCGGCCAGCTTCCCGCCGCCGATCTCGGAACGGTCGGTGTCGGAGTTCTCGATCACCACGGCCACCGCGATCTGCTTGCCGTTCGACTTGCCGTACGAGGTGAACCAGGCCAGCGGAGCGAGGCTGTTGTTGACACCGCGCTGGGCGGTACCGGTCTTGCCGCCCACCTCGGCGCCGGACACCTGGGCCGGCTTGCCGCCGCCTTCGGTGGCGACCGTGCGCATGGCGTCGCGGATCATCGAGGCGGTCTTCTCCCCCATGACCCGCTGGGACTTCGCGTCCTTGAAGCTCTCCAGCACGTTGCCGCCCGCGTCGGTGACCTCGGATACGACGTGCGGGGCGACGAGCTTGCCGCCGTTCTCGATCGCGGCGGTCACCATCGCCATCTGGAGCGGGGTGGCCTGCACGTCGAACTGGCCGATACCCGTCTGCGCGACCTGGTCGATCGACATCTTCTTCGACGGGTACTTGCTGGGCGGGTTGGTGCGCACCGGCGTGTCGATCTGCACGTTGAATCCGAGCTTCTCGGCCGTCGCCCGCATCTTGTCCTGGCCCAGCTTGGAAGCGAGCTCGGCGAAGACGTTGTTGCAGGACAGCCTCAGGGCGGTGCGCACCGAGACGTTGTTGCAGGCCGCGGAGCCCGCCTCGCTGGGCAGCGGGGTACGGGTGCCGGGAATCGTGTACGGGTCGGCGATGCCGGTCTGCCGGTCGATGTCGGTGACGAGGCCGTTCTCGATCGCCGCGGCGAGGGTGACCAGCTTGAAGGTGGAGCCGGGTGCCTGGGGCTTGCGCAGCGCCACGTTCTCCATGGCCTTGCCCTTGTCCGCGGAGAGCTCCGTCCAGGCCTTCTCGTCGTTGGCGCCGGCGATGGTGCCCGGGTCGAAGGAGGGATTGTTCACCACGGCGAGGATCTCGCCGGTTCCGGGGTCCAGGGCCACGGCCGCGCCCTGCTTGCCCTGGAGCGCGTCATAGGTGGCCTTCTGGACGTCCTTGTCGATGGTGGTCAGGACGTTGCCGGGGGAAGCCCGCTTATTGGTGAGCATGTCCATGACCGTCTTCAGTCGGCTGTCGGAGCCGTTGAGGACGTTCCTGTAGATGCCCTCCAGCATGGTGCTGCCGTAGGCCTGGGAGCTGTAGCCCGTGATGGGGGCGTAGAGGGGACCGTCGACGTACGTCCGCTTGTAGCCGAAGTCCTTGCCGCCCGTCTTCACCGAGCCGGTGATCGCCTCCCCACCCACGATGATGTTCCCCAGCGGGTTCTCGTACTGCCCGATGAGATTCCGGCGGTTGTGCTTGTCGTCTGCGAGGGCCTGGCCTTGGTATGCCTGCACCCAGGTGACGCGGACCAGCAGGGCCAGCACCAGGAGCAGACAGAAGACCGACGCACGCCTGATCGTCTTGTTCATCCCCCAGAAGGACGTCCCGGCGGTCCCAGCCGTTCCGCTCTGCCCCGATTGTGGCGGGGTTCTCAGTGTTTCTTCATGATGAAACCTCCCTCGTAGGCCGCGATGACCGCCTGGGTGCGGTCGCGGGAGCCGGTCTTGGTGAGGACCGACCCGACATGGGTCTTGATGGTCTGCGGTCCGACGCCGAGGCGCTCGCTCATCTCGTGGTTGGACAGTCCGGTGGCCATCAGGCGCAGGACGTCGGCCTCGCGCTCGGTGAGTCGGGCCACCCAGGGCGCGCCGGCGGTCGGGACGCCGGCCGCGTGGGCGGCGGCCAGGGAGCGTACGGCGGCCGGGAAGAGCAGCGAGTCACCGCGGGCGACGAGTCGGACCGCGCCGATCAGCTCGTCCGGGTCGGCCCGTTTGAGGAGGAAGCCGGCGGCTCCGGCGCGCAGCGCGTCGTAGACGTAGGCGTCGTTCTCGAAGGTGGTGACGACCACGATCCGGGGCGGCTCGGCCATGGTGGCGAGGATCTGTTCGGTGGCCCGGATGCCGTCGATCTCGGGCATCCGCACGTCCATGAGCACCACGTCGGGGGCCAGTGAGCGGACCAGCGGAACCGCCTCGGCCCCGGTGGCCGCCTCACCGACGACCTCCAGGTCGGCTTCGGCCTCCAGGATCACCCGCAGCGCGGTGCGGACCATCCGCTCGTCGTCGCAGAGCACGATGCGCAGCGACGGCCGAGGCGCGGGAGCGGACACGGGGGCAGGGGCAGGCACGGGGGCAGGGGCAGGCACGGGCACGGGCACGGGCACGGTCATCGGGCTTCCCCGGCGAACGGGAGGACGGCCCGCAGGCGCCACCGGTCCCCGTGCGGGCCTGCCTCGACGCTGCCGCCGAGCAGAGCGGCCCGTTCCGCGGCGCCGCGCAGTCCGCGGCCCCCGGTGGTGCGGGCCTCCCGGTCCTCGGCGGGTGCCGCCGGTGGATTGGTCATGGTGATCTCCAGTTCACGGTGTGCGGGGTCCGGGCCGGCCTGGATACGGATCCTCAGATCCACCGGGCCCGCGCCGTGCCGCAGGGCGTTGGTGAGTCCCTCCTGGACGATCCGGTACGCCTCGCGGGAGGCGATCGCCGGGAGGGCGGTCCAGTCCCCGGCGGGTCCGGGGTCCTGGTGCGCGGTGACAGTGGTGCCGGCGACCCGGGTGCGGGCCAGTAGTCCGTCCAGGTCGGCGGCGAGGGTGGGCGCGGGTGCGGCGTCCGCCCGGTCCGGGTTCCCGTCCCGCAGCAGGCCCAGTACGGCGTCGAGCTCGCCCACCGTCCGCCGCGTGGTGTCCTCGATCGCGGCCAGCGCCTCCCGTACGAAGTCGGGGTCGCGCTCCAGCATCCGCCGGGCGGCGGCGGCCTGGAGGGTGACGGCGCTCAGGGCGTGACCGACCGCGTCGTGCAGCTCCCGGGCCAGCCGGTTGCGCAGGACCAGATCGGCGGCCCGCTCCTCGGCCGCGGCCAACCGGTCCGCCGCCGTGGGCCCCAGCAGTACGGGCGCCACCCTGGCCAGCAGCTCCCCGGCCCCGACCGCACACAGGGTGAGCCCGGCCAGCAGGCCGATCCCGAGCAGGGGGGCCATGTACGTCTCGACGCCCGTGTTGAACCACCCGAAGCCCAGCCGGACTTCGCGCAGGCCGCTCACGAACGGCAGCACGATCAGCACCAGCGCCATGGGCGGCACCGCCAGGGTCATCCCGCTGACCAGCGCTCCGACCCCCAGGTGCAGGGTCCACCAGGCCGATGCCCGACCCCGCGCGGCCCAGGACCGCGCCGGCCCTTCGGCGAGCCGCTCCCCCGGCACCCCGCACATGGCCCGGACGGCGGTCACCGACAGCGGCCGGACCAGCCCGTAGATCCCGGTGGCGGCGGCCATGGGCAGGGCCGCCGCGTAGGCGGCGAGGGACAGGGGCAGAGAGGAGAGGGCGTTGGTTCCGCCGGCCGCCGAGCCGACTCCCACCGAGGCCAAGAGGAAGTACGGCATCAGCAGGGCGCCGCCGAGGATCTGGTGGACCCACCGCAGCCGGGCCCGCGCCCCCAGCAGCCGGCCCGGGCCGACGCGCATCAGCTCTCGCGTCGGGATATGAGGAACCGGGTGAGAACGGCGGTGGCGAGCATTCCCGTGACCATCTGGCCAGCGTAGATCAACTGCACGGCGGTGGACGGTCCTTCACCGTGGCCCAGCTGCGGCCCCAGCGAAGCGTTCAGCATCCAGGCCCCCCACGCCAGGGTCGCGGCGGCACCGACCCAGGTGAGCCCGAGCGGCCACCGTGCCCGGAGCGCCCCGCCACGGGCCAGGAGCAGTGCTCCCGCTCCCGCGGCGAGCGCGCAGATCGCGTGGGCCACGGACCCAACGGCGCTCTCCGCCGAATACGACTCGGCCCGCTCTGCGCTCAACCCGGCGGTGCCACCGAAGGCCCAGTAGAGGAACAACGCGGTCAGCACCAGGGCGCCCGAGGCCGCGGCTGCCGCCACCACCCCCGTGGGCGACGGCAGCCGCTCTCCCACCACGCCCTGCCACCGCCGGCCCCAGCGCCGACGCGCATAGGGGACGAACAGCGCGGCCAGGGCGAGTCCTTGGATGGTGAATCCCGTGTACACGACGACGAAGACCCAGGAGTCCAGGAAGGGCTCCCGCGCGGCCACCACCTCCGGGCCGTCCCCGAAGCCCAGTGCCCGTACGAGCAGTTGGCCCGGAAATCCGAGGAGTATCGGGGTCAGCAGGCCCGTGGCGGTGAACACCGGAACGGTCAGCATCCAGGCGGGCGTTCTCAGCCCCCAGGGTCTGGTGAGCACCAGGACGAGCAGGATCACGCACGCGTCCATGGCCAGCGTGACGGCATTGGCCACCGTGAGGAACGGGCCGGCCTCCAGCAGCACGCTGCCGTCCGGTATCCCGATCCGGCTGCCGGACAGCCAGGCGGCCTTGAGCACCAGATACGGCGCCGTGGCCACCAGGGCCACCGCCGCGAGGACGTGCCTCCAGGCCCCGGGCACGGGGCCGGGGGCGGGGGCGGGGGTGGGGGTGGGGGTGGGGGTGGGGGCGGCCCCGGGGGAGGGTGTCGGGGCGGAGGACTGCGGTGCGTTCTTCGCTTGAGCGTCTCGTGTGGTCATGCCCCAACGGTCCCGTGCGCGGCGGCCCGCCACCTCCCCCTCAATGGGGAACCGCCTCCCCCACGTGGGGGAGGAAACAGCCGTCCCCGCGGCACCGCACGCACTCCCGCGCGCACTCCCGCACGCGCCGTACCACGCACCACGCACCACGCACCACGCACCGTCACATCCGGCGCGTGACCACCGACAGTCGGTCCCGCGCCTCGAACAGCGCCGCCTTGATGACCTGCTCGTGCTCCCCCGTCAACCGGGCCACCGGCACCGAGCAGCTCACCGCGTCCCGCGCCGGCGTCCGGTACGGCACGGCCACCCCGAAGCAGCGCAGCCCGAGCGTGTTCTCCTCCCGGTCCAGCGCGTACCCCTGCTCCCGCACCAGCGCCAACTCCTCGATGAGCTGCTCCCGGTCGGTGATGGTGTGCTCGGTGACCGCCTCCAGCCGCCGCGGCAGCAGCGCCCGTACCTCCGCGTCCGAGTGCGTGGCGAGCAGCGCCTTGCCGAGTGCCGTCGAGTGCACGGGCAGCCGCCGCCCGACCCGGGTGAAGGGCCGCAGGTAGTGCTGGGACTGCCGGGTGGCGAGGTAGACCACGCTCGTCCCGTCCAGCCTGGCCAGGTGAATGGTCTCCGTCGTGTCGTCGGAGAGCCGGTCCAGGGTGGGCCGGGCCGCGGCGACCACCTCGTCGCCGTCGATGTACGAACTGCCGACCAGCAGGGCCCGTACGCCGATGCCGTACCGGGTGCCCGTCGCGTCCGTCTCCACCCACCCCAGGTTCACCAGCGTACGCAGCAGCATGTAGAGGCTGGACTTCGGCAGGGAGAGGTCGTTCTGGATGTCGGCCAGGCTGTGCAGCCCCGGCCGCGCCGCGAAGTGCTCCAGCAGCAGGACGGTCCGCACCGCCGATTTGACCGGCGCCGCCTGGGCGGGGATCCCCGACTCGGTCGTCGTCATACGCCTGCTTCCCCTCTGATCGCCTCTTGTCACGCCGAGGACGCGGAAATAGAGTCCACAGCAGATGTGATCATTCATCCACCGGAACCGCGTTCAGAATACTGAACGATCCAGGAGGCAGTGGGCCATGACAACGACACCAGTCTGGAGTGTGGACCCCCGCACCGGGAAGCAGCGCGAACAGGTTGCGGTGGAGGCCACACCCGGCGAGGTGGACGAAGCCGTACGGGCCGCCCACGCCGCCCGCGGCCCGCTCGCCGACCCCACCGTGCGCGCCGCCTTCCTGCGCGCCGCCGCCGCGCTGCTGGACGAGGCCGCCGCCCACGTGATCGAGGCCGCCGACGCCGAGACCGCGCTCGGTCCGGGCCGGCTCACCGGTGAACTGGCCCGCACCACCGGCCAACTGCGCGCCTTCGCCGACGCCGTGGACGCCGGGGCCTACCTCGACATCCGGATCGACCGCGCCGCCCCCTCCCTCAGCCCGCCGCGCCCCGAACTGCGCCGCTACAAGGTCCCGCTGGGCGTGGTCGCGGTCTACGCCGCCTCCAACTTCCCGCTCGCCTTCTCCGTCCCCGGCGGGGACACCGCGAGCGCGCTGGCCGCCGGCTGCCCGGTGGTCGTCAAGGCTCACCCCGACCACCCCGCCACCTCCGAGCTGTGCGCCTCGCTGCTGCGCCGGGCCGCGGCCCTGACCGGGCTCCCGGCCGAGGTGGTGAGCGTGGTCCACGGGTTCGACGCCGGTCTGGAACTGATCCGCCACCCGCTGGTGGCGGCCGCCGGATTCACCGGTTCCATCCGGGGCGGGCGGGCCCTGTTCGACGCGGCGGCCGCCCGGCCCGTACCCATCCCCTTCCACGGTGAACTGGGCTCCCTCAACCCGGTCGTGGTCACGCCGGCCGCGGCCGCCGAACGCGCCGAGGAGATCGGCGCCGGGCTCGCGGGCTCGGTCACCCTCGGCGTCGGCCAGTTCTGCGTGAAGCCCGGCCTGGTGCTGGTCCCCGAGGGCGCGGACGGCGACCGGGTCACCGGCGAGCTCACCAAGGCGCTCGGGGAGACCGAGCCCGGGGTGCTGCTCGACCACCGGATGCGGGAGAACTTCGTCGCCGGGGTGCGCGAGCGGGCCGCGCTGCCCGGCGTCGACGCGCCCGTGACCCCGGGGTCCGGCGGCGAGCACACCGTCGGGGCGGGCTACCTGACCGTACCGGCCGGACACCTCCTGGAGGGCGGCGCCTACGACGTCCTGCTGGAGGAGTGCTTCGGTCCGGTCACCGTCGTCGTGCGGTACGCCGACCAGGCCGAGGCGGGCGCGGTCCTGGGGCTCCTCGGCGGGAACCTGAGCGCCACCCTCCAGCTGTCGGCCGCCGAGACCGAGGGCGCGCCCGGCCCGGCCGCCGAACTGATCGGGCAGGTCACCGGGCTGGCGGGGCGGATCGTGGTCAACGGCTGGCCGACCGGGGTCGCGGTGGCACCGGCCCAGCACCACGGCGGCCCCTACCCGGCGGCCACCTCGCACTCCACTTCGGTGGGCGGGACCGCGATCGAGCGCTGGCTGCGGCCGGTGGCCTACCAGTCCGTGCCGGACGCCCTCCTTCCGGCGGAGCTGCGCGAGTCCAACCCGCTGGGGCTGCCGCGTCAGGTCACCGGGGGCTGAGCGGGCACCGGGCGGTCCGGTATGCCGGCGGGCGGCATGCCCCACGACCCGCCGGAACACCGGACCGCCGCCGGATCGCCGGGACCGCCGGAACACCCGACCGCCCGACCGCCCGACAAGTTCGGCAAGGAGCGCGTCGCGCGCAGCCACCCGCGCAATCAGGACTGAAGCGTCCCGAAATATCCCGCGAGGGTAAGGGAACGGCAAAGCACCTCCGGTCGTTCTCCGGGCATGACCGCTATGACCCCTGGATCCAACCTGCCGCTCAACGCCGTCCGCGTGACGGTCGACGTGGCTGCGCCGGTACGGCTCGACGTATCGGCCCTGCTCCTGACGGCGGACGGCAAGGTGCGCTCCGACGCCGACTTCATCTTCTTCAACCAGCCCTCCGGTCCCGGTGTCAGCTACCGGTCCGGCGGGGGTGCGGCACCGGACTCGATCACCGTGGACACGGCCGCGCTGCCCCCGGGCATCGAGCGGATCGTGGTCACCGCCAGCCCCGACGCCGCCGGGCAGTCCTTCCAGGGCATCGAACCCACCGGCACCGTGCGCAACGCCGACGGCGGCGCGGTGATTGCCTCCTTCACCCCGCCGCGGCTGGGCACCGAAACCGCGCTCGTCGTGGTCGAGGTCTACCAGCGCGGCGGCGTGTGGAAGGTGCGCGCGGTCGGCCAGGGGTACGCCAACGGCCTCGCGGGCATCGCCACCGACTTCGGGGTCTCCGTGGACGAGGAGCCCGCGGCGCCCCAGGCCGTGACCCCGCCCGCGCCGCCCGCGCCCCCCGCGCCCCCGGCCCCGCCGGTCTCCTACCCGGCCTCCCCCTGGCTCGGCGGCGCCACCACGCCCGCGGCTCCCGCCCCGGCCGCCCCCGTGGCCCCTCCCGCACCCGCGGCGGCCGCGCCCGGCTCCGGGAAGATCAACCTCGACAAAGGGCGGGTCAGCCTCCAGAAGAACCAGACCGTTTCCCTCGTCAAGGGCGGCCGCCCGCTGCTCTCCCAGGTCAAGATGGGGCTGGGCTGGGAGCCGGCCTTCCGCGGCAAGGACATCGACCTCGACGCCTCCGTCATCGTGTACGGCCCCCAGCGCAACCACATCGACAGCTGCTACTTCGGCAAGCTGTCCATCCTCGGCGGTGCCGTCAAGCACTCCGGTGACAACCTCACCGGTGAGGGCGCGGGCGACGACGAGGTGATCGTCGTGGACCTCGGCCGGATCCCCGCCGACGCCACCGGTCTGGTGTTCACGGTCAATTCCTTCTCCGGCCAGAAGTTCACCGAGGTGGCCAAGGCCTACTGCCGTCTCATCGACGCGGCGAGCGGCGAAGAGCTGGTGCGCTTCGACCTGACGAGCGCCGAACCCCAGACCGGCGTGATGATGGCCAAGCTGATCAAGCAGTTCTCCGGCGAGTGGGAGATGACCGCCATGGGCGACTTTGTGAAGTCGCGCACAGTGCGCGGCATGGTCAAGCCCGCCGCACAGGCACTCTGAGCAGGTGGGCGGGCACGTGCGGCCACCGGTACGCGTTCCGGGTGATGGATGCCACGCGTAATCCGTAGGTGGCTGTCAGTGCCCGCCCGTAGCCTTGAAACCATGCACGAGTCACTCAATCCCGCGGGGCCCGCCCGCCCGTCCGCCGCCGAGGCGAACGAGGCGATCCGGCGCCTCGTCGAGACCCAGGTGGACGGCGAGTGGCCCTCGGAGGCGTACGAGTTCCTGCTCGCCGAGTGGGCCGAGGCCTCGCGCGCTGAGATTTCCCCGGCCCTGTAGGCGCCACGTGCGCCCTCGCGCCGCCGACGTAGACGCCGACGTCTACGTCAGTGCCCGCGCCGCCACGGCCCGGTAATGGCCAGCATGATGCCCGGGTCCTGGATGTTGGCGTACAGCGTGCGCCCGTCCGGGGAGAAGCAGACACCGGTGAATTCGGAGTACTCCGGCGCCTCGGCCGACCCGTTGTTCAGCTCGTTGCGCGCCAGCGGGTAGGTGCGTCCCGAGGCCGTCGCGCCGAACAGGTGCTGCAGCCCCGAGCCGTCCTCCGCGATGATCAGGCCGCCGTACGGGGACACGGTGATGTTGTCGGGGCCGTCGTAGCCGCCGTCGACCGACGGGTCGGCGTTGATCCCGATGAGGACGGTGAGCCGGACCGTGCGCCGCTTGGGGTCGTAGAACCAGACCTGACCGTCGTGGGCCGCGCCCGGGCTCTCCTCACGGGCGTAGGACGAGACGAAGTACGCGCCGCCGTCCGCCCACCACATGCCCTCCAGCTTGCGCCCGCGCGTCACCACACCGTCCGCGAACTGCTTGCGCACCGGTACGGTCCGGGCATCGCGGTCGGGGACGTCCACCCAGTCGACCCCGTACACGGTGCCGATCTTCGTGGCGCGCGAGAAGTCGTCGACGAACCGGCCGGAACTGTCGATGCACTTGGCGGCCTGGAGCACGCCTGCGTCGGCCGCGAGCGTACGGAGCTTGCCGCGCCCGTGGTGGAAGCCGCGGGGCGGGGTCCAGCGGTAGAGCAGCCCGTTGGGGCCGGAGGCGTCCTCGGTGAGGTAGGCGTGGCCCTGGCGCGGGTCGATGACCACGGCCTCGTGGTCGTAGCGCCCGAAGGCCTTGACCGGCCGCGGGTCACGGTTGGCGCGCCGGTCGTGCGGGTCGACCTCGAAGACGTAGCCGTGGTCCTTCGTCATGCCGTTCTTGCCGGCCAGGTCCGAGTTCTCCTCACAGGTCAGCCAGGTGCCCCAGGGGGTGGCACCGCCCGCACAGTTGGTCGACGTACCGGCGATGCCCACCCATTCGGCGACCTCGCCGCCGCGCCGGACCTCCACGACCGTGCACCCGCCGGCCGCGGCCGGATCGTAGACGAGGCCCTCGGTGAGCGGGACCGGGCGGGCCCAGTTCTCCCGCTTGCCCTTGAGCTCGTGGTTGTTGACGAGGAGGGTGACCCCGCGGTGGCCCTCGAAGGCGGCGGTCCCGTCGTGGTTGGACGGGGTGGTCTCACCGGAGTCCAGCTCGGTGACCCCGCTGTGCGTGATGACGCGGTACGTGAACCCTGCGGGCAGGGCCAGCAGTCCGGCCGGGTCGGGGACGAGCGGGCCGTAGCCGGGCTCGCAGGGCCGTCCCTGCTCGTCGCGTCCGGTGCCGTCCTCGGCGGCGAGCGCCCCCGGGGCGGTGGCGAGGGCGCCGACCGTCCCGGTGAGCGCGACTCCCGCTCCGGCGATGACGGTACGAGCGGTGAAGTCTCTACGGCTGAGCGGCATCGGGGCTCCTGGGGTGGGGAGGTGGTGCGCCTGTCGTGCGGTCGTCGGCGCACACGCTCTCGCCCGCACGTGAACGGCGGCTGAACTACCCACCAAGAGGAACCGACCCCTTGCCCAGCCCCGGAATGGCCAACTCCGGCCCCAGGAACGGCGCATTGTCACCACCCCCCGGGCATCCTCCCGGGCATCCTCCCGGGCGCCCGCCCCGGTCTGCGGTCAGGGGCCCTGGTTCTGCCAGGCTGCGCACGTGGAAGAACTCATAGGAATGCAGAAGCCGGTACGCAGGATCCTTGACCCCGACGAGGCGATCGCCGCCCTGGAGCGCGCCGTTCCCGGGTTGGTGGAGCTCCGTCGGAGGGAACGGGCGGTTTTCGACTGGCACACGGTCGAGGAGAGGATCGGAACGGCTCTGCCGTCCGACTTCAAGGCGCTCGCCGAGTGGTATCCGGCCTTTGAACTGGGCGACTTCCTGGGTCTTTCCTCCCCTTTGCCCGGGACGGAAAGCGCCCGCGCCACGGCGTGGGCCAGGGAGCTCGAAGGAGAGGGACCCGAGCTGCGTCCCGCCGAGCTCGCCTCGACGGTCCTGATGCTCTGGGGGGACTCGAAGGAAGGCGACGACTTCTT
The DNA here is from genome assembly GCF_036227605.1 of Streptomyces sp. NBC_01439. Lineage (GTDB taxonomy): Bacteria > Actinomycetota > Actinomycetes > Streptomycetales > Streptomycetaceae > Streptomyces. The sequence continues at coordinate 7,083,108 of NZ_CP109487.1, read as the reverse complement.
CTGGAGCGTGCTCGGGGACGATCCGGACCGTTGGCCCGTCACCATCAGCTCGCACAACAGCGCCTGGTGGCACTACGAGGCCGGAATGGTCCAGTTCCTGGCGGAGCTCTGCGACGGAACCCTGGATCCCTGGGCGCTCCCCCCGGTCCAGCCCGAACTCACCGGCTGGGGCGTTGCGGGCGGCGGCTGGCACACGACGGTCTGAGTCGTCCCTGCCGGACCGTGCCGGGCGGTGCGGGCCCGGCCGGATCCGACGGCGACGACCCGGGGACCCGACCACGCGGGAACCCGACGACCCGGGAACCCGGGAACCCGACGACCCGGGCACCCGGCGATCAGGACGGACGGGAGCGGGCCTTGAAGGCGGCCTTGCGGGCTTCCTTGGCCGACTTCTTGTCCGGGTGCAGCCGGCCCATCGCCTCCAGGACGTACGCCGTCGCCGGGTGTTCCACCCGCCACACCTCCTCGAAGAAGCCCGCGTGATGAGCGGTCAGACCCGCCATCAGGAGCGGCAACTCCTCCGTCTCCCCGTCGGCGGCGAGCTGCGCCGCGATCGTGTCCACGGTGAGCCAGAACACCATCTCCGGGTCCGGCGCCGGTACGTCGCTCACCCCGCGCTCCGCCAGCCAGACCCGGGCGAGTCCGCCGAGCTCCGGGTCGTCCAGCACCGAGCGGAACGCGGGCTCGGCCTCCGCTCCGGCGGGGGCCAGTGCCTGCTGGCACCGGAGCCGGCGCAGCGGGCCGCCCTCGTCGTCCCCGCGGGCGGCGGCCAGCAGCTCGGCGGCCGCGGCGGGCAGTTCCCGGCCGGCCAGCCAGTGCTCGATCTCGGCCTGGGCGGCGTTCTCGGAGTAGGCGGAGACCGCGTCGAGGAGTGCGTCGGCGCCCTTCTCGGCCAGTTCGCCGACGGCGGGGGCATCGACCCCGGCCTCCAGCATCCGGGCCCGGATCCCGTACAGGCCGAGGGGGGTCAGGCGGACCATCCCGTAGCGGGAGACCTCCTCGTCGTCCACGGCGCTCGCGGTCGCCGGCTCCAGCGGTCCGTCGACCTCCGCCATGAGCGCCTCGTCGACGGGCCGGAACTCCACCAGCCCGATCGGCTCCAACTGCCGGAACTGGTCGTCGAGGCGCATCATCGCGTCCGAGACCTGTTCCAGTACGGCGTCGGTGGGCTCGCCCATGCCGTCGGGCACGACCATCGACGCGGCGAGCACCGGCAGCGGAACCGGCTCGTCCGCGGCCCTCTCCTCGGTAACGGTGAGCAGGTAGAGGTTGGCGAGGACCTCGTCGAGGAGGTCCGCCTCGCGCCCCGGGTTCCAGTCCAGCCGGTCGAAGTCGATCTCGCCGCCCGCGTCCAGCGCGTCGACCAGGTCGTCCAGGTCGGGCACCGCCGCGTCGGCGAGCACCGTGTCCAGCGCCGCCAGCCAGAGGTCGAGTACGTCGCCGGGCGCACCGCTCGTCACCAGCGCGAGGTCCTCACCCGGCGCGGCCGTGCCGAAGCGCTCCTCGTCGCCCTCCCCGCCGCCGTCCTCCGGCTCGGTCACGTCGACCAGACCGGTGTCCACGGCCACCCGCCAGGCCTGGCTCGCGTACCCGACGGAGTCCGCGTCGGCGGCGTCGAGGCCGAGCACTGCGGCGGCCCCGGGCAGCTGGTCGGTGGCGAGCTCTCCGCCGACGCCGATGCGGGTGTCGGGTCCGGCCCAGCGGGCGAGCCGTACGGCGCGCGCGAACAGCGGGGCGCCGAGGGCGTCGCGGGCCAGCTCCGCATCGGAGTGCAGCCGTACGGGCGGCAGCGTGGGGTGCGAGTCAGCGGACATGGGGCGGTTCTCCTCGCGGACGCGGTGGGGCGGGGTGAGACGGCGTGGGACTCGGGATGAAACGGGGTGGGACTCGGGGCGAAACGGGGTGGGACGGGGTACGGCGGAGTGTGGCGTTGGTGACACGGGCCGCGCTGCCGGTCGGACCGTCATGTGCGCCCGGATTTCGCTGACATGGCCGACATGACGGGGCAGTGCGGGCACGCGGATGTGGCGCAGATGACAGGCGTGGCCTTCGTACGGCGCTCCAGCCTAGACGCATTTCGGGCGCGTCCGGCGGGCCATCCCCTTTGGTTCATCCCACAGTCAGCTGTCGTCTTCCCTGGAGGGCTTGACAACTTTGCTGGCCACACAGGAAATTGACGCGCGTAGATGTACAGGGAGCGGCATGCCTCCCGCAGATCTCACTGCCGCACCCCCCACCATTTCCCTCTCCCACACCGGAGTTCCCGCCCATGCGCTCCTCGCATCCCCGTTCCGCCGCCGTCGCGGCCCTCGTCGCCACCGCACTGGCCACCGGCCTGCTCGCGGGCTCCGCCGACGCGGCCGAAGGCGCCGTGTCCGCCGATCCGATACGCATCCACGACATTCAGGGCACCACCCGGATATCCCCGCTCAACGGCAAGCAGGTCACGGACGTCGAGGGCATCGTGACGGGCGTGCGCGCGTACGGCTCGCGCGGCTTCTGGATCCAGGACCCGAACGCCGATGACAACGACGCCACCAGCGAGGGCGTCTTCGTCTTCACCAACGCCGTCCCGACCGTCGCCGCGGGCGACGCGGTCAAGGTCTCCGGCACCGTCGGCGAGTACGTCCCCGGCGGCGTGAACTCCGGCAACCAGTCGGTGACCCAGATCTCCAAGCCGACGGTGACCGTGGTCTCCTCCGGCAACGCGCTGCCCGAGGCCACCGCGATCAACGAGTACTCGGTGCCCGCCGAGTACGCCCCGGCCGGCGACCCGGCCGCCGCCGGCAGCATCAACGGCCTGACCCTGGAGCCCTCGCGCTACGCACTCGACCACTACGAGTCGCTGGAGGGCATGAACGTCAAGATCGGCACCTCCCGCGTGGTCGGCGCCACCGACCCGTACTCGGAGCTGTGGGTCACGGTGAAGGGCTGGGAGAACACCGCCAAGCGCGGCGGCACCATCTACGGCTCCTACGAGTCCCAGAACACCGGCCGCCTGCAGATCCAGCAGCTCGCGCCCATCGCGCAGCAGCCCTTCCCGGTGGCCAATGTCGGCGACCGGCTGACCGGCACCACCGAAGGCCCGCTGGACTTCAACCAGTTCGGCGGCTACACGCTGGTGGCCCGCACCCTCGGTACCGTCAAGGCGGGCACCCTCGCCCCCGAGAAGACCAAGCCGCAGGCCGAGCAGGAGCTCGCGGTGGCCACGTACAACGTCGAGAACCTCGACCCGACCGACCCCCAGGAGAAGTTCGACGCGCTGGCGAAGGCGGTCGTGGAGAACCTGGCTTCCCCCGACGTCCTCGCCCTGGAGGAGATCCAGGACGACAACGGCGCCAAGAACGACGGCACCGTCTCGGCCGAGCAGACCCTCACCAAGTTCACCTCGGCGATCTCGGCCGCCGGCGGCCCGGCCTACCAGTGGCGGACCGTCAACCCGGAGGACAAGAAGGACGGCGGCGAGCCCGGCGGCAACATCCGGCAGGTGTTCCTCTTCAACCCGGCGCGGGTCTCCTTCACCGAGCGCGCCCCGGGTGACGCGGTGACCGCGACCGGCGTGACCAAGGTGAACGGCAAGGCCGCCCTGACCCACTCCCCCGGCCGCGTCGACCCGGCCAACCCGGCGTGGGCGGACAGCCGCAAGCCGCTGGCGGGCGAGTTCGTCTTCCGCGGCAAGACGGTCTTCGTGATCGCCAACCACTTCGGCTCCAAGGGCGGCGACGAGGGCCTGACCTCGCACCACCAGCCGCCGGTCCGTTCCTCGGAGACCAAGCGACTGCTCCAGGCGCAGGCCGTGAACGGTTTCGTGAAGCAGATCCTCGCGGAGGACAAGAACGCCAACGTCCTCGTCCTCGGCGACATCAACGACTTCGAGTTCTCGGCGACGACGGACGCGCTGGCGGACGGCGGGGCGCTGTACCCGGCGATCAAGTCGCTGCCGAAGGCCGAGCGCTACTCGTACGTCTACCAGGGCAACGCGCAGGTGCTGGACCAGATCCTGACCAGCCCGGCGATCAAGAAGTTCACGTACGACAGCGTGCACATCAACGCGGAGTTCGCGGCGCAGAACAGCGACCACGACCCGCAGGTGCTGCGCTTCCGCCCGTAACCCTTCGGGGTCCGCAGGCGTAGGGGGTCCGGCCGCTGTCCCGGCCGGGCCCCCTGCCACAATCCCGCCATGATCTTCCGTGAGGCCACCCGCCAGGACCTGCCCGCCGTACTCGCCCTGCTCGCCGACGAGGACTCGGTCCTCGACCCGGCCCAGATCGTGATCGGCGAGGCGCACGAGCGGGCCTTCGCCGCGATAGGGGCGGACCCGCGCAACGAGATGCTGGTCCTCACGGACGGGGCGGACGGGGCGGACGGAGCGCGCGAGGCGGGCGAGGTCGTCCTCGGCTGCCTCCAGCTCACCTACGTCCCGGGCCTGGGCCAGGACGGGCAGGAACGGGCACTGGTGGAAGCGGTACGGATCCGCGCGGACCGGCGGGGCGCGGGACTCGGCGCCGAACTGGTACGGCTCGCCGTCGAGCGGGCCCGCGGGCGCGGCTGCGGCCTGGTCCAGCTGACCAGCAACAAGCGTCGGACGGCCGCGCACCGGTTCTACGAGCGACTGGGCTTCGCACGCAGCCACGAGGGCTTCAAGCTGCACCTGGAGCCGTAACCGCGCCTTCCCGGACAAGCTAGGGACTTTCGACCCTGGCGTGACGCTCGACACATCCGTACCGAATCGGCCGGTTGTGGTGGTTGAGTATTTCCACGCACGATCTTGTTACCGGCCCGTACCGAACGCACTCCCGGAGGATCCTCGTGTTGCCCTCCATCCCCCTCGCTCAGGAAATCGGCCTCGCCGTCCTGCTCATGGGCGCGATCGTCTGGTTCACCGGCCTCCGCCACATGCGGGAGAACAGCAGTTTCCCCCGCTCGGGTCCCGCCGCCGGGGGCCTGCCGATGATCCCGACCCAGCGCGGCTCCGCCGCGCACCCGATGGAGTCGGTGGAGCTGACCGAGGCGGAGAAGCAGGCCTTTGCGGGCCTGGTCCGCACGATCTCCCTGCCCTGAGCGCCCGCGGGAACGGGCTGGGCGCGGCGGTGGCAGAGTTGGCGCCGGTCCGCGTGCGGTGGGCTTCCACGGCGGTGCGGCGCGTACCCGAGGTCGTCGAGGGCCTCGGCCCCTGACGACGTGCCGGCGGCCGGCTGCCGGCGACCCGACTCGTGGCCCGCAGAACGCGAAGAGCGCCCTCCCCGAACCGTGGAAGGGCGCTCTTCGACGTGACACCGTGGCAGGGCGTCAGTTGTGGCTGTGCAGGACCTCGTTCAGGCCGCCCCAGGCCGCCTTGTACGGGCGGGCCTCGACGGCGCCGGTCACCGAGTTGCGGCGGAAGAGGATGTTGTTGGCGCCGGAGAGCTCCAGGGCCTTGACGATCTGGCCGTCCGGCAGGGTCACGCGGGTGCCCGCGGTCACGTAGAGGCCGGCCTCCACGACGCACTCGTCGCCCAGCGCGATGCCCACGCCCGCCTCGGCGCCGATCAGGGTGCGCTCGCCGATCGAGATGATCTGCTTGCCGCCGCCCGAGAGGGTGCCCATGGTGGAGGCGCCGCCGCCGATGTCGGAGCCGTCGCCGACCACCACTCCCGCGGAGATGCGGCCCTCGACCATGGAGGTGCCGAGGGTACCGGCGTTGAAGTTGACGAAGCCCTCGTGCATGACGGTGGTGCCCTCGGCGAGGTGCGCGCCGAGGCGGACGCGGTCCGCGTCGGCGATGCGCACGCCCTTGGGGGCGACGTAGTCCGTCATCCGCGGGAACTTGTCGATCGAGGTGACCTGGAGGTGCAGGCCCTCGGCGCGCGCGTTGAGGCGGACGGTCTCGACCTGGTCGATCGCGACCGGGCCCAGCGAGGTCCAGGCGACGTTGGCCAGCAGCCCGAAGACGCCGTCGAGGTTCTGGCCGTGCGGCTTGACCAGGCGGTGGCTGAGCAGGTGCAGGCGCAGGTACGCGTCGTGCGCGTCCAGCGGCTTGTCCTCCAGGGAGGAGATGACCGTGCGGACGGCTACGACCTCGACGCCACGGACCGCGTCCGTGCGGATCGCCTTGGCCGCGGCGGCGCCCAGCAGCTCCACGGCCTGGTCGGCGGTGAGGCGCTCGGTGCCGGCCGGGCCGGGCTCGGCGACCAGCTCGGGGGCGGGGAACCAGGTGTCGAGGACGGTGCCGTCGGCGGTGAGGGTGGCAAGTCCGGCGGCGACGGCGCCGGTGGTACGCGTAGCAGTCATATCCGAAACCTAACCGGCGACGGCCTTCGGTTGCGAACCGGTCTCATGTGCCGGTCGTGCGGGTCGCGCCGCGTGCCGGGCCTGGCGGGCGTGCGCCCCCAGCAGCGCCGCGCCCGCCCCTGCCGCCAGCACCGCGCAGAGCGGCCACAGCAGCCATGGCGCCGCCGAGTACAGGGCTCCGCCGAGCGGTGGGCCGAGGACGACCCCGCTGACCGAGACGCCCGCGTACAGGCTCTGGAACCGCCCGATGGCGTGCTCGGGTGCCTGGTCGGCCATGTGGGCGGTGGCGGTGGTCTTGTAGAGGATCTCCCCGAGGCTCAGCAGGACCATCATCGCCACGGCGCTCGCGACCCCGGCCCCGAACAGCAGCGCCGCGTAGGCGGCCCCGACGAGCAGCATGCCGGTGCCGATGACGGGCAGGGCCGGCCGCTCGCGCAGGGCGACGGCGGCGGGCAGTTCCAGCAGCAGGATCACCCCTCCGTTCAGGGCGATGACGAGCCCGAAGGCGCGGGCGTCCAGGCCGTGCTCGCCGAGGAAGACGGCGAAGGTGGAGTACTGCTGGCGGTAGACGACGTCGGTCACCAGGATCGCGCCGAGCAGCACCAGCACGGTGGGGCGGGCGCGCAGTTCGTGCCACAGGCCCCGTTCGCCGCGGCCCGGACCCCCGTCCTGGGCCGCGGCGAGTGAGCGGGGAGCGCCGCGGGCCGGGACGACCCGCGCGGTCCAGAGGGCGAAGACGAGCGTGCCGACGCCGTCGCCGACGAAGAGCCAGTCGTAGGAGAGGCCGGTGGCGATCAGGGCACCCAGCGGCGGCCCGAGGGTGAATCCGCCGTTGGAGGCGCAGCGCACGAGGGCGAAGGCCTGGCGGCGGGCTCCCTCCGGGACGGTGACCGCGACGAGCGCGGAGTTGGCGGCCCGGACCACGCCGGAGGCGTACTGGGCCACGGGCAGGGCCGCGTAGAGGAGCGGCAGCGGGAGCAGGGGGAGGGCCACGAGCACCAAACCCCCGAGGGCGGATGCGGCGAGGAGCACCCGGCGGTGGCCGAAGCGGTCGCCGTACCAGCCGCCGGTGAAATTGCCGGCGACCAGGCCGATGCCCGCGATTCCGGTGACGAGGCCCGCCTGGGCGGCGCCGAGTTCGCGCGGGCCGGTCAGGTAGAGGAAGACGAAGACGAACGTGAAGCTGACGACGGCGTTGACGAAGCCCCCCGCAGCCAGCAGCCACACGACCCTCGGTATGTCCTTGAACCCCTGCAGCACACCTGTGTCCCCCTGATCCCATGAGTAAGTTCCCTTTGGGAACGGACTATGTCAGCATGGCAGCCTTGGGTCAACGGACGAAGGAGTTCCCATGGCCCAGCGCACACACCTCGGCGACGCGGACTGCGCCATCGCCCAGGCCCTCGATGTGGTGGGCGACTGGTGGACGCTGCTGATCGTGCGGGACGCCGCGCGGGGTCTGCACCGCTTCGACGAGCTCCAGCGCGAGTTGGGGATGTCCCGCAAGGTGCTGGCGGAACGGCTGAAACTGCTCGTCGAGGCCGGGGTGCTGTCGCGCGAGCCGTACCAGGAACGCCCGGTGCGGCACGAGTACCGGCTGACCCCGCGCGGGCGGGGGCTACTGCCCGTCCTGGTGGCCCTCCAGGACTGGGGAGACACCTGGGTCCTGGGAGAGGGAGAGATGACGGCGACGACCGACGAGGCCTCGCGCGAGGCGGAACGCGTGCACGCGCTGCGCGGCGCGCAGGTGCCCCCGCTGCTGCTGCCGGACCGTTTCGGCGAGCTGAGCGACCCGGTGGCGGACACCCCGTTCACGGTCCTGTACTGCTTCCCGGGTGCGTACGCGCGCGCCGAGTCCTACCCGCCCGGCTGGGCCGGGATCCCGGGTGCCCGGGGCTGCACGTTCGAGTCGTGCACCTACCGCGACCAGCTCGCGGAATTCACCGCGGCCGGCGCCACCGTGCACGGGGTGTCGACCCAGCGCCCGGACGAGCAGCGGGAGTTCGCGGAGCAGGAGCGGCTGCGGTTCCCGCTCCTGTCGGACGCGGATCTGGCGCTGACGGCCGCGCTGCGCCTTCCGACGTTCCGCGCGGCGGGCACGAGCCGGATCAAGCGGCTGACGCTCGTCATCGACCGCGACCGCACGGTCCGCGAGGTGATCTACCCGATCCAGGACATCGAGGCGAGCGTGCAGACCGCTCTCGCGGCGGTACGCTCCGCGGGCTGAACGGGCCGGGCCGGGGCCGGACAGCCGGGCCGAGCTCGGGCATTCGGAGGAGCCGAACGGCAACGGCGCGCCTACGACGGCCGCAGCACCCGCCCCAGGACCTCGCGGGCGTACTCCTCGTCGTACGCGGCCCCCGTCAGCAGGGCCTGCAAGCCGATCCCGTCCATGGCCGCCACCAGCGCCCGCGCGGTCACCGGATCGGTCCGCGGGGTCAGCGCCGCAGACACCGCCTCGCACCACTGCGCCGCCACTGGTCGCAGTGCCGGGCGGCGCAGGGCCGCGAGGTAGAGCTCGTACTCCAGCTCGACCCGGCCCCGGTCCCCCGCCAGGAACTCCCCGAGCAGGCGGGCCAGGACCCCGGCGAGGTCCGCGTCGGGGTCGGCCAGCGCGGCCGAGCGCGCCACCGCCTGGGCGAAGCCCTCGTTGGCCTGGCGCAGGGCGGCGACCAGCAGGTCGTCCAGCGTCTTGAAGTGGTACGTCGTCGACCCGAGCGGCACGTCGGCCTCCGCGGCGACGCTGCGGTGGGTCAGCCCCGCGATGCCCCGATCTCCGACCACCCGCAGCGCCGCGTCGACGATCCGCTGCCGCCGGTCCGGGTCGTAGCGCCGCACACCGGGGCTCATCAGTGGGCCCCGCCGAGGTTCAGCAGGACCACGCCGCCGATCACCAGGGCGATGCCGGCGATCTTGGCGGCGGTGGCCGCCTCCCCCAGGAACACCATGCCTATGGCGGCGATCGCGGCGGTGCCGACGCCCGCCCATATGGCGTACGCCGTGCCGACCGACATCGACTTCAGCGTCTGCGCGAGCAGGGTGAAGGCGATGGCATAGCCCAGCAGTGTGCCCAGCGACGGCCACAGCTTCGTGAAGCCGTCGCTGTACTTCATGGCGGTGGTTCCGGCGACCTCTGCGGCAATGGCCGCGGCAAGCATGACGTAAGGCATGCGTACAACTGTACACATCAATGCGTACGCGCGTACACAAGCGAACCGGATATGGCCCGTCATGCCCCTGACATGCTGGGATACGGTGTGCGTTCCATGGGGGAACGAGCAGACGGAGCGGACGCATGACGCAGAGCGCAGGGTGGGGATCCACGGGGGCACCGGGGTCAAGATGGCCAGGAGGCCCGGGTGGCACGCCGCAGTGGGGAGGATGGGCTCCGCCGCCCCCGCCGCAGCCCGGGGTGATGCCCCTGCGGCCCCTGGGCCTCGGGGACATCGTGAGCGCCTCGTTCGCCACGCTCGGCCGCCACTGGAAGCAGCTGCTCGGCGTGATGCTGGCCGTGCAGGGCATCTGCCTGCTGGCCATGGCCCTGCTGGCGGGCATCGCCGTCGCCGCGGTGTACGACCACATCGAGCCGGTTCTCGACCCGCCCTACGGCCGGCCCCCGTCGGCCGAGCACCTCACACCGTTCCTCGTCGCGGCGGTCACGCTGTTCGTGCTGCTGCTCGCCGTGGGGCTGCTGGGCATGGCGATGCTCACCGCCCTGTGCCCGGCGGTCCTCCGCGAGGCGGTCAGGGGCCGGCCCACGACCTTCCGCGCGATGTGGGACACGGCCCTGCGGCGGACGCCCGCCGTCCTGGGCGCGCTGGCGCTCACGGGGCTGATCGCCGGCGCCCCGGTGCTCGCCGCCCTCGCGGTGTGGATCCCGGTGATGATCGCCTCCACCTCCGGCGGCGACCCGTCACCCGGGGCGATGCTCCTCCTGCCCGTGCTCATGCTGCTCGCCCTGCCGGTGGCCGTGTGGCTCGGCACCCGGCTCAGCCTCGCCCCCGCCGCGGCGGTCATGGAGGAGGCCGGCCCGGTCATCGCGCTGCGCCGCTCGGCCGCACTGGTCAAGGGCCAGTGGTGGCGGATCTTCGGCATCTCCCTGGTCGGCAGCATGATCGGGATGAGCGTCGCCTACCTGATCCAGATGCCCTTCCAGCTCATCGGCATGTTCGGGATGCTCCCGCTCATGGTCGAGGGGGGCGAGGGAGCCACCCCGTCGGCAGGCACGATCGTCGGCCTCGTGTTCTGCTTCGCGTGCCTGCTGGTCGGCGGCGGCGTGAGCCAGATGTTCCAGACCGGGTACACCCAGCTGGTCAACGATCTGCTCTACGTGGACCAGCGGATCCGGCGTGAGGACCTCGCCTCCGCCATCCTCGCCGAGGCCGCCGCGCAGACCCCCGGCACCGTCCCCACGGCCGCCCCCGCACCGGCACCCGGACCCGCACCCGCGGACACGCACCCGGCCCATCCGGACCCGCGGCCGAACGGTCAGGCGGACACCTGAGCAGCCGGACGAAGCCTCCGGTCCCGGCCGGACCACACGAGGAAGGGCCCCCGGCACGATGCCGGGGGCCCTTCCTCGTTCACGACGGCTCAGACGTTGAAGCCGAGCGCGCGGAGCTGCTCGCGGCCGTCGTCCGTGATCTTGTCCGGGCCCCACGGCGGCATCCAGACCCAGTTGATGCGAAGTTCGCTGACGATGCCGTCCGTCGCCGACTTCGCCTGGTCCTCGATGACGTCCGTCAGCGGGCAGGCCGCCGAGGTCAGGGTCATGTCGAGGGTGGCGATGTTCGCGTCGTCGATGTGGATGCCGTAGATCAGGCCCAGGTTGACGACGTCGATGCCCAGCTCGGGGTCGACCACGTCGTAGAGGGCCTCGCGGACCTCCTCCTCGGTGGCCGGCTTGATCGACGCCTCGGGCGTCGCGTTCTCGGTCATGCCGTCTCCCTCTCCGCGCCGCCCAGAGCCTGGGCCGTCGCGTCCTTCCACGCCATCCAGCTCAGCAGAGCACACTTCACACGAGCCGGGTACTTCGAGACGCCGACGAACGCGACCGCGTCCTCCAGCACCTCCTCCATGGCCTCGTCGGGCTCGATCTTGCCCTTGGACTGCATCATCTCCAGGAAGACTGCCTGGATCTTCTGCGCCTCGGCCAGTTCCTTGCCCACGAGCAGCTCGTTCAGTACGGACGCGCTGGCCTGGCTGATGGAGCAGCCCTGGCCCTCGTAGGAGACGTCGGTCAACGTCTCGCCGTCGTACTTCACGCGCAGCGTGATCTCGTCACCGCACGTCGGGTTGACGTGGTGCACCTCGGCGTCGCCGTCGCGCAGGCCGCGCCCGTGCGGGTGCTTGTAGTGGTCCAGGATCAGTTCCTGGTACATCGAATCCAGCTTCACTGCGCCCTCGTCGCCTCGTCCGTCAGCCGAAGAAGTTCCGTACGTGCTCCAGCCCGTCGATCAGCGCATCGACATCGGCCGGAGAGGAGTACAGGTAGAAAGACGCTCGCGTCGTCGCAGGAATTCCGTAGCGCAGGCAGACGGGGCGCGCGCAGTGGTGTCCCACGCGGACCGCGATGCCCTGCTCGTCCAGTACCTGACCGACGTCGTGCGGGTGGATGTCACCCAGGACGAAGGAGATCGCGGCGCCGCGGTCCTCGGCCGTGGTGGGGCCGATGATCCGCAGGTCGGGCACCTCTGCGAGGCGCTTGATCGCGTACTCGGTGATCGCGTGCTCGTGCGCTGCGATCTTGTCCATGCCGATCGCGGTCAGGTAGTCCACGGCCGCGCCGAGGCCGACGGCCTGGGCGATCGGGGGCGTACCCGCCTCGAACTTGTGGGGTGCCGGGGCGTAGGTCGAGGCGTGCATCGACACGGTCTCGATCATCTCGCCGCCGCCGAGGAACGGAGGCAGGTCCTCCAGGAGCTCCTGGCGGCCCCAGAGGACGCCGATGCCGGTCGGGCCGCACATCTTGTGGCCGGTGAAGGCCACGAAGTCGGCGCCGAGCGCCTGCACGTCCAGCGGCATGTGCGGGGCGGCCTGGGAGGCGTCGATCAGTACGAGTGCGCCGACGTCCTGGGCGCGCCGGACGATCGCCTCGACCGGGTTGACCGTGCCCATGATGTTGGAGACCAGCGTGAAGGAGACGATCTTCGTCTTCTCCGTGATGACCTCTTCGATGTTGGACAGGTCGAGCCGGCCGTCGTCGGTGAGGCCGAACCACTTCAGCTTCGCGCCGGTGCGCTGCGCCAGCAGCTGCCACGGCACGATGTTGGAGTGGTGCTCCATCTCCGTGATGGCGATCTCGGTCTCGCGGTCGACCCGGTAGGGCTCGTCCGCCCAACCGAGCATGTTCGCGACCAGGTTGAGCGACTCGGAGGCGTTCTTGGTGAAGATCACCTCGTCGCGGCTCGGTGCGTTGATGAAGGCGGCGACCTTGTCGCGGGCGCCCTCGTACAGCGCCGTGGCCTCCTCGGCGAGCACGTGCACGCCACGGTGGACGTTGGCGTTGTGCTGCTCGTAGTACTCGTTCAGCGCGTCGAGCACCTGGCGCGGCTTCTGCGAGGTCGCCGCGTTGTCCAGGTAAACGATCTTCTTCCCGTCGTGGACCACACGATCCAGCAGGGGGAAGTCCTTGCGGATCGCCTCGATGTCGAGGAGGCCAGGCAGCTGTGTCACGCGGTCGCGCCACCCTTCACGTACTTGTCGTAGCCCTCGGCCTCCAGCTGGTCGGCGAGCTCGGCGCCACCGGACTCGGCGATGCGGCCGTTCGCGAACACGTGCACGAAGTCGGGCTTGATGTAGCGCAGGATGCGCGTGTAGTGGGTGATCAGCAGGGTGCCGACCTCACCGGTCTCGCGGACGCGGTTGACGCCCTCGGAGACGATCCGCAGCGCGTCGACGTCGAGGCCGGAGTCGGTCTCGTCGAGGATCGCGATCTTCGGCTTGAGGAGCTCCAGCTGAAGGATCTCGTGGCGCTTCTTCTCGCCGCCGGAGAAGCCCTCGTTGACGTTGCGCTCGGCGAAGGCCGGGTCCATCTGGAGCTGCTCCATCGCGGACTTGACCTCCTTCACCCAGGTGCGCAGCTTGGGGGCCTCACCGCGGATGGCGGTGGCGGAGGTGCGCAGGAAGTTGGAGACCGAGACGCCGGGGACCTCGACCGGGTACTGCATGGCGAGGAAGAGGCCGGCGCGGGCGCGCTCGTCGACGGACATCTCGAGGACGTCCTCGCCGTCGAGGGTCACGGTGCCACCGGTGATGGTGTACTTCGGGTGACCGGCGAGCGAGTACGCCAGGGTGGACTTGCCGGAGCCGTTCGGACCCATGATGGCGTGCGTCTCACCCTGCTTGACGGTGAGGTCGACGCCCTTGAGGATCTCGCGGGAGCCACTCGCCGAGTCGCCGGTCTCGACGGAGACGTGCAGGTCGTGGATTTCAAGCGTTGCCATGGATACCTCAGGACTCCTGGGTGAGGGAGACGAGCACGTCGTCCCCTTCGATCTTGACGGGGTATACGGGTACGGGGCGCGTCGCGGGCAGACCCGAGGGCTTGCCGGTGCGCAGGTCGAAGGCCGACCCGTGCAGCCAGCACTCGATCATGCAGTCTTCGACCTCGCCCTCCGAGAGCGAGACGTTCGCGTGCGAGCAGATGTCGTTGATCGCGAACACCTCCCCCTCGGTGGAGACGATGGAGACCGGCGTGCCGTCGAGTTCCACCCGCTTCGGGGTGTCCTCCTCCAGCTCGCTGAGCGCGCAGGCCTTGACGTAATTCATCAGACGGAACCCTGGAGCTCGGTCTCGATCTTGGCGAGCAGACGCTCCTCGATGTCGTCGACACCGATCTGCTGGACGAGCTCCGCGAAGAAGCCGCGGACGACCAGACGGCGGGCCTCGTCGGCCGGGATGCCACGGGCCTGCAGGTAGAAGAGCTGCTCGTCGTCGAAGCGGCCGGTCGCGGAGGCGTGGCCGGCACCGACGATCTCGCCGGTCTCGATCTCCAGGTTCGGCACCGAGTCGACCCGCGCGCCGTCCGTGAGGACGAGGTTGCGGTTCATCTCGTAGGTGTCGGTGCCCTCGGCGGTCTTCTCGATGAGCACGTCACCGATCCAGACGGCGTGGGCGTCCTGGCCCTGGAGCGCGCCCTTGTAGACCACGTTCGACTTGCAGTGCGGGGCGTCGTGCGTCACCAGGAGGCGGTGCTCCTGGTGCTGGCCGGCGTCCGTGAAGTACAGGCCGAGCATCTCGCTCTCGCCGCCGGGGCCCGCGTAGGTGACGCGCGGGTGCAGACGGACCAGGTCGCCGCCGAAGGTGATGACCACGGACTTGAAGCTGGCGTCGCGGCCGATCAGGGCGTTGTGCTGCGAGGTGTGGACCGCGGTGTCGTCCCAGTCCTGGACGGACACGAAGGTCACCTTGGCGCCGTCGCCGACGAGGACGTCGACGTTGGCGGCGCGCACGCCGTCACCGGTGTGGTCGATCACGATGATCGCCTCGGCGAACGGCTTGATGTCGAAGACGGTGTGCCCGAAGGTCGTGCCGCCCTCGCCGTGCAGGGCGACCCGGATCGGCTCGGCGAGCACGGTCTCCTTGGGCACGGTGACGACCGTGGCCTTGGCGAAGGAGGAGAAGGCCTGGGCCGCGACCCGGTCGACGGGGGTGCCGGCCTTGCCGATCCGCTCGTCGCCGCGCTCCACGGACTCCACCGTGACGCCCTCGGGCGCGTCGATCTGGGCCTTCATGGTGCCGTCCGCGACAGCGGTGCCGTCGTGCAGGCCCTTGAGGCGGGCGAGCGGGGTGAACCGCCACTCCTCCTCGCGGCCGTGCGGGACCGGGAAGTCGGCCACGTCGAAGGACGGGGGCGCACTCATCCGGGTGGCGACGGTGGACTCGGCGGCCACCGCGATCGCGCCGGCGGTGGTGGAGCCCGCCGCGGGGGTACCGCCCTGAACCGTCAGGTTCTTGGGGGCGTTCTGAGCCTCAGCCATGGCTGTCGTCTTGCTCGCTCTCTTAAAAGAACACGTCTACGTCTGTGAATGTGCTGCGGGGCGGGGCCGGACTAGCCGACCGAACCCTCCATCTGCAGCTCGATCAGCCGGTTGAGCTCCAGCGCGTACTCCATCGGCAGCTCCTTCGCGATCGGCTCGACGAAGCCGCGCACGATCATGGCCATGGCCTCGAACTCGGTGAGGCCGCGCTGCATCAGGTAGAAGAGCTGGTCGTCGGAGACCTTGGAGACGGTGGCCTCGTGGCCCATGGTCACGTCGTCCTCGCGGACGTCCACGTACGGGTACGTGTCCGAGCGGGAGATGGTGTCCACGAGCAGTGCGTCGCAGAGCACGTTGGACTTCGAGCCGGCAGCGCCCTCGCCGATCTCGACCAGACCTCGGTAAGAGGTGCGGCCGCCGCCTCGGGCCACCGACTTGGAGACGATGTTCGAGGAGGTGTTCGGCGCCATGTGGACCATCTTGGAGCCGGCGTCCTGGTGCTGGCCCTCGCCCGCGAAGGCGATGGACAGGGTCTCGCCCTTGGCGTGCTCGCCCATCAGGTAGACGGCCGGGTACTTCATGGTGACCTTGGAACCGATGTTGCCGTCGATCCACTCCATGGTCGCGCCCTCGTACGCCACGGCGCGCTTGGTGACCAGGTTGTAGACGTTGTTCGACCAGTTCTGGATCGTCGTGTAGCGGCAGCGGCCGCCCTTCTTGACGATGATCTCGACCACGGCGCTGTGCAGCGAGTCCGAGGAGTAGATCGGGGCCGTGCAGCCCTCGACGTAGTGGACGTAGGCGTCCTCGTCGACGATGATCAGCGTCCGCTCGAACTGGCCCATGTTCTCCGTGTTGATGCGGAAGTAGGCCTGGAGCGGGATGTCCACGTGGACACCCTTGGGGACGTAGATGAAGGAGCCGCCGGACCACACCGCGGTGTTCAGCGACGCGAACTTGTTGTCGCCCACCGGGATGACCGTGCCGAAGTACTCCTGGAAGAGCTCCGGGTGCTCCTTGAGCGCGGTGTCCGTGTCGAGGAAGATGACGCCCTGCTCCTCCAGGTCCTCGCGGATCTGGTGGTAGACGACCTCGGACTCGTACTGGGCCGCGACACCGGCGACGAGGCGCTGCTTCTCCGCCTCCGGGATGCCGAGCTTGTCGTACGTGTTCTTGATGTCCTCGGGCAGGTCCTCCCACGAAGCGGCCTGCTTCTCGGTGGAACGCACAAAGTACTTGATGTTGTCGAAGTCGATGCCCGAGAGGTCGGAACCCCAGTTCGGCATGGGCTTCTTGTCGAACAGCTTCAGGCCCTTGAGGCGGAGCTTGAGCATCCACTCCGGCTCGGACTTCTTCGCCGAGATGTCGCGGACGACATCTTCGGACAGACCCCGCTTGGCAGCGGCACCGGCCGCGTCGGAGTCGGCCCAGCCGTATTCGTAAGTGCCCAGGCCATCGAGCTCAGGGTGAGCGATCTCCGTGGTCATGCGGGGTTCCTCCCGGCCGTACTTGCAGATACTGATGTGTCGGTCTGTGTGGTGCTCGCGCCACGCGGAATGAACGTCGTGCACACCCCGTCGCCATGGGCGATCGTGGCGAGGCGCTGCACATGGGTCCCCAGCAGACGGGA
Source organism: Streptomyces sp. NBC_01439 (assembly GCF_036227605.1). Taxonomy (GTDB): domain Bacteria; phylum Actinomycetota; class Actinomycetes; order Streptomycetales; family Streptomycetaceae; genus Streptomyces. The sequence continues at coordinate 7,066,227 of NZ_CP109487.1, read as the reverse complement.
GAAGACCTCGGTCTCCGCCTCGCAGAGCTGCGGGAACTGCTCGGCGACGTGTGCGACCGGGCAGTGGTGCTGGCAGAGCTGTTCACCGCTGTGCGGACCTGGAGCGCTCTTCGCCGTAGCAGCGTACCCGTCCACGGTCAACGCCCTGGCAAGGGCCTCCGTGCGCTCCTGCGGGGCGGCGGCCTCGACGGCCTCCCGGTAGGCCCGCGCCTGCGCTTCCATCCGCGACTTGGCGAAGGCGGCGACGGCCACCTCGCCCTGTTCGCCGCCGCCGACCGACTGCGCGATCCAGCGCAGGGCGTCCGCGGCGAGCGTGTCGTAGGACTGGTCGAAGGCGTCGCGGCCGCAGTCGGTGAGCGCGAAGACCTTGGCGGGCCGACCCCGGGTGCGCGCGCCGTACACACGCTGCTCACGGGGTTCGACCACGTCGTCGGTGACGAGCGTGTCGAGGTGGCGGCGGACGGCGGCCTGGGTGAGGCCGAGGCGCTGGGCGAGGTCGGCGACGGTGGACGGACCGTGGTCCAGGATCGAGCGCGCCACCCGGTTGCGGGTTGACCGCTCCCCGGTGCCGAGCTCCCCCTGGGGGGTGTCGATCTGCCGTTCGCCGTATTTCACAACGCCATTGTTGCGTAATTAACCGAGCGGCGACAAGCCGTGATGAACGCCACCCCTGGTGGCCTCCATCACTAAGGGTTACCTTATTTATCGACGGAGAGTTATTCGGATGAAGGTATTCCGCTATCTTCCCGGACGCCCTCGATGAGCCCACACACCGCCCCCCACCAGCGCATCTGCACCCGCGACGGCTCCCCGGCACCGCGAAAGCCGACCTCCGGAAAAGATCACTGAAACATGCCGACGCTTCCAGGACCGACCGACTGAAAAGAACCGCATTCGCGACGCGACGTTCGAATCTCCGGAGACGAACCGGGGAGGAACCGAAGGCGAAGGGGGATCCGGAGGGGGCGACGGGGGCCCTGACCCCGGGACCCACGGCCCCTCCCCCGGCTCCGTAGACTCACCCCCCATGAGCAACGACCCCGCCGTGGAGATCCGCGGACTGGTGAAGCGGTACGGCGCCAAGACCGCGGTGGACGGCCTGGACCTCACCGTCCGGAGCGGCTCCGTCACCGCTGTCCTCGGTCCCAACGGCGCGGGCAAGACGACCACGGTGGAGACCTGCGAGGGCTACCTCCGCCCGGACGCCGGCACCGTCCGCGTCCTCGGCCTCGACCCGGTCGCCCAGGCCGAGGCCCTGCGCCCGCGGATCGGCGTGATGCTGCAGTCCGGAGGCGTCTACTCCGGAGCCCGCGCCGTCGAGATGCTCCGCCACATGGCCAAGCTCTACGCCGACCCGCTCGACGTCGACACCCTGGTGGAACGCCTCGGCCTCGGCGGTTGCGGCCGCACCCCCTACCGCCGGCTCTCCGGCGGCCAGCAGCAGCGCCTGGCCCTGGCCATGGCCGTGGTGGGCCGCCCCGAGCTGGTCTTCCTCGACGAACCCACCGCCGGCCTGGACCCGCAGGCCCGCCGCGCGACCTGGGACCTCGTACGGGAGCTGCGCACCGACGGGGTCACCGTCGTCCTCACCACCCACCACATGGACGAGGCCGAGCAGCTCGCCGACGAGGTCGCCATCGTGGACGCGGGCAAGGTCATCGTCCACGGCAGCCCCGAGCAGCTGTGCCGCGGCGGCGCCGAGAACACCCTGCGCTTCACCGGCCGCCCCGCCCTCGACCTCGCCTCGCTCCTGAAGGCGCTGCCCGACGGCACCGAGGCCGCCGAGCTCACCCCGGGCGTCTACCGGGTCACCGGCGACGTCCACCCGCAGCTGCTGGCCACCGTCGCCTCCTGGTGCGCGCAGCACGGCGTGATGCCGAGCAGCCTCACGGTCGAGCGGCACACCCTCGAGGACGTCTTCCTCGAACTGACAGGCAAGGAGCTGCGCGCATGAGCGCCGGTACGTTCGCCCCCCGCCCGGGGGCCGCGCCCGTGTCCCGCATGATCCTCGCGCAGACGGCGCTGGAGACCCGGATGCTGCTGCGCAACGGGGAGCAGCTGCTGCTCACCGTGATCATCCCGGCGTTGCTGCTGACCCTCTTCTCCGCGGTCGACATCGTGGACACCGGCACCGAGAGGTCCGTGGACTTCCTCGCGCCCGGGATCCTGGCGCTCGCCGTGATGTCCACCGCCTTCACCGGCCAGGCCATCGCCACCGGCTTCGACCGCCGCTACGGGGTCCTCAAGCGGCTCGGGGCCTCCCCGCTGCCCCGCTGGGCCCTGATGGCCGCCAAGACCCTGTCGGTGCTGGTCACCGAGGTACTGCAGATCGCCCTGCTGACGGTGATCGCCCTCGCGCTGGGCTGGTCACCGCAGGGCGACCCGCTGTCGGTGGCCGCGCTGATCCTGCTGGGCACCGCCGCCTTCTCCGGCCTCGGGCTGCTGATGGCGGGCACCCTCAAGGCCGAGATGACCCTGGCCGCCGCCAACCTGGTCTTCCTGCTGCTGCTGGTCGGCGGCGGGGTGATCGTGCCGCTGGAGAAGTTCCCCGACGCCGTGCGGTCGGTCCTCGGGCTGCTGCCCATCTCGGCCCTGTCCGACGGGCTGCGCGAGGTGCTCCAGCACGGTGCTTCGCTCCCGTGGGGCGACGCGGCCGTACTGGCGGGCTGGGCCGTACTCGGTCTGGGCGCCGCCGCGCGGCTCTTCCGCTGGGAATGAAATCCTTCCCCTCGCGGCGGCGATGCCGCGAGGATGGGCCCCTCACACATGAAGCCGGGGGGCGGACATGGTGCAGCGGGAAGCCGTTCTACGGCTGGACGATCAATGGACACGGGTGCGGTCGGGGGCGGAGCACACGGAGCCCGGGGAGCGCGACCGGCTCCTCGACGAGCTGATCGGCGCACTGCGCCCGTTCACGGACGACCCTCGGTGCACCGCACTGCTCGGGCTGCGCCTCGCCGATCGGGCCGCCGCGCGGTTCGCCGCGGGAGACCGCGCCAGCGCCCTCGCCACGATCGAGGAGGGGCTGCGCAGCTCCGAGCGCGCGGCCGGACACTCCCCCGAATTCGCCCGCTGGTACGCCCGCGGGCTGATCAACCACGGGGTCTGGCTGTCCTGGCCGCTCAGCGACGGGGCCCGGCTGCCCAAGCACCCGCTGGGCCCGGCCGCGGGAACGGGGCCGAGCGCCATGGAGCGCGCGGCCGGTGAACGCGCCCGCGATCTGACCCGGACCGCGGTGGAGGTGTGGGCGGGCCTGGACCAGCGGGATCCGGTCAACCGGCTGGGTCTGGCCCAGGCCAAGGTGTTCCTCGGGGACCGCCTCGCCGAGCTGGGGTTCGCCGAGGAGGCCGTGGCCTGGGCCGTGGCCGCCGAGTCCGACTTCCGGCAGCTGTTGCTCGGGGACCCGGCCACGGAGGAGTCCGGGGAGGCGGAGGAGGCCCTCGACCACATCGGCCGCCAGCTGGAACTGCGGCTGCGCTTCCTGACCTTCGGCTCGCTGGTCAGCCTGCGCACGCAGGGGCTGCTGCCCGAGCGGCTGCTGCCCCGGGCCGTGGTGGCCGCCCGCATCCAGGGGGTGGCGGAGCCGGGGATCGCGACCGGGCTGGGTCTCGACGTCGAGCAGGTGCGCACGATGCTGGAGGTCACCCCCTGGCTCGCGGTGTGGCGCTTCGAGGTGCGCGGGCCCGACGGCCTGTGGAGCGCATTGGAACATCCCTGGCACAGCACCACAGAAGTAAGGAACAGGACGGCGAAGGACGTAGCGGGCGAGTTACTGCGGGGGTTCGTCGCCTCGACGGACCACCCGGGCGCCGCTGCCCATTGGCGCCTCCTCCTGTGGTGGCAGGAGGAGGGCGACCCCGCGGGGGCGAAGTACCGGCTGGCCGTCGGCCCGGACGCCCCCCTGGCCACCCCCTCGTGAAACTTTACACAAGTGGTCGCCTACGATATGGGGCGTGCTGAACCCCCTCGCCCACATCGCCAGCCGCTGGACCCCGTCACCCCGGATCGTCCAGCGGGCCGCACTCGCCGCACTCGTCATGAGCGTGGCCATCGTCGTCACCGGCGGCGCGGTACGGCTGACCGGGTCCGGCCTCGGCTGCGACACCTGGCCCAAGTGCACCGACGACAGTCTGATCGTGACGCAGGAGCAGGGCTTCCACGGCATCATCGAATTCGGCAACCGGATGCTGACCTACGTGCTCAGCGCGGCGGTCGGCTGGGGGATCGTCGCCGCCCGCTCGGCCAAGCCCTGGCGGCACTCCCTGACGAAGCTCGGCTGGGTCCAGTTCGCAGTCGTGATGTCGAACGCCGTGCTCGGTGGGATCACCGTCCGCACCGGACTCAACCCGTACAGCGTGGCCGGACACTTCCTCCTCGCCACCGCCCTGATCGCGGTGACGACGGTCACCTGGCAGCGCACCCGCGAGGGCGACGGCGCCCCCCGGCCGCGCGTGCCCGGCCCGGTGCGCAAGCTGTCGTGGGCGTTGCTCGCGACCACCCTCGTACTGATCGCGGCGGGCACCGTCGTGACCGGCTCCGGTCCGCACGCCGGTGACAGCAGCGAGATCAAGCGCATGCCCTTCGACTGGGACACCACCGTCCACGTGCACGCCGCCGCCGCCTGGCTGGTGTGCGCGCTCGGCATCGCGATGTGGCTGGTCCTGCGCGTCGTCGACGCTCCCGCCGACACCCGGGCCCGCGCCCGCGACCTGCTGATCGTCCTGCTCGCCCAGGGCGCGATCGGCTACGTGCAGTACGCCACCCAGGTCCCCGAGGTCCTGGTCGGCGCCCACATGCTCGGCTCCTGCCTGGTGTGGATCGCCGTGGTCCGGGTCGCGCTGAGCCTGCGCGAGCGGCCCGTCGAACAGGCGGAGATCCCCGCCCAGGCCGACCCGCAGCTCTCCGCGGCCTAAGCACGATCCAGGCGGTAGACGCGGCGGGCGTTGCCGGCCGCCACCAGGGCGGCCACCCGTTCCGCGTCCCGCCAGGACCAGGAACCCTCGGCCGCCCAGCCGCCCAGCACCCGGCCCAGCGCCTCGCGGAACACCAGGGCTCCCACCGCGTGCAGTTCGGGCAGCTGCCGGCCACCGCTGGAGAACAGCACCTTGCCGAACGGCGCGGTCTCCAGCAGCTCCGCCAGGACCGCCGCGGCCCGCGCCCCGGTCCGCCCGAGCGCCGCGCCCGTATCGGCGTAGACGTGCGGGAAGGCCGCCGCGAGCTGGGCGGTGCGGCGGTGGTGCGGATATCCGCCGAGCAGCACCAGGCGCGTCCCGAGGCCCGCGGTGGCCCGTACGAACCCGGTCAGCGCGGCGGGGTCGGCCTCGTCCGTGTGCAGCTGGAGCGGCCGCCCCGACGCCACCGCGCTCCACAACAGGTGGGCCAGGAGCACGGGGTCCCGCACGGCTCCGCCCCGCGGCCGCCGGGCCAGCCACCTGCCGGCCGCACCGCGCACGGCGCCGGGACCGGGCGGCTCGGGTTCGACGGCCGGGGTGTCCCCGCGGGTGAAGGCCGTGGCACAGGTGAAGGCCGCGGCCCCGGTGGCTGCGTGGTGGACCGCCCCGGCGAGATTGGCGAGGAAGGAGCCCACCGTGCCGGACGTGTCGGCGACCTGCTCGGCCAGCAACTCCAGCCGGACCGACTCGAAGGCTTCGGCGTCCCCGGCGAGCGCCAGTTCCTTGGGCCCGGTGAGGTCTCCGGGCACCCCGGTGTCGACCAGGTAGGCGGCCACTCCGGATCCCGTCAGCAACCGCCGGGTGGTCTCCGCCACGCCCAGCTCGCGCCGCCGCGCCAGATAGCGGGCGGGGGTGGCGTGCGGCTCCAGCCCCAGCAGCGGTGGGCACCAGCGGCGCACCGCGAAGCCGGTCTGCGTGTCGAAGGAGGTGGTGCCCGCGGCGGGCGGGCCGGCCGAACGCACCAATTGGGCCTCGAAGGTGCCCAGGCCCAGCTCCGTACGGAGTACTCCGTGGCAGTACTGGTCCACCAGGGGCGGCGTTTCGATCATCCGGTCATCCCGTTGCGGACGTGAGGAAGGGGCTTCCACACGTCCTAACGGGTGAGCGGGGTGTGAGGTGTTGCTCGGGCTGTTGACCGAGACGGCACTCCCGGGTCCCCCGGACGTTCTCCCGGGGTCAGGCCGCCGGGTTCTCGGGTCCGCCGATCTGGATGCCGGCCATCCGCGTCCACTCGTACGGGCCCGTGCGCACGCGCGCTGCGAACTCTCCGTCGAACTCGTCGTGGAGGGTCAGCGCGGCCTTCTCCGCGGCCAGCTGGGCCACCTCGAAGCTGGGGGCGACCAGGTCGCCCCAGCCGCCGTCCGTACCCACGAGCACGATCCGGGTGCCGGCCTGGCCGATGTGGGCGAGCTGGCCCTCGACGCCGCCGTGCTGCTTGGCGAACGCGCCGATCTGCTTGGCCAGCTTCGCGGCCTTACGGTCCTGCTTCTTGTCCGCGGCGCCTGCGGCGGCCGCCGTGTCTGCGGTGTCTCCCATGGAAGTCATGCTACCGGCGAGTAATCAACGGAGGAAGGGATCCACGGCCACCGCCACGAACAGCAGCGACACGTAGGTGATGGACCAGTGGAACAGGCGCATCTCCTTGAGCTTCGCGCCCGTGACGCCCGCCTTGGCCCGCGCGTGCAGTGCGTGCGCCTCCCACAGCCACCAGCCACCCGCCGCCAGCGCGACCGAGGTGTAGAACCAGCCGGTGTACTCCAGCGGGGTCAGCAGCAGCGAGACCGCCACCATCACCCAGCTGTAGAGGACGATCTGGCGCGACACGACCTTGTTGCCCGCCACGACCGGGAGCATCGGCACGCCGGCCCGCGCGTAGTCGTCCTTGACCTTCATCGACAGCGGCCAGTAGTGCGGCGGCGTCCAGAAGAAGATGACGAGGAAGAGGATGACCGCGGCCCAGGAGACCTCGTTCTTGACGGCCGACCAGCCGATCAGTACCGGCATGCAGCCCGCGATGCCGCCCCAGACGATGTTCTGCGCGGTGCGCCGCTTCAGCAGCATCGTGTAGATCACGACGTAGAAGAGGAGCGCGCCGAGCGACAGCGCCGCCGACAGCCAGTTGACGAGCAGGCCGAAGAAGAGGGTGGAGACGACCGCGAGGGTGAGGCCGAAGGCCAGGCACTCCCGCGGGCTGACCATGCCGGTCACCAGCGGGCGCTGCGAGGTCCGGTCCATCAGCGCGTCGATGTCGCGGTCGATGTACATGTTCAGCGCGTTGGCGCCGCCCGCGGACAAGTAGCCGCCGAAGCAGGTCACCAGAACCAGCTGCAGCGACGGAACGCCCTGCTCTGCCAGGAACATCACCGGCACTGTGGTGATCAGCAGAAGTTCGATGATCCGCGGCTTGGTCAATGCCACGAAAGCCATGACGCGGGTCCCGAGCGGCCGGTGACCGGGGCTCGTCCCGAGCACCCCCGCTGGACGGGATTCGACGGCCGTCACGCACACCCCTGAGAGAGAATCCAGCAAGCTCCGACTCGGACCATTCACGACATGAAGGCCCGGTTGGGGCTTGCGCGTACCACGCCACTGTAGACGTTGCACTTACGTCGCCCCGCGCCGGGGTCGCCTCGTGTTGAGCCGATCGGGCCGTGCATACATACGGGGGACGGGCCCCGCCGGACGCCGGTGTGCGGGTGAACGAGCGGCGGCGGCGCGGTGACGGACCGCCTGCACTCGAATAGCTGCACGCCGTTGCGGGGGTAGGCTCAGAATCGCCGGTGCACCGTTCGTCACCGGGATACAAACATGTGGAGAGGAGCCCTGACTCACGGTGAGCACCAAGCCGACCACCACAGAGCTCGAGTGGACCGAACTGGACCAGCGGGCCGTCGACACCGCCCGCATCCTGGCCGCTGATGCGGTCCAGAGAGTCGGGAACGGCCACCCCGGTACGGCGATGAGCCTGGCCCCCGCCGCGTACACCCTCTTCCAGAAGGTGATGCGACACGACCCGGCGGACCCCGAGTGGGTGGGCCGCGACCGTTTCGTGCTCTCCGCGGGGCACTCGTCCCTGACCCTCTACACCCAGCTGTACCTGGGCGGGTTCGGGCTGGAGCTGGACGACCTGAAGGCGTTCCGCACCTGGGGCTCGAAGACCCCCGGCCACCCGGAGTACGGCCACACGGCCGGCGTGGAGACCACCACCGGTCCCCTCGGCCAGGGCATCGCCAACGCGGTGGGCATGGCCATGGCCGCCCGCTACGAGCGCGGCCTGTTCGACCCGGAGGCCGCCCAGGGCGCCTCCCCGTTCGACCACATGGTCTACGCGATCGCGGGCGACGGCTGCCTCCAGGAGGGCATCTCCCACGAGGCGTCCGCGCTGGCCGGCCACCAGAAGCTCGGCAACCTCGTCCTGCTGTGGGACGACAACCACATCTCCATCGAGGGCGACACGGAGACGGCCGTCTCCGAGGACACCCTGAAGCGCTACGAGGCGTACGGCTGGCACGTCCAGCGCGTCGAGCAGCAGGAGAACGGCGACCTCGACCCGAAGGCGCTGTTCGCCGCCCTCCAGGCCGCCAAGGCCGAGACCGGCCGGCCGTCCTTCATCGCGGCCCGCTCGATCATCGCCTGGCCCGCCCCGCACGCCCAGAACACCGAGGCCGCCCACGGCTCGGCGCTCGGCGACGACGAGGTCGCGGCCACCAAGCGCGTGCTCGGCTTCGACCCGGAGCAGACCTTCGAGGTCTCCGACGAGGTCATCGCCCACACCCGCGCCCTCGGCGACCGCGGCCGCGAGGCCAAGGCCGAGTGGGAGAAGGAGTTCTCCGCCTGGCGCACCGCCAACCCGGAGCGCGCCGCCGAGTTCGACCGCATCAACGCCAACGAGCTGCCCGCGGGCTGGGAGGACGAGCTCCCCGTCTTCGAGGCAGGCAAGGGCGTCGCCACCCGCGCCGCCTCCGGCAAGGTCCTCGGCGCGCTGGGCGCGGTCATCCCGGAGCTGTGGGGCGGCTCGGCCGACCTGGCCGGCTCCAACAACACCACCATCGACAAGGACTCCTCGTTCCTGCCGGTGGGGAACCCGCTGCCGGAGGCCGACCCGTACGGCCGCACCATCCACTTCGGCATCCGCGAGCACGCCATGGCCGCGTCCATGAATGGCATCGCGCTGCACGGCCACACCCGCATCTACGGCGGCACCTTCCTGGTGTTCTCCGACTACATGCGCAACGCCGTCCGCCTCTCCGCGCTCATGCACCTGCCGGTGACGTACGTGTGGACGCACGACTCCATCGGTCTGGGCGAGGACGGCCCGACCCACCAGCCGGTCGAGCACCTCGCCTCGCTGCGCGCCATCCCGGGCCTGAACGTCGTCCGCCCGGCCGACGCCAACGAGACCGCCATCGCCTGGCGCGAGATCCTGCGCCGACACACCAAGGTCTTCGGCAAGGGTGCCCCGCACGGCCTCGCGCTGACCCGCCAGGGCGTGCCGACCTACGAGCGCAACGAGGCCGCCGCCAAGGGCGGGTACGTCCTGTTCGAGGCCGAGGGCGGCCCGGCGCAGGTCCTCCTCATCGGTACCGGCTCCGAGGTTCACCTGGCCGTCGAGGCCCGTGAGCAGCTCCAGGCCCAGGGCGTCCCCACCCGGGTCGTCTCGATGCCGTCGGTCGAGTGGTTCGAGGAGCAGGACCAGGAGTACAAGGACAGCGTCCTGCCGCCGTCGGTGAAGGCCCGCGTCGCGGTCGAGGCGGGCATCGGCCTGACCTGGCACCGCTACGTCGGTAACGCAGGCCGGATCGTCTCGCTGGAGCACTTCGGTGCCTCGGCGGACGCGAAGGTGCTCTTCCGCGAGTTCGGCTTCACCGCCGAGAACGTGGCGGCCGCCGCCCAGGAATCCATCGCCGCCGCCGCGCGCTGACGCCGGTACGCAACCCAAGTAGGAGATGTAATCCCATGACAGACGCACTCAAGCGCCTCTCCGACGAAGGCGTCGCGATCTGGCTGGACGACCTGTCCCGCAAGCGCATCACGTCCGGCAACCTGGCCGAGCTCATCGACCAGTCGCACGTGGTCGGTGTCACCACCAACCCGGCGATCTTCCAGAAGGCCATCAGCGGCGGCGAGGGCTACGAGCAGCAGCTCACCGACCTCGCGACCCGCAAGGTCACCGTGGAAGAGGCCCTGCGCATGATCACGACGGCGGACGTCAGGGACGCCGCCGACATCCTGCGCCCGGTCTACGACCGCACCGACGGCCAGGACGGCCGGGTGTCGATCGAGGTCGACCCGCGCCTGGCGCACAACACCCCGGCGACCATCGCCGAGGCCAAGCAGCTTGCCTGGCTGGTGGACCGCCCGAACACGCTCATCAAGATCCCGGCGACCAAGGCCGGCCTGCCGGCGATCACCGAGGTCATCGGCAAGGGCATCAGCGTCAACGTCACGCTGATCTTCTCGCTGGAGCGCTACCGCGAGGTCATGGACGCGTACCTGGCGGGTCTGGAGAAGGCCAAGGCCGCCGGCCTGGACCTCTCTCTGATCCACTCGGTCGCCTCCTTCTTCGTGTCCCGCGTGGACTCGGAGATCGACAAGCGCCTGGACGCGGTCGGCACCGACGAGGCGAAGGCCCTCAAGGGCAAGGCGGCGCTCGCCAACGCCCGTCTGGCCTACGAGGCCTACGAGGAGGTCTTCGCCAGCGACCGCTGGGTCGCCCTGGAGCGTCTCGGCGCCAACAAGCAGCGTGCGCTGTGGGCCTCGACGGGCGTCAAGGACCCGGCGTACAAGGACACCCTGTACGTGGACGACCTGGTCGCCCCGAACACGGTGAACACCATGCCGGAGGCCACCCTGGAGGCCACCGCCGACCACGGGCAGATCACGGGCGACACCGTGCGCGGCACCTACGAGCAGGCGCGCGCCGAGCTCGACGCGGTCGCGAAGCTGGGCATCTCGTACGACGATGTGGTGCAGCTGCTCGAGGACGAGGGCGTCGAGAAGTTCGAGGCGTCCTGGAACGACCTGCTCAAGTCGACCGAGGCGGAGCTTGAGCGCCTTGCCCCCACGGAGGCCTGAACACCTTGTCTGTAAACGGAGCGAACCCGCTTCGTGACGCACAGGACCGGCGGCTCCCGCGCATCGCGGGGCCGTCCGGCCTGGTCATTTTCGGCGTTACGGGTGACCTGTCGCGCAAGAAGCTAATGCCTGCCGTCTACGACCTGGCCAACAGAGGCCTGCTTCCGCCGGGCTTCTCGCTGATCGGGTTCGCCCGCCGCGAGTGGCAGGACGAGGACTTCGCGCAGGTGGTCCACGACGCCGTCAAGGAGCACTCCCGGACGCCCTTCCGCGAGGAAGTGTGGCAGCAGCTCGTGCAGGGCTGCCGCTTCGTCTCGGGCGACTTCGGCGACGACGCCGCCTTCGAGACGCTGAAGGCGACCATAGAAGAGCTGGACAAGGCGCAGGGCACGGGCGGCAACTTCGCCTTCTACCTGTCCGTCCCGCCCAAGTTCTTCCCCAAGGTGGTCCAGCAGCTCAAGGACCACGGGCTGGCGCAGAAGGAAGGCTCCTGGCGGCGTGCCGTCATCGAGAAGCCCTTCGGACACGACCTGAAGAGCGCCGAGGAGCTCAACAAGGTCGTCCACGAGGTCTTCCCGCGGGACGAGGTCTTCCGGATCGACCACTACCTCGGCAAGGAGACCGTCCAGAACATCCTGGCGCTCCGCTTCGCCAACACGATGTTCGAGCCGATCTGGAACCGGTCGTACGTCGACCACGTGCAGATCACCATGGCCGAGGACATCGGCATCGGCGGCCGGGCCGGGTACTACGACGGCATCGGCGCCGCCCGTGACGTCATCCAGAACCACCTGCTCCAACTGCTCGCGCTGACCGCGATGGAGGAGCCCGGCTCCTTCCACCCCAAGGCGCTGGTGGCCGAGAAGCTCAAGGTGCTCACCGCGGTGCAGCTGCCGGAGGACCTGGGCAAGCACACCGTGCGCGGCCAGTACGCGGCGGCGTGGCAGGGCGGCGAGAAGGTCGTCGGGTACCTCGAAGAGGACGGCATCGACCCCAAGTCGAAGACCGACACCTACGCGGCCATCCGCCTGGAGATCAACAACCGCCGCTGGGCGGGCGTCCCGTTCTACCTGCGGACGGGCAAGCGCCTGGGCCGCCGGGTGACCGAGATCGCGGTCGTCTTCAAGCGGGCCCCGTACCTGCCGTTCGAGTCGGGCGCGACCGAGGAGCTGGGGCAGAACGCCCTAGTCATCCGGGTCCAGCCGGACGAGGGCGTGACGGTCCGCTTCGGCTCCAAGGTCCCGGGCACCTCCATGGAGGTCCGGGACGTCACGATGGACTTCGCCTACGGCGAGTCCTTCACGGAGTCCAGCCCCGAAGCGTACGAGCGACTCATCCTCGACGTGCTCCTCGGCGACGCGAACCTCTTCCCGCGCCACCAGGAAGTCGAACTGTCCTGGAACATCCTCGACCCGATCGAGGAGTACTGGGACAAGCACGGCAAGCCCGCGCAGTACCCGTCGGGCACCTGGGGGCCGGTCGAGGCGGACGAGATGCTCGCACGAGACGGACGGAGCTGGCGCCGGCCATGAAGATCGACCTCACGGAGACCAACTCCAGCAAGATCAATGCCGCGATGGTGCAGGCACGCCGGGACATCGGCACGCCGGCCATCGGCATGGTCCTCACGCTGGTGATCGTGACCGACGAGGAGAACGCGTACGACGCGCTCAAGTCGGCGAACGACGCGTCCCACGAACACCCCTCGCGGATCGTCGTCGTCATCAAGCGGGCCAGCCGCTCGCCCCGCAGCCGCCGCGACGCCCGGCTCGACGCAGAAGTCCGCGTCGGGGCGGACTCCGGCAGCGGTGAAACGGTTGTGCTCCGCCTTCACGGCGAACTGGTCGACCACGCCCAGTCGGTGGTTCTCCCGCTGCTCCTGCCCGACGCCCCCGTGGTCGTCTGGTGGCCGGACGGTGCCCCCATGGACCTGGCGGGCGACCCGCTGGGTGCACTGGGACAGCGCCGGATCACGGACACGTACTCCTGCGAGGACCCGATCAGGGCGCTCAGCGGCCGTGCGGGGGCGTACGCCCCCGGGGACACAGACCTGTCGTGGACCCGGATCACCCCGTGGCGCTCCATGCTGGCGGCCGCACTGGACCAGCAGGCCCTGACGGTCGCCTCGGCGACCGTCGAGGGCGAGGACGAGAACCCGAGCTGCGAACTGCTGGCCATGTGGCTGGCTGACCGGCTCCAGGTACCCGTCAAGCGCACGCTGTCGTCGGGCCCGGGCCTGACGGCGGTACGCCTGTCCACCAAGGACGGCGACATCGTCCTGGACCGGGCGGACGGCTCACTGGCCACGCTGTGCATGCCGGGGCAGCCCGACCGTGCGGTGGCGCTCAAGCGCCGCGACACGGCCGAGCTCCTGGCGGAGGAGCTGCGCCGGCTGGACCCGGACAACACGTACGAGGCCTCGCTGAAGTTCGGCGTGGCGAGGCTGGAGGCGTCGGCCCCGGAGCCGGAGGCCCCGGCGGCGACCGATGCCGATGCTCCGGCCAAGGCCGAGGCCTCGAAGCCGGCGGCCAAGCCGTCGAAGAAGAACGCAGCCAAGTAGCCGGAGCCGCTGCGCGGAGCCGACCCCACCCCGCCCCTTCTCCGTTTCCTGGGGCTCCGCCCCAGACCCCGCGCCTCAATCGCCGGCGAGGCTGAATCTTCAGCCCGTCCGGCGTTTGAGGACCAGGGTCCGGGGCGGAGCCCCGGTTTCGGGAAGGGGCGGGGTGGGGCACTGCTCCGCGCAGCGGCATCCGCACCCCCCGATCTACCGACAAGGCGGCAGCACATGGGTATGACGACTCCCCAGGTAGTCGTCCACCGGGACAAGGAACTGATGGCCCAGGCCACCGCGGCCCGGCTCATCACGAAGATCGTGGACGCGCAGACGGCCCGCGGCACCGCGTCCGTCGTCCTCACCGGCGGACGCAACGGCAACGGCCTGCTCGCGGCGCTGGCCGCCGCCCCGGCGCGGGACGCGATCGACTGGTCCCGGCTGGACCTGTGGTGGGGTGACGAGCGGTACGTCCCCGCCGCCGACCCCGAGCGCAACCACACCCAGGCCCGCGAGGCCCTCCTGGACTCGGTCCCGGTGGACCCCGCCCGCGTGCACGTGATGCCCGCCTCGGACGGTCCGTACGGCGGCGACGTGGACGCCGCGGCGGCCGCTTACGCCGCCGAGCTGGCGAAGGCGGCCGGCCCGGAGGACCACGGTCCGGTCCCCCGGTTCGACGTGCTGATGCTCGGCGTCGGCCCGGACACGCACGTGGCCTCGCTGTTCCCGGAACACCCGGCGGCCCGCGAGACCGAGCGAACGGTGGTCGGCGTGCACGGCGCCCCGAAGCCCCCGCCCACGCGGATCTCGCTCACGCTCCCGGCGATCCGGGCGGCCCGTGAGGTCTGGCTGCTGGCCGCGGGCGAGGACAAGGCCGGGGCGGTCTCCCTGGCCCTCGGCGGCGCGGGCGAGGTCCAGGCCCCGGCCGCGGCGGCGTACGGCCGCTCCCGCACCCTGTGGCTCTTGGACCGCGCGGCGGCGGCCAAGCTCCCGAGCGGCATGTACCCCCCGGCCTCTTCCTGACCGGGGCCGGTCCGAACGGCGATGGGCCCGCCCCCCTCGGGGGGCGGGCCCATCGCCGTTTCCCGGCGTCAGCTACGGCCGCGCAGCTTCCGGTACGTGGCCACCAGCGCCTTGGTCGAGGCGTCCAGCCCCGGTACGTCGGCGCCCTCGGTCAGCGCGGGCTCTACGCGCTTGGCGAGCACCTTGCCGAGTTCGACGCCCCACTGGTCGAAGGAGTCGATGTTCCACACCGCGCCCTGGACGAACACCTTGTGCTCGTAGAGCGCGATCAGCTGGCCCAGCACCGCCGGGGTGAGCTCCCCCGCCAGGATGGTGGTCGTCGGGTGGTTCCCGTGGAAGGTCTTGTGCGGGACCAGCGACTCGGGAGCGCCTTCGGCCCGCACCTCGTCCGCCGTCTTGCCGAAGGCCAGCGCCTGGGTCTGCGCGAAGAAGTTCGCCATCAGCAGGTCGTGCTGGGCCGCCGGGGCCGCCTCCAGCTCCGCCACCGGCCGGGCGAAGCCGATGAAGTCCGCGGGGATCACCTTCGTCCCCTGGTGGATCAGCTGGTAGTAGGCGTGCTGCCCGTTGGTGCCGGGCGTGCCCCAGACCACCGGGCCCGTCTGCCATTCCACCGGATTGCCGTCGCGGTCCACCGACTTGCCGTTGGACTCCATGTCCAGCTGCTGCAAGTAGGCCGTGAAGCGCGAGAGGTAGTGGCTGTACGGGAGCACCGCGTGGGACTGGGCGTCGAAGAAGGCGCCGTACCAGATCCCCAACAGGCCCATCAGGAGCGGCGCGTTCTCGTGCGCGGGCGCCGTGCGGAAGTGCTCGTCCATGGCGTGGAAGCCGCCGAGCATCTCGCGGAAGGCGGCCGGGCCGATCGCGATCATCAGCGAGAGGCCGATGGCGGAGTCGAAGGAGTAGCGTCCGCCGACCCAGTCCCAGAACCCGAACATGTTGGCCGGATCGATGCCGAAGTCGGTGACCTTCTCGGCGTTGGTGGACAGCGCCACGAAGTGCCGGGCCACGGCGGCCTGGTCGCCGCCCAGTCCGGCGAGCAGCCAACCGCGCGCCGAGGTGGCGTTGGTGATGGTCTCGATGGTGGTGAAGGTCTTGGAGGCGATGATGAACAGCGTCTCGGCCGGGTCCAGGTCCCGCACGGCCTCGTGCAGGTCCGCACCGTCGACGTTGGAGACGAAGCGCACCGTCAGATCGCGGTCGGTGAAGGCGCGCAGGGCCTCGTACGCCATGGCCGGACCGAGGTCGGAGCCGCCGATGCCGATGTTGACGACGTTCTTGATGCGCTGGCCCGTGGAGCCGGTCCACGCTCCCGACCTGATCCGGTCGGCGAAGTCCGCCATCTTGTCGAGGACGGCGTGCACGCCCGGGACGACGTCCTCGCCGTCGACCTCGACGACGGTGTCCGCCGGTGCGCGCAGGGCGGTGTGCAGCACCGCCCGGTCCTCGGTCGTGTTGATCTTCTCGCCGCGGAACATCGCCTCGCGCAGCTCGGCCACGCCCGTGGCCTCGGCCAGCTCGCGCAGCAGTGCGAGCGTCTCGTCGGTGACGAGGTGCTTCGAGTAGTCGATGTGCAGGTCACCGACCTGCAGGGTGTAGCCGGCGCCGCGGCCGGGATTCTGCTCGAACAGTTCCCGCAGATGCGTCTGCCCGAACTCCTCCCGGTGCTTGCCGAGGGCAAGCCACTCCGTCGTCCGGTTCAGCTTCGTACGCGTGCCTGCGTTCATCTCGGACATCAACCCACTTCTTCCGTCCTGTCGTGCCCCGCCGTTCACCAACCTAAGGGATCACAAGCGGCAGAACGCACACAAAGAGGCCCGGTGACGCAGGAGATGTTCCTGTGTCACCGGGCCTCGTGTCACGTGCTTCGAGCCGTCTCAGATCTCGCCGCGGAGCTTGGCGAGCGCTTCGGCGAGGATCGCCTCGCCGTCGGCGTCCGAGCGCCGTTCCCGTACGTACGCCAGGTGCGTCTTGTACGGCTCGGTGCGCGGCGGCGCGGGCGGGTTGTCCCGGTCCTGGCCGGCCGGGAACCCGCAGCGCGGGCAGTCCCAGGTGTCCGGCACCTGCGCATCGCTGGCGAAGCTCGGCTGCGTCTCGTGCCCGTTCGAGCACCAGAAGGAGATGCGCAGACGGGGCGCGGACTCGCCGCGCTCCGCCTCACCCATCGGCCCCGCTCCGACCCGGCTACCACGGATCGCGTTGCCACTTGCCACGGTCGTAACTCCCCTGCGTGATGGTGCCGCCAAGCGTGAGGATGTTCCTGCTGAAACGCCCCGGGTACGTAGAGCCCAACTCACGGGATCATCCCCTCGGGTGGGGGAGCAGAATAACTCGTTCCGCAACCAGGGCGCAGGACCTCATGATAGGCCGGGCGGCGCCGACCGGACTGCCAGAATGGCCAGAACGGTCAGGTGCTCGACTTCGTCAGCAGACCGAGCGCGACGATGCACGCGAACCACAGCAGACCGACGACCACGGTGATGCGGTCGAGGTTGCGCTCCGCGACGGAGGAACCGCCGACCGACGACTGCATACCGCCGCCGAACATGTCGGAGAGGCCGCCGCCCTTGCCCTTGTGCATCAGCACGAGCAGCATCAGCAGGGCGCTGAAGACGATCAGGGCGATCGAGAACCCCATAATCACGGCTGATTCCTACTTTCTGGCTTTTTCGGGCTTTCCGGCATTGCGAGATGTGCACGGGGGCCAGGGGCTGATGCATCAGCCTCTGGCCCCCGCAAGGGTACGACGGATCCGCCCTACCGCATACTCACTGGTCGCGGAAGCGGACGATCTTGACGAACTCGTCAGCGTCCAGTGCCGCGCCGCCGATCAGGGCGCCGTCGACGTCGGGCTGGGCCATGATCGCCGCGATGTTCCCGGACTTCACGGAGCCGCCGTACTGGATGCGGACCTTGTCGGCCAGCTCCTGCGAGTACAGCTCGGCGAGGCGGCCGCGGATCGCCCCGCAGACCTCCTGGGCGTCGTCGGGGGTGGCGACCTCGCCGGTCCCGATGGCCCAGACGGGCTCGTAGGCGATCACGATGGACTCGACCTGGTCGGCCGGGACGCCTTCCAGGCCGCCGTCGAGCTGGCTCAGCGTGTAGGGGACCTGCTGGCCGGCCTTGCGGACGTCCAGGCCCTCCCCGACGCACAGGATCGGGGTGATCCCGTGCCGGAAGGCGGCCTTGACCTTGGCGTTGCAGATCTCGTCGCTCTCGGCGTGGTACTGGCGGCGCTCGCTGTGGCCGACGGCCACGTACGTGCACTTCAGCTTCGACAGCATCGGGCCGGAGATCTCGCCGGTGTAGGCACCGGAGTCGTGCGCGGAGATGTCCTGGGCGCCGTACTTGATCTTCAGCTTGTCGCCGTCGACCAGGGTCTGGACCGAGCGCAGGTCGACGAAGGGCGGCAGGACCGCGACCTCGACGGCGTCGTAGTCCTTGTCGGTGAGGGCGAAGGCGAGCTTCTGGACGTGGGCGATGGCCTCGAGGTGGTTGAGGTTCATCTTCCAGTTGCCCGCCATGAGCGGGGTGCGCGTGGTCATACGGGTTCAGCCCTCCAGGGCGGCGAGGCCGGGGAGCGTCTTGCCCTCGAGGTATTCGAGGGAGGCGCCGCCACCGGTCGAGATGTGGCCGAATGCATTCTCGTCGAAGCCCAGGATGCGGACCGCGGCGGCACTGTCGCCACCTCCGACGACGGTGAAGGCGCTGCTGTCGAGCAGGCCCTGGGCGATGGCCGTGGTGCCCCCGGCGTAGTCGGGGTGCTCGAAGACGCCCACGGGACCGTTCCAGAAGACGGTCTTCGCGTCGGCGATCTTCGACGCGTACAGCTCGCGCGTCTTGGGGCCGATGTCCAGGCCCTCCTGGTCGGCGGGGATCTTGTCCGCGTCGACGGTCTCGAAGGTGGCCGGGGTCTTGCCCTTGAGGTCCGGGAACTCCGCGGAGACCAGCACGTCGACCGGGAGGACCAGCTCGACGCCGGTCTTCTCGGCGCGCTCCATGTACTCCTTGACCTTGTCCACCTGGTCCTTCTGGAGCAGGGAGATGCCGACCTCGTAGCCCTTGGCGTAGAGGAAGGTGTAGGCCATGCCGCCGCCGATGAGGATGCGGTCGGCCTTGCCGAGCAGCTCGTCGATGACGGCGAGCTTGTCGGAGACCTTGGCACCGCCCAGGACCACCACGTACGGGCGCTCGACCTCGGCGGTCAGCTTCTTCAGGACGCCGACCTCGGTGGCGATGAGGTAGCCGGCCCCGTGCGGGAGGCGGGCCGGGAGGTCGAAGACCGAGGCGTGCTTGCGGTGCACGGCGCCGAAGCCGTCGCCCACGTAGAGGTCGGCGAGCTCCGCGAGCTGGTCCGCGAAGGCGCCGCGCTCGGCGTCGTCCTTCGAGGTCTCACCGGCGTTGAAGCGCAGGTTCTCGATCACGGCAACCTGGCCGTCGGCGAGGGCCGCGACGGTCTCCTTGGCGGAGGAGCCGACGGTGTCGGTGGCGAACGCCACGTCCGCACCGAGCAGTTCGCCGAGGCGCGTGGCGGCCGGGGCCAGCGAGAACGCCGGCTCGACGCCGGTGCCCTTGGGGCGGCCCAGGTGCGAGGCCACGATGACGCGGGCGCCGGCTTCGGCGAGCTTCGCGATCGTGGGCTGGACGGCGCGGATGCGGCCGTCGTCGGTGATGGTGCCCTCGGCCAGCGGGACGTTCAGGTCCGCGCGGACGAAGACCCGCTTGCCCTTGACGCCTTCGGCGAGCAGTTCATCGATCGTCTTCATGTATTTCTACTCCTTTGAGCCTTCACTCGAAGGGCGAGGAAGGATAACGAGGCAAGCAACAGGGCCCGTGCGGCGCATCGTCGCGCTGCTCGGACCCTGTGCTTCACATCGTGGTGCCTTGCCCTACGTTTTTAGAGCTGACCGCCGACGAAGACGGTGAGGTCGACGAGACGGTTGGAGTAGCCCCACTCGTTGTCGTACCAACCGACGACCTTCACCTGCGTACCGTCCTGAACCATGGTCAGCGAGGAGTCGAAGGTGCAGGACGCGGGCCAGTTCACGATGTCGGAAGAGACGATCGCGTCCTCGGTGTAGTCGAGGATGCCCTTGAGCTGCCCCTCCGAAGCCTTCTGGAAGGCCGCGTTGATCTCTTCCACCGTGGTCTCGCGGGAGAGCTCCAGCACCAGGTCGGTCACCGAGCCGGTCGGGACCGGGACGCGCATGGCGATGCCGTCCAGCTTGCCCTTGAGCTGCGGGAGGACCAGCGCGGTCGCCTTCGCGGCACCGGTGGAGGTCGGGATGATGTTCTCGGCGGCGGCGCGGGCGCGACGCAGGTCCGAGTGCGGGAAGTCCAGGATGCGCTGGTCGTTCGTGTACGCGTGGACCGTCGTCATCATGCCCTTGACGATGCCGAAGTTCTCGTCGAGGACCTTGGCCATCGGCGCCACGCAGTTGGTGGTGCAGGAGGCGTTGGAGATGACGTGGTGGTTGGCCGCGTCGTACTTGTCCTGGTTGACGCCCATCACGATGGTGATGTCCTCGTCCTTGGCCGGAGCCGAGATGAGGACCTTCTTCGCGCCCGCGGCGATGTGCTTGGCGGCGTCGGCCTTCTTCGTGAAGATGCCAGTCGACTCGATGACGATGTCGGCGCCCAGCTCGCCCCAGGGCAGGTTCGCGGGGTCGCGCTCGGCAAAGGTCTTGAACGTGTTGCCACCGACCGTGATCGTGTCGTCGGTGTGGGAGACCTCGGCCTTGAGGCGGCCCAGGATCGTGTCGTACTTGAGAAGGTGCACCAGGGTGGCGTTGTCAGTCAGGTCGTTGACACCGACGATCTCGATGTCCGCTCCCTGCTCCAGAAGCGCCCGAAAGTAGTTACGGCCAATTCGGCCAAAACCATTGATGCCTACGCGGATCGTCACGAACCGATCTCCTCGTTGGTGCGCCGGTAAGAGCGCCGGCGAGTTGAAATGGGATGTCCCCGACCGCTTACGACCCTACCTCTCCGTGAGCTTTTGGGTGACATCGATCGGGGCCTGACACTCCCCCTACTTCCCGGGGGTACTCCCGCGAGGGTCCCGTTCCGGACACTCCGGAACGGGACCTCGGACTTCGGCCCCTCGTCACTCAGGGTGAGTGACGACCGAGGCTCGGATCAGCGGTGCAGTGTGCGCAGTGCCTTACCGATGAGTAGGGCACGGTCCGCTGCGGTGGGCATGTGCTCCAGGCCGAAGCCCAGCAACACCGTGTCACGCGTGGTCACCGCAGCGTAGGACTTGAACAGTTCCCCGGACCGGGCCCATTCGCCGGGAACCTCGGGGCTGCCGGCCGGTGCGGCCTGTGCCGTCCAGGCTCCGAGGGACGTCTCGAATCCCTCCACGGGCTGGTCCGCGCCCTTGACGGAGAGGCGGGCCTCGTCCGCGAAGACGCCGCGGCCGCCCGAGCCCGGGTCGGTGATGTAGGAGAGCGAGAGCTCAACGGTCTTGCCGGCGTAGGCGCTCAGGTCGAAGGCGACCTGCTTCCAGCCGCCGGAGGAACCGGTGAAGCTGTTCCACTTGCCGCTGGTGCCCTGCGGGGTGCAGCCGGCGGCGTCGAGCGTGAGGTAGCGGCGCAGGAACGGGTGCCCGTTGACGAAGAACCCGGCCGCACATTCCTCCGGGACGGTGGTGCTGCTCAGGCCGCCCGCGTCCGGCAGGGTGGTCCAGTCGTCGCCGCCGGCGGTCCGGGCCTCCAGTGCGGCGTGGTCGTAGCCCTCCTCGACGTTCCAGTTGAGCGCCAGCTTCAGTTGGGGCTGGTCGACCGCGGTGACCCCGGTCAGGTCGATCGTACGGACGAGGCGCTTCCAGTCGTCGTCGGCGTGCAGGGCCGCGGCCATGCTGGCGCCGGCATAGGGGGCGTACGGGTTCACGACCCCGGTGAAGGCCCCCGCCTGGGCGCTCTTGAACTGCGGGAACTGTGCGGGCGCCAGGGTCTCGGAGGTCACGGTGTACCCGCCGGGGGCGTTCAGCGGGTTGCCCGCGGCGTCCCCGACGGTGCCCCGGGCGCCGTTCAGGGCCCCGGCGCCGGCGAAGCCGGTGGCTCCGGCGGTGCTCGTCCGGCTGTACGCGCCGAGCCAGTACTGGCTGAAGTCGTTGGTCACGGCGCGGCCGACCTGGGCGTTGCCGCCCGCCAGCTCACCGGCCTCGATCAGCTTGCCGCCCTCGTTCAGGAAGTCGCGGACCGCCAACTGGGTGTCGCCGCCCGGGGTCTTGGCCCCCGTGTAGTGGACGGCCGTACCGAAGTGGGAGAGGACGCCGAGGTGGTGCGGGGCGCCCTGGACGGCGACGTCCCAGACCGCCGCGGACTTTCCGTTCGCGCGCAGGGCGTCGACGTAGGTCTGGGCGTGCTGGGCCTTGGCCCCCTCTTCCGCGATCACCAGGACGTCCGCGCGCGGCCGCTCGGCCACCGTGTACGTGAAGTGCTCGCTGGAGACCTGCTTGCCGGAGCGGTCTCGGCCGGTGAACCAGACCTCGACCTTGTCGCCGGGCTTCGCGCCGTCGACCTCGGCGCGGTACTCGTCGAACCAGTTGTTGTCGTCGCCGCCGTAGACCTCGCCGCCCTTCCAGGCCTTGAGGTCCTCGTCGTGCGTGCGGCCGCCGTTGATCCGGAAGTTGAGCTCCTTGTCCTTCAGCGCCTTGCGGGCCGTGACGGAGACCGTCTGGCCCTCGCCGCGGGCGGCGTAGGAGGTGGCGAAGGCGTCCACGGTGAAGTCCGCGGCGCTCAGGCCGACCGAGGAGGACGGCCGGTCCGGGTGCGCGGCGCTCTCGCCGACGGAGAGGGCGAAGGGGACGTTCTTGGAGAACTCCGCCTGGATGAGCTTCTCGTCGTCCGGGAAGTTGAAGCCGGAGGCGCAGTCCTCGGGCTTCCACTGGTCGTTCGGGTCGCTCGCCGAGGCGGTCTGGCAGGTGGTCATCTCCGGCGTGAACATCATGATGCCGTTGACGTTGGAGGCGTGGCCGTCGGCCTCGCCGTTGGTGGTGTAGAGCTCGGAGGAGACCTGCGGGTAGTAGCCCGGGACGGCGGGGTTCTCCGGGGTGCCGGCGAGCGCCTTGTAGGCGACGTCGTCGGGGGTGGGGGTGGCGACCTGCCAGCCCACGCCGTAGAGGATCAGTTCGGCGGCGGAGTGGTAGTTGATCGCGTAGTCGAAACCGATGCGCTTCTCGAAGCGGTCGAGGGCGACGGTCTCGGGTTCGGAGGAGGCGCTCGGGCCGCGGTAGGTCTCGCTCGACTGGTTCGGCGAGGAGCCCTCGTTGTCGTAGCCCCACTTGAAGGCGAAGTTCCGGTTGAGGTCGACCCCGTCGCCGGGGCCGGTCTTCCCGTCGCCGTTGTTGTCGCGCAGGTTCTTGCGCCACAGCCGCTGGCCGTCGGCGGCGTGCGTGTAGTCGTATCCGTCCGGGTTGGCGGAGAGCAGGAACCACAGCTCGCTGGAGTCCACCAGTTTGGTGATCCGCGGGTCCTTGCCGTAGTTGTCGAGGGTGTGGTGCATCAGCCGCCGGGTCATCTCGGGGGTGATCCACTCACGGGCGTGCTGGTTGGACATGTAGAGGACCGACGGCTTGTCACCGTCCTTGGTCTTCTTGGCGTTCTTGCTGACCTTCAGGGCGAGGATGTCCTTGCCCTGGACGGTCTTGCCGATGGAGACGACCTTGGTGAGCCCCGGGTTCTCCTGCGCGGTCCGCAGGATCTCCTCCTGGAGGCCGCCCTTGCCGCTGTACGGGCGGAACACCCCGTCCCCGGCGGCCTTGGCGCGGGCCAGGCCCTGGGCGGGGACCTTGCGCTCGGCGAGCTTGACGCCCTGGGCCGCGAGTTCCTCGGCCTGGCCGCCGCTGAGGAAGAGCTCGACCCGGGCGGTGCCGGTCTCCGGGGCCCGCTCGGTGAGCTCGTGCGCGTCCTGCCCCGCGGCGAGGACCAGCGGGACCTGTTCCCGGGTGATGTCGGCGTCGTAGACGCGTACCTCGTCTGCGCCGGATGCGGTGCCGGGTCCCGGCTGGGCCTGCGCCGCGGCGGGTAGGACGGCGAGCGTGGTTCCGAAGACGAGTGCGCTTGCGGCGAGGATCGATCTCGCGCGGTGACTCATGTGCCCCCCTGGGCGTCGTCTGCCACGAAAGCGTTCGGACGCCAGACTCGAGACCGGCCCATGCTCATGTCAATGGGGCGTGCGGCAAAGGGGCCCGCACGAGTGATCGCGCGAGCCCCTTCAGCCGTACGGGACGGCCTAACCGGCCATGTTGTCGGCCATCTCCTCGCTGAGGTCGAGGTTCGACTCGGTGCCCGGGATGCCGAGGTCCTGGGCCCGCTTGTCGGCCATCGCGAGTAGCCGTCGGATCCGGCCGGCGACCGCGTCCTTGGTCAGCGGGGGGTCAGCGAGCGCGCCCAGCTCCTCCAGGGAGGCCTGCTTGTGTTCCATGCGCAGCCGGCCCGCCGCGGCCAGGTGCTCGGGGACCTCCTCGCCGAGGATCTCCAGCGCGCGCTGCACGCGGGCTCCGGCGGCCACCGCGGCCCGCGCCGAGCGGCGCAGGTTGGCGTCGTCGAAGTTGGCCAGGCGGTTGGCGGTGGCGCGCACCTCGCGCCGCATCCGCCGCTCCTCCCAGGCCAGTACCGACTCGTGCGCGCCGAGCCGGGTCAGCAGCGCCCCGATCGCGTCGCCGTCGCGGACCACGACCCGGTCCACTCCGCGCACCTCGCGCGCCTTGGCGGCGATGGACAGCCTGCGGGCGGCGCCCACCAGGGCCAGGGCGGCCTCCGGGCCGGGGCAGGTGACCTCCAGGGAGGAGGACCGGCCCGGCTCGGTCAGCGAGCCGTGGGCCAGGAAGGCGCCGCGCCAGGCCGCCTCCGCGTCGCAGGTGGCCCCGGAGACCACCTGCGGGGGAAGACCCCGAATGGGGCGTCCGCGGCCGTCCACGAGGCCCGTCTGGCGCGCCAGCTGGTCACCGCCGGCCACGACGCGGACCACGTAGCGGCTGCCGCGGCGCAGTCCGCCGGGGGCCATCACCACCAGGTCCGAAGAATGGCCGAAGATCTCCAGGATGTCCTTGCGTAGGCGTCTGGCGGCGATTCCCGTGTCCAGCTCCGCCTCGATGACGATGCGGCCGCTCACCAGGTGCAGCCCGCCCGCGAACCGAAGGATCGCCGAGACCTCCGCCTTCCTGCAGCAGGTCCGGGTGACGGGCAGGCGGGAGATCTCATCCTTCACCGCAGGCGTCATCGCCATGGGCCGATCCTTCCATGCATCCGAAAAATACGGTCGTACGCGGCGGCCAGCAGCTCCGGGTCGTGCTTCGGAGAGCCGTCCTGCCTGGCCACGGGCGCCAGCTCGACCGCTGCCCCGAACCGTTTCGCGGCATCGGCGAGGGACTCGCGGTCGGGCACGGCGGCCTCGTCGGCCAGCACCACGTCCAGGGCGAGTTTAGGGGCGTGTCGGGCCAAAACCTCCAAATGACGCTGCGGAGAGAAGCCCTCTGTTTCGCCGGGCTGCGGCGCGAGGTTCAGCGAGAGGACCCGCCGGGCCTTCGTCTCCATCAGCGCGTCCAGCAGTTCCGGCACCAGCAGGTGTGGAATGACCGAGGAGAACCAGGACCCCGGACCGAGCACCACCCAGTCGGCGTCCAGGACCGCGGCCACGGCCTCCGGTACGGCCGGCGGGTCGCTCGGCACCACCTGCACGGAGAGCACCTCGCCCGGTGTCAGCGCCACCGTGGCCTGCCCGCGGACGGTGTCCACGTGCTCGGGGCGGGCCGGGTCGTGCCCCCGGACCAGGGCTTGCAGCTCCAACGGCACGGCCGACATCGGCAGGACGCGGCCCTGGGCCCCGAGCAGCTTGCCGACCAGGTCGAGGGCCTGTACGGGGTCGCCGAGCTGTTCCCACAGGGCGACGATCAGCAGGTTGCCGACCGCGTGCCCGTGCAGATCGCCCTCGGACTGGAAGCGGTGCTGGATCACCCGGGCCCAGGTCTGGCCCCAGTCGTCGTCACCGCACAGCGCGGCCAGCGCCTTGCGCAGGTCGCCGGGCGGGAGCACGTCGAGCTCCTCCCGGAGCCGGCCGCTGGAACCGCCGTCGTCGGCCACGGTGACCACGGCGGTGAGGTCACCGGTGATCCGGCGCAGCGCGGCGAGGGAGGCCGACAGGCCCTGGCCGCCGCCGAGCGCCACCACCTTGGGCGTGGCGCCGCGCCGGCGGCCGGAGCGGCCCGCGCCGTCTTCGCCCCGGCCCGGGGTGAGGCGGCGCAGGCGGCTCAGCCGCGGGGTCCGTGCGGTCACTCGCGCCCCATGTCCCGGTGGACTACGACGGTCTCGACTCCCTCGGAGGCGAGGCGGGCGGCGAGCTTCTCGGACATGGCCACGCTGCGGTGCTTGCCGCCGGTGCAACCGACCGCGATGGTCACGTACCGCTTGCCCTCGCGGCGGTAGCCGGTGGCGATGAGCTGCAGCAGCTCGGTGTAGCGGTCGAGGAACTCCTTGGCGCCGGGCTGGCTGAAGACGTACCCCGACACCTCCTCGTTGAGCCCGGTGAAGGGGCGCAGCTCCGGGACCCAGTGCGGGTTGGGGATGAAGCGGCAGTCGACGACGAGGTCGGCGTCGACGGGGAGGCCGTACTTGTAGCCGAAGGACATGACGGTGGCCCGCAGCTCGGGCTCCTCGTCCCCGGCGAACTGGGCGTCCATCTTCGCGCGCAGCTCGTGCACGTTCAGGCTGGAGGTGTCGATCACCAGGTCGGCGTCGCCGCGCAGCTCGCGCAGCAGGTCGCGCTCGGCGGCGATGCCGTCGGTGATGCGTCCGTCGCCCTGGAGCGGGTGCGGGCGGCGGACCGACTCGAAGCGGCGGACCAGTGCGTCGTCGGAGGACTCCAGGAAGACGATGCGGCGGGTGACGCCCTTGTTGTCAAGGTCGGCGAGGGACTCGCGCAGGGCGTCGAAGAACTGGCGGCCGCGGACGTCGACGACGACGGCGATGCGCGCCACGTTGCCCTGGGAGCGGGCTCCGAGCTCGACCATGGTCGGGATCAGGGCCGGCGGGAGGTTGTCGACGACGAACCAGCCGAGGTCCTCCAGACACTTCGCCGCCGTACTGCGGCCGGCCCCGGACATGCCGGAGATGATCACCAGCTCGGGGATGGCCGCCTCGGCGGTCTCGCCGGGCTCCACTGTCGTGCCCGTACTCACCTGTGCTCCGTCTCGGTCGTGCGCGGTCGCGTGCTCTGTCATTGCTCGGTCCCCCGTTCGGACGATGCTCCCGCGGGCGCGGGGGTCTCATCCTCAATGATCTCTCCTGTGGCCGTATTGACGGCAGGACCAGCGGGAACCGCCTGGGCGAGGGCCGCGGCCACGGTCTCGGCCGTCTTCCGACCTATGCCCGGGACCTCGCAGATCTGGTCGATTGTCGCCTGTTTCAGCTTCTTCACCGAACCGAAGTGTTTGACCAGGGCCTGCTTGCGGCTCTCGCCGAGGCCGGGCACCTCGTCCAGGGGCCCGGATTTCAGGCGCTTGCCGCGCTTGTTGCGCTGGTACTGGATGGCGAAGCGGTGGGCTTCGTCACGGACCCGCTGGAGCAGGTAGAGGCCCTCGCTGGTGCGCGGCAGCACGACCGGGTCGTCCTCGCCGGGCAGCCAGACCTCCTCCAGCCGCTTGGCCAGACCGCACACCGCGACGTCGTCGATCCCGAGCTCCTCCAGGGCCCGCTTGGCGGCGGCGACCTGCGGCTGACCACCGTCGACCACGACGAGCTGGGGCGGGTACGCGAACCGCTTGGGCCGCCCGTCGTCCTCGGACACCTCCCGGGCCGCGGCCACGTCCTCGGCGTCCTCCGCGTCCTCGGGGGTCCACTCGCCCGTCTTGAGCTTCTCCTGGAGGTAGCGGCGGAAGCGCCGGGACACCACCTCGTGCATGGAGCGGACGTCGTCCTGCCCCTCGAAGGACTTGATCTGGAAGCGCCGGTACTCGCTCTTGCGGGCCAGCCCGTCCTCGAAGACGACCATCGATGCGACGACGTCGTCGCCCTGCAGGTGCGAGATGTCGAAGCACTCGATGCGCAGCGGGGCGCTGTCGAGGTCCAGCGCCTCCGCGATCTCCTCCAGGGCCCGGGAACGGGTGGTGAGGTCGCTGGCGCGCTTGGTCTTGTGCAGGGCGAGGGACTGCAGCGCGTTGCGGTGGACGGTCTCCATCAGGGCCTTCTTGTCGCCGCGCTGCGGTATCCGAAGGCTGACCTGGGACCCCCGGCGCTCGGCGAGCCACTGGTTCAGTGTCGGCGTGTCCTCGGGGAGGGCCGGCACCAGCACCTCCCTGGGCACGGCCTCGCCCTTCTCCTCGCCGTACAGCTGCTGGAGGGCGTGCTCGACGAGCCCGGCCGTGTCGACGGCCTCGACCTTGTCGGTGACCCAGCCGCGCTGGCCGCGGACCCGGCCGCCGCGGACGTGGAAGATCTGCACCGCGGCTTCGAGCTCGTCCTCGGCCACGGCGATCAGGTCGGCGTCGGTGGCGTCGGCGAGCACCACGGCGTTCTTCTCCATCGCCCGGCGCAGCGCCCCGATGTCGTCGCGCAGCCGGGCGGCCTTCTCGTACTCCATCTCCTCGGCCGCCGCGTGCATCTCCTTCTCCAGCCGCGAGAGGTAGGTGCCGGTGCGGCCGGCCATGAAGTCGCAGAAGTCCTCGGCCAGTTCGCGGTGCTCCTCGGGGGTGACCTTGCCGACGCAGGGGGCCGAACACTTGCCGATGTAGCCGAGCAGGCAGGGGCGGCCGATCTGGGCGGAGCGCTTGAACACGCCCGCCGAGCAGGTCCGCACCGGGAACACCCGGAGCATCAGGTCGACGGTCTCGCGGATCGCCCAGGCGTGCCCGTACGGACCGAAGTAGCGCACGCCCTTCTTCTTGGGCCCGCGCATGACCTGGACCCGCGGGTACTCCTCATTGAGGGTGACGGCGAGGGAGGGGTAGCTCTTGTCGTCCCGGTACTTGACGTTGAACCGGGGGTCGAACTCCTTGATCCACGAGTACTCCAACTGGAGCGCCTCGACCTCGGTGGACACCACGGTCCACTCGACGGAGGCGGCCGTGGTCACCATGGTGGCGGTACGGGGGTGCAAGCCGGCGATGTCCTGGAAGTAGCTGGCCAGGCGCTGGCGCAGGCTCTTGGCCTTCCCGACGTAGATCACCCGGCGGTGCTCGTCGCGGAACTTGTAGACCCCGGGAGAGTCCGGGACCTGTCCCGGCTCGGGGCGGTAACTGGAAGGGTCGGCCATGCCAACCACCCTACTGGCGCGCACCGACAACCGACCGTACGCCTCCGGCCCGGTCTGCGGATCCGGCCGGTCCACTGCCCCCCTCCAGCCCCGCCGGCGTTTGAGGCGCGGGGTCCGGGGCGGAGCCCCGGGAAACGGCGAAAGGGCGGGGCGGGGAGGGCCGCCCGCAGGGCCCGGCCCCGGGGGGGGGGGTCGGGCCGGGCCCTGCGGTCGGGGCTCGGCCGCTCAGGCCCGCGCGCCCGCCCGGCGCGATCGCCGCACGGCGGCCACGCCCAGCGCCCCGAGCGCCACAGCACCGGCCCCCGCCGCCCATGGCGCTTCCGCACCCTCGGCAGCAGCCGGCCCGGCATCGGCATCCGCATAACCGCCGGCCGCGCCGCGCTCGGCGTACGGGGAGCCGGGGAGCTTGTCCCCGTAGGCCTGGACGACCCGCGCCCGGTAGGCGCTCAACGTCGCACCGCCCGCGCCCACGGCTCGCACGGCGTCCTCGTCCAGCGGCAGCACCCTGCTGCCCCGGGTCACGTACCAGGCGTCGATCTGCGGCTCGCGGAACACCGTCCCCCCGGGCAGTTTCGCCGCGCCCAGCTGCGCGTAGCGGAACTCGTCGTCGCCGGTGGCGATGTTCACGACCTGCCAGCCGGCCTCCGTCCGCGCGGTCCACAGCGCGGCCTGCTGCCCGTCGGAGGAGACGGCCTTGCTGGCGAGGAATTCCAGGCGGGCGACGGGTGCGCCCGCTCTGCCCGCGACGAACTCCGGGGAGAGGTGGTTGACCGGTATCGCCTCGCCCTCGATCCGGGGCTGCGCGGCCGTGACGGAGACCTTGCCGTCCCGGGCGAAGAAGCGGGAGAGGGTGGCCAGGGTGTCGGGGGCGGTGGCCGCCTGCGCGGCGGCGGCCTTGTTCTCGGCGGTGGCGGCTCGGGGCTGCGGCACCGGGCCGCCGGGCGCCGCGGTGGCCTGCGGGGCGAGGCCGAGGAGGGCGGTGGTGGCGAGGACCGCGGCTGCAGCGGCGGTGGCGGCGCGCAGGGTCATGGCGGTCACGCCCCGATCCGGTAGAGGGAGTGGGTCCAGGAGAAGGTGTTGTTGTTGACGTACCAGGCGTGCGAGGCCCAGTTGTAGCGGTCGCTGGAGGGCCAGGGGTCGCCCCAGTAGACCCAGTTGTTCGCGGTGTCGTAGCCGTAGACGACGTGCATGTGGCCGCCACCGTTCGACCACTGGATGCGGGTCTCGATCGGCCGGTCCGCGTTGATCTCGGTCTGGACGGTGGAGTACTGGAGCCAGCCGCTCACGTACGAGCCGGGGTTGATGCCGGCCCAGCGCAGGCCGGTCTGGACGTTGCCCAGGGTGGCCTGGTTGTTGGGGCATTCACTGCCCTGCTGGCGGTTGAAGGCGGCGTTGCAGAACTGGTTCTGGCTGTAGTTCCGGCCGAACCAGGTGGCGATGGTGTTCCCGCCTGCGGCCCAGCACCAGTTGGTCTTCGTCTGGGCCTGCATGGTGATGTTCAGGCGCTTGGCGGCGAGGGCGGAATCGGTGCCGACCTCGGCAGCGGCGGCGGTGCCGGCGCCGAGGGGCAGGGCGAACAGCAGAGCGGTGAACACGGCGGTGAAGCAGGCGGCCGGGGAATGCCGCCGGTTTCGGTTGCGCATCGCGTTCCTCCCGGTGTGGGGTGTGGGGGGTGGAGGAGCGCGTCCGGACGCTGTTCAGGAGCATCGGACAGTTGTCGCGATCAGGTCAACACGCTTCAATACGCGGTGACATTGCTGTGTGAACGGTGGGGCTACGGTGTGAACGGTTGCTGCCGTGTCACCTGGTCCCCCGGAGCCGCCGCCGCGATCCCCCGCGCCGGCCCGTGTGAACGTTCACGAAGGAGTCGCCGTGCGACCGACCGAGGACCCGACGGAACTCGGCCAGTTGCTGCGCGGCGGCCCCTTCCACCTCGCCCTGCGCGCCGCCCTCGCCGCGCGCGGTCTGCCCCTGCACCGGGTGCAGCACCGGCTCGCGACCCAGGGCATCAAGGTCGGCGTCACCAGCCTCAGTTACTGGCAGCAGGGCGCGCGGCGGCCCCGTCACCCGGAGTCGCTGCGGGCGGTCACCGCCCTGGAGCGGATCCTGGAACTGCCCGACGGCGCCCTCCTGCGCCTGCTGGCCGCCCAGGATCCCGGGCCGGGGTCCGCGCGTCCGCCCACCCGCTCGTACCGGGCCCTGTTCAGCTTGGGCGGGACGGTGGAGCAGCTGCTGGACGGGATGGACCTCCCGCCGGACGGCGGGCTGCACTCGATCGGGCACCACGAGCGGGTCCGCATCGGGCCGGCGGGGGAGCTACGGGTCCGCGAGTCGCAGCAGATCGTCCGGGCGCACCGCGACGGCGTCGACCGCTACCTGGCCGTCCACCACGGCGACCCCGGCTGTGACGTGTCCCGGATGCGCGTGACGGCGTACGAGAACTGCCGCACGGGCCGGGTGCGGTGCCACCCCGAGTCCGGGGTGGTGGTCGCCGAGCTGCTCTTCGACGCGCGGCTGCGGCGCGGGGACACCCATGTCTTCGGCTACGGGATCGAGGACGGCACCGGAGCCCGCAGCGGCGAGTACGTGCGCGGGTTCAGCTACGCCGGCGGTCAGTACATGCTCCAGGTCAGCTTCGACGAGGCGGCCCTGCCGGTGCGCTGCCGACGCTTCGCCCGGGGCGGGCCCCGGGCTCCGCGCACCGGCCTCGTGGACCTGACGCCCAGCGGCCGGCACCGGGCGGTCCACCTGGTGGAGCAGTCGGTGCGGCGCGGGATCCTCGGGATCGCCTGGGACTGGGACTGAGGCTCGGTCGCGGGTGCGGGCGCCGGTCAGCCCGCGACGAGCTTGCCGTTCTCGGCCCGGACCGGGACGGCGGGCAGCGGGGCGGCGGCCGGACCGCGCAGGACCTGGCCGGTCTTCACGTCGAATCGGCTGCCGTGGCAGGGGCAGTTCCCCTCGCCCTCGACGATCTTGTCCAGGACGCAGCCGGCGTGCGTGCACTGGGCGCTGAAGGCCTTGTACTGGCCCTCCGCCGAGCAACTGACGATCAGCTTGTTCTCCCTGTAGAGCTTCGCGCCGCCCACCGGGACGTCGGCCGCGGCGCCCAGGTCCACCGGCGCGGTGGGCGTGGCGGGGGTGTTGCCGCCGCTGTTGGTTTCGGTGGAGCAGGCCGCGAGGGTCGCTCCGGCGCCCGCGGCCCCGGCGAGCGCGGCGGCGCCCTTGAGGACGGTACGGCGGGCGGGCGACTGCGGCGCGGGCATGCGGTTCTCCTGGGGTGCGGGCGCGGGGGGCGGGGTGCCGGGCGGGGCGCGGGCCGGAACCCGGCCGGGGCACCGGCCCACCCGACGATACCTCCGTCCCATGAGGTAGCTTCCCCCGCGTGATCGTCGTCGGCGGAGAAGCCCTCATCGACCTGGTGCCCGTTGCACGGCCGCCCGGGGCGCTGCTGCCCCGGCCGGGCGGCGGACCGTACAACACCGCGCTCGCGCTCGGGCGGCTCGGCGCCGAGGTGGCCTTCTGCTCCCGGGTCTCTTCGGACGGCTTCGGGGAGGGCCTGCTGGCCGGGCTGCGGGCCGCGGGGGTGGACCTGTCGCTGGTCCAGCGCGGGCCGGAGCCGACCACGCTCGCCGTGCCCTCGCTGGCCCCGGACGGCTCGGCCTCGTACGGCTTCTACGTCGAGGGCACGGCGGACCGGCTCTTCGCGCTGCCGCCGGCCCTCCCGGACGGGGTGCGGGCCCTCGCGCTCGGCACCTGCTCGCTGGTCCTGGAACCGGGCGCGAGCGCGTACGAGGCCTTGCTGCGCCGGGAGTCGCGGCGCGGGGTGCTGACCCTGCTGGACCCGAACATCCGGCCGGCGCTGATCGCGGACCCGGCCGCGTACCGCGCGCGCTTCCTGGAGCGGCTGCTGCCGCACACGAGCGTCCTCAAGCTGTCGGAGGAGGACGCGGCCTGGTTGGGCGGCCGGGTCGAGGACTGGCTGGCGGCCGGACCGTCGGCAGTGGTGCTGACCCGGGGCGCGGCGGGCCTGACGGCCTGGACGCGGGAGGGCGGGGAGTACTCGGCCGTGGCCCGCCCGGTGCCGGTGGTGGACACGATCGGAGCGGGCGACACCGTCAACGCCGCCCTGCTGCACCGGCTCGCCGCCCTGCCGGGCGGCCCGGTGGACTGGCCGGAGGTGCTGGCCCACGCCGCCCACGCGGCGGCCCTGACCTGCACGCGGGCGGGCGCGGAGCCGCCGTACGCGGCGGAGCTGCGCTGACGGGTCGGTGCGGCCCTATCCGCTCCATGCTGCCCGGTTCTGCCCGGTTCTGACTGGTTCTGCTCGGGTCTCTTCGGCTCGGATCTCCTCGGCTCAGCTCACCTCAGCGCAGCCCAGACGGTGCGGGCCACGGCCGGGGCGAACTCCTCGACGGGCTGGACCACGTGGGCGCCGGACCGGAACCTACCGCCGCGCGATCGGCGCCAACGTGCCCGGCGGCCGATCCATTCCGCGCGCGGACGTCGCGGACGCCCTCCTCGCCGTCCTGACGGACCCGGCCTGCGCCGGTCGCGCGGTGGGCGTCGCCACCTGAGCCGGGCGAACGAAGGAGGGCCCGGCCATGGGCCGGACCCTCCCCCGCACGCGAACTCGAACGCGAACTCGAACGCGGCTCGGCTGCTACGCCTTGCGCGCCCGGGCCGTCGTCTTCTTGGCCGGAGCCGTCTTCTTCGCGGCGACGGCCTTGGTGGCCGCAGCCTTCTTCACCGGGGCCTTCTTCACCGGGGCCTTCTTGGCCACCGGCCGCGCCACGGGCGCCCCGTCCGACACCCGGTCCGCGCCCAGGATGTCCCGCAGGAACTTGCCCGTGTGGCTGGCACCCACCGAGGCCACCGCCTCCGGCGTGCCTTCGGCCACCACCAGACCGCCGCCGTAGCCGCCTTCCGGTCCCATGTCGATGACCCAGTCCGCGGTCTTGATGACGTCCAGGTTGTGCTCGATGACGATCACCGAGTTCCCCTTGTCCACCAGCCCCGACAGCACCTTGATCAGCTTCGAGATGTCCTCGAAGTGCAGACCCGTGGTCGGCTCGTCCAGCACGTAGACCGTCCGGCCCGTCGACCGCTTCTGCAGCTCGGAGGCCAGCTTCACGCGCTGTGCCTCACCGCCCGACAGGGTCGGGGCGGACTGGCCGAGGCGGACGTAGCCCAGCCCGACCTCGTTGAGCGTCTTGAGGTGACGCGCGATCGTCGGCACCGCCTCGAAGAAGCCCAGCGCCTCCTCGATCGGCATGTTCAGGACTTCCGCGATGGACTTGCCCTTGTAGTGGACCTCCAGCGTCTCGCGGTTGTAGCGGTCGCCGTGGCAGACCTCGCACGGGACGTAGACGTCCGGCAGGAAGTTCATCTCGATCTTGATCGTGCCGTCACCGGAGCAGTTCTCGCACCGGCCGCCCTTCACGTTGAAGGAGAAGCGGCCCGGCAGGTAGCCGCGCACCTTCGCCTCCATCGTCTCCGCGAACAGCTTGCGGACGTGGTCGAAGACACCGGTGTACGTGGCCGGGTTGGACCGCGGGGTGCGGCCGATCGGCGACTGATCGACGTGCACGACCTTGTCGACGAGGTCGTCGCCGTCGACCCGCGTGTGCCGGCCCGGCACCGAGCGGGCGCCGTTCAGCTCGCGCGCCAGGTGCGTGTAGAGGATGTCGTTGACCAGCGTCGACTTGCCCGAGCCCGAAACACCGGTGACGGCCGTCAGCACACCCAGCGGGAAGGACACGTCGATGTCCCGCAGGTTGTTCTCCTTGGCGCCGTGGACGGTCAGCTTGCGCTCACCGTTCACGGGCCGGCGCACCTCCGGGATCGCGATGGCCCTCTTGCCCGACAGGTACTGCCCGGTCATCGACTCGGTGTTCTTCAGCAGCTCCTTGAGCGAACCGCTGTGCACCACCTTGCCGCCGTGCTCGCCCGCGCCCGGACCGATGTCCACGACCCAGTCGGCCACCTTGATGGTGTCCTCGTCGTGCTCGACCACGATGAGCGTGTTGCCCATGTCCCGCAGCCGCACCAGGGTCTCGATCAGCCGGTGGTTGTCCCGCTGGTGCAGACCGATGGACGGCTCGTCCAGCACGTAGAGCACGCCGACCAGACCGGAGCCGATCTGGGTGGCGAGCCGGATGCGCTGTGCCTCGCCGCCCGACAGCGTACCGGCCGCCCGGTTGAGCGAGAGGTAGTCAAGACCGACGTCCACGAGGAACCGGAGCCGCTCGTTGACCTCCTTGAGGACCCGCTCGGCGATCTTCTTGTCGCGGGCGTCGAGGCGCATCCGTCCCAGGAAGTCCGCGCACTCGCTGATCGACATGGCGGCGACCTCGGCGATGGACTTCTCCATCACCGTCACGGCGAGCACGATCGGCTTGAGGCGGGTGCCCTCACAGGTCGGGCAGGGCACCTCGCGCATGTAGCCCTCGAAGCGCTCGCGGCTGGCGTCGCTCTCCGACTCCGCGTGCCGCCGCTTGACGAACGGCACGGCGCCCTCGAAGGCCGTCGTGTACGCCCGCTCCCGCCCGTACCGGTTGCGGTAGCGGACCTCGATCTGCGTCTTGTGTCCGTACAACAGCGCCTTCTTCGCGCGGGCCGGCAGCCCCGCCCACGCGATGTCGGTGCGGAAGCCCAGCTCCTGGGCGAGCGCGCCGATCAGCCGCTGGAAGTAGTCCTTGGTGTGGCCGAGCGACCACGGCGAGACCGCGCCCTCGTCCAGGGACTTGTCCTCGTCCGGAACGATCAGCTCCGGGTCCACCTCCATGCGCGTACCGATACCCGTGCACTCGGGACAGGCGCCGAAGGGCGAGTTGAAGGAGAAGGAGCGCGGCTCCAGCTCCTCGAAGGACAGGTCGTCGTAGGGGCAGTAGAGGTGCTCGGAATACATCCGCTCACGCTCGGGGTCGTCCTCGGCGAGGTCGACGAAGTCCAGGATCACCATGCCGCCGGAGAGACCGAGGGCGGTCTCCACGGAGTCGGTGAGCCGGCGCTTGGCGCTCTCCTTGACGGTGAGGCGGTCGATGACCACCTCGATGGTGTGCTTCTCCTGCTTCTTCAGCGTGGGCGGCTCGGAGAGCTGGATGGTCTCCCCGTCCACCCGCGCCCGGCTGTAGCCCTTGGTCTGGAGGTCGGAGAAGAGGTCGACGAACTCGCCCTTGCGCTCGCGCACCAGCGGCGAGAGCACCTGGAATCGGCTGCCTTCGGGGAGCGCGAGCACCTTGTCGACGATCGCCTGCGGCGACTGGCGCGAAATGGGACGGCGACACTCGGGGCAGTGCGGCTTGCCGATGCGGGCGAAGAGGAGGCGGAGGTAGTCGTAGACCTCGGTGATGGTGCCCACGGT
This sequence comes from Streptomyces sp. NBC_01439, assembly GCF_036227605.1. Taxonomy (GTDB): domain Bacteria; phylum Actinomycetota; class Actinomycetes; order Streptomycetales; family Streptomycetaceae; genus Streptomyces. Next base: position 7,030,013 of record NZ_CP109487.1, on the reverse strand, counting down.
CGAGCGCGGGTTGCGCGAGGTCGACTTCTGGTCGATCGAGACGGCCGGGGAGAGGCCCTCGATGAAGTCGACGTCGGGCTTGTCCATCTGCCCGAGGAACTGGCGGGCGTACGACGAGAGCGACTCGACGTAGCGGCGCTGCCCCTCGGCGAAGATCGTGTCGAAGGCCAGGGAGGACTTGCCCGACCCGGAGAGTCCGGTGAAGACGATGAGTGAGTCGCGGGGCAGATCGAGCGAGACGTTCTTCAGGTTGTGCTCGCGAGCGCCACGAACGATGAGACGGTCGGTCACGCCGGTCCGCACCTTTCTTGAGAGAGCGGGGGCACGGGCCCCCGACTATCCAGGGTATGGGGGCTGGGGGGCGCCTCTGCGATGGACTGGGTCCTTGGACTTCCGAGCGTATAGCACGCACATTCGATTTACGGCACTCCGCAGACCGCTTCACCCAATCGTGTGGCGGTGCCCGGTGAACCACTAGGCTCGCCGCCATGACTGATCATGTGCGCGACCTGCGATCTGTACGTGAAGCCACGGACCGGCTGCTGACCGCTGTCGCGAAACTGGACAACGCGGCCCTCGCCGAGGAGTCACACCTTCCGGGCTGGACCCGCGGCCACATCCTGGCCCACCTCGCACGCAACGCCGACGCGCTCGTCAACGTCTTCGAGGGACGCCCGATGTACGAGAGCGCCACCGCCCGCGACGCGGACATCGAGCGCGACGCCGGCCGGCCCCTCGAAGAACACCTGACGGACCTCCGTGATTCCGCGGCCCGCTTCATGGCCACCACCGAGCACGACCAGGACTGGTCCCGCACGGTCGAGCTGCGCAACGGCGTCACCGACCTCGCCGCCAACGTGCCCTTCCGCCGCTGGGTCGAGGTCGATCTGCACCACGTCGACCTGAACGTCGGCTACGAGCTCTCCCACCTCCCGGACGAGTTCACCGACCGCGAGATCGCCTTCCTCAGCGACCGCTGGTCGGGCCGTCCGGACGTGCCGCCGGTGACCCTGCGGGCCCGGCCCGACAGGGTCTGGCGGACCGGCGGCACGGAGGGCACCCCGGTCGTCCTGGAAGGCCCCGAGGACGAACTGCTCGGCTGGCTGGCGGGGCGCGGCCTGCGGGGCGCACACCTCGCGGTCATCGCCGGCGACGGCCTGCCCGAGCTCCCCCCGCTCTAGGATCAAGACATGACGTACACCGGAGAGGTCAAGGTCGGCGGTCCCGCCGACGTGCACGAACTTGCGGACCTGATGATTTCCAAGGTCGCGGTGGGCCCGATGAACAACAACGCCTATCTGCTGCGCTGCCGCGCCACCGACGAGCAGCTGCTCATCGACGCGGCCGCCGAGCCGGAGACCCTGCTCAGGCTGATCGGCGACGACGGCATCACGTCGGTGGTCACCACCCACCGGCACGGCGACCACTGGGGCGCCCTCGCGGACGTCGTCGAGGCGACCGGCGCGCGCACCTACGCGGGTGCCCACGACGCCGAGGGCATCCCGGTGGCGACCGACGTGCTCGTGGCCGACGGGGACACCGTCACGGTCGGACGGGTCAGCCTGACCGCCCGCCACCTGGTCGGTCACACCCCCGGCTCGATCGCCCTGATCTACGACGACCCGCACGGGCACCCGCACGTCTTCACCGGGGACTGCCTCTTCCCGGGCGGCCCTGGCCGGACTACACAGCCCGAGGAGTTCAACAGTCTCATGGACGGCTTGGAGGCCAAGGTCTTCGGCGTCCTGCCGGATGAGACCTGGGTCTACCCGGGCCACGGCAACGACACCACCCTTGGCGCCGAGCGCCCCCACCTCGCGGAGTGGCGCGCACGAGGCTGGTGACCCTAGCAACGACGACCGCCCCCGCTCGACATGAGCGGGGGCGGGGCGGGGGCGGCCGTCGGCGGTGAGGTCAGACCGAAGCGGCCTCGACTCCCCTCATACGTGAGTAGCGGCGAATGGTGGACGGGGAGTCGTCGAACTGCGGGCAGTCGCAGGGGTTCGTGTCGAAGAACCACATGCCGCGGTACGGCTGCTCACCGCAGCATCCGCCGGGACGGCCGCGAGACCATCCATGAGTGCCGGCCTGGTGGCCACACGCGCAGCGCCCCGTGATGGCCTCCCGGGGAACCAGGTAGTACGGGAGATCGCCGTCATACGGCACCCACATCGTGACGGGCCACGGTTCATCATCGGCTGATGCGGCGGCCTCGATGGCGGCAACTGCCTGTTCCACCTGCTTCACGGGGTCACCGAGCGGCGACAGGTCGAACCATTCGCCCCTCACCCGATGCTCCGCGAACCGGGCATGCAACGCCGATTCCAGGGCGCGACTGCCCTCACGGTGCCAGAGCAGCGACAGAGCGACGGGGAGACCCGTCTGTAGGCCGGCCATTCGTTGAACGGGGTTGCCGGCGGTGTATCCGATCTTGACCAGCTGTGACCCGTCCATGGCGATGACGTAGACGCTCGTCGCCGTCGCGGAAGATGCGGCGGTCATGAGATCGGCAT